>NZ_BAAARK010000039.1:0-57483 GCF_039532155.1 Streptomyces lunalinharesii
TGCACAACGCCCCCGCAGGCCCGACCCCGGCACCACCCACCAACCGACGCCCCCACCCGAACCCACCCCCGCCGAAGGCGAAACCGCACCCCCACGGCCGAGAAAACCAACCGCAGATCAGCCCAAGATCGTCGTGAGGAACTCGCCGACCCACGCCAGCAGTTCCCGCCCCACCACCGGCTTGCCGCCGATCCGGCCGGTCGTCGGGCGCGGGACCAGGATCTGCCGGGTGGCCGGCTTGAGGACCGTCCGGGGATGCAGCCGCTTGAGGCGCAGCTCCTGGGACTCCCGCAGCTCCACCGGCCCGAAGCGGATGTTGGAGCCCTGGAGGGTGATGTCGCTGACGCCGCAGGCGCGGGCCAGCATCCGCAGGCCGGCGACCAGGAGGAGGTTCTCCACCGGCTCGGGCAGCTTGCCGTAGCGGTCGGTGAGTTCCTCGCGGACCGCCGCGACGTCCTCCTCGGAGGTGGCCGAGGCGATCGCCCGGTACGCCTGGAGCCGCAGCTGCTCGCCCGGCGCGTAGTCGTGCGGCACGTGCGCGTCCACCGGGAGTTCGATCTTGACCTCCAGCGGCGGCTGCTCCTCCTCGCCGCCCTCCAAGGACGCGCGGTAGTCGGCGACCGCCTCGCCGACCATCCGGACGTACAGGTCGAAGCCGACGCCCGCGATGTGGCCGGACTGCTCGCCGCCGAGGAGGTTGCCCGCACCGCGGATCTCCAGGTCCTTCATGGCGACGTACATGCCGGCGCCCATCTCGGTGTGCTGGGCGATGGTCGCCAACCGCTCGTGCGCGGTCTCGGTGAGCGGCTTCTCCGGCGGGTAGAGGAAGTAGGCGTAGCCGCGCTCCCGACCACGACCGACCCGGCCGCGCAGCTGGTGCAGCTGGCTGAGGCCGAAGTTGTCGCCGCGCTCGACGATCAGGGTGTTGGCGTTGGAGATGTCGATGCCGGACTCCACGATCGTGGTGGAGACCAGGACGTCGAACTTCTTCTCCCAGAAGTCGACGACGACCTGCTCCAGCTGCGTCTCCCCCATCTGGCCGTGGGCGGTCTGGACGCGGGCCTCGGGCACGATCTCCCGGAGCCGGGCCGCCGCCCGGTCGATGGACTCGACGCGGTTGTGGATGTAGAAGACCTGGCCCTCGCGGAGCAGTTCACGGCGGATCGCAGCGCCGATCTGCTTCTGCTCGTAGGGGCCGACGAAGGTCAGGACCGGGTGCCGCTCCTCGGGCGGCGTGGTGATCGTCGACATCTCCCGGATGCCGGTGACCGCCATTTCGAGGGTCCGTGGGATCGGCGTCGCGGACATCGTCAGCACGTCGACGTTGGCCCGGAGCTTCTTCAGCTGCTCCTTGTGCTCGACGCCGAACCGCTGCTCCTCGTCGACGATGACCAGGCCCAGGTCCTTGAACTTGGTCTCGGACGAGAACAGCCGGTGGGTGCCGATGACGATGTCCACCGCGCCCTCCCGCAGCCCCTGGAGGACCGCCTTGGCCTCGGTGTCCGTCTGGAACCTCGACAGTGCCCGGACGTTGACCGGGAACTGGCCGTAGCGCTCGGTGAAGGTGCCGAAGTGCTGCTGCACGAGGAGGGTGGTGGGGACCAGCACCGCCACCTGCTTGCCGTCCTGGACGGCCTTGAAGGCGGCCCGGACCGCGATCTCGGTCTTGCCGTAGCCGACGTCGCCGCAGATCAGCCGGTCCATCGGGACCGACTTCTCCATGTCCTCCTTGACCTCGGCGATGGTGGTGAGCTGGTCGGGCGTCTCCACGTACGGGAAGGCGTCCTCCAGCTCGCGCTGCCAGGGCGTGTCCGTGCCGAAGGCGTGCCCGGGGGCCGCCATCCGGGCGGAGTACAGCTTGATCAGGTCGGCGGCGATCTCCTTGACGGCCTTCTTGGCGCGCGCCTTGGTCTTCGTCCAGTCCGCGCCGCCGAGCCGGTGCAGCGTCGGCGCCTCGCCCCCCACGTACTTGGTGACCTGCTCCAACTGGTCGGTGGGGATGTACAGCCGGTCCCCGGGCTGGCCGCGCTTGGCCGGCGCGTACTCCACGAGGAGGTACTCGCGGGTGGCGCCCTGGACGGTGCGCTGCACCATCTCGATGTACCGGCCCACGCCGTGCTGCTCGTGGACGATGAAGTCACCGGCCTGGAGGGTGAGCGGGTCGATCTGCTTGCGGCGGCGGGCCGGCATCCGGGCGGCGTCCTTGCCGGCGGCCTTCTGCCCGGACAGGTCCGTCTCCGTCAGCACCGCGACCTTCAGGCCGGGGTCGACGAAGCCGTTGTCGATCGATCCGCACGCCACGTGCACCACCGACGGCGCGATCTCGCCGAGGTCGGCCTCCAGGCGCGCGGCGATGCCCTCGCCGCCCAGCACCTCGACGGTGCGGGCCGCCGGACCGTGGCCCTCGGTGACGAACACCGTCCGCCAGCCGTCCGCCAGCCACTGCTTGGTGTCGGCCAGCGCCCGCTGGGTGTCGCCGCGGTACGTCTCGGGGGCGTGCATGCCCAACGTGAGGGTGTCCCCGTCGGCCTCCGCCTCGTCGGCCGCGAACGGCGACACCGACCACCACATCATGCCCAGTTCACGGGCCCGGTCCCGGACGTCCGCGATGCCCCACAGGGACGCCGCGCCCACGTCGATCGGGGCCGCGCCGCCCCCGGCGCTGGCCGCCCAGGACGCCTGGAGGAACTCCTGGCTCGTCGCCACCAGGTCGGCCGCGCGGGTCCGGACCCGCTCCGGGTCGCAGACCACCGCCATGCTGCCCTTCGGCAACACGTCCAGCAGCAGCTCCATGTCGTCGACCAGCACCGGGGCCAGCGACTCCATGCCCTCGACGGCGATCCCCTCGGCGATCTTGCCCAGCAGTTCGCCCAGCTCCGGGTGTTGCTCGGCGAGGTCCGCGGCCCGTGCCCGCACCTCGTCGGTCAGCAGCAGCTCGCGGCACGGCGGCGCCCACAGCCCGTGCTCGGCCACCTCCAGGGACCGCTGGTCGGCGACCTTGAAGTACCGGATCTCCTCGACGTCGTCGCCCCAGAACTCCACCCGCAGCGGGTGCTCCTCGGTCGGCGGGAAGACGTCCAGGATGCCGCCGCGGACCGCGAACTCGCCGCGCTTCTCGACGAGTTCGACGCGCGCGTAGGCGGCCGCCGCCAGGCCGTCGACGACCGCTTCGAGATCGGCCGTCCGGCCCGTCCGCAGACTCACGGGCACCAGCTCGCCCAGCCCCTTGACCTGCGGCTGGAGCACGGAACGGATCGGCGCGACCACCACCGACACCGGGCCGGCCGTCGGGTCGTCGGCGCTCGGGTGGGCCAGCCGGCGGAGCACCGCCAGGCGCCGGCCGACGGTGTCCGAGCGCGGCGAGAGCCGCTCGTGCGGCAGCGTCTCCCAGGACGGGAACTCCACGACGGAGTTCTCCTCGCCGGCCGGCATCAGCGAGCGCAGCGCGGCGGCCAGGTCCTCGGCCTCCCGGCCCGTGGCGGTCACCGCCAGCACCGGGCGGCCGGTGCGCCGCGCCAGCGCCGCCACCGCGAACGGGCGGGCGGCCGGCGGCCCGACCAGGTCGACGTGCGGCCGGTGCCCGTCGGCCGCGGCCTTGACCGCTTCGGTAAGCGCCGGGTCCCGTACGACGGCGTCGAGCAGACCACTCAGGCTCATGAAAAGGTTCCGTCCCAGCGAGGCGAACAACGCGACCGGTCCGCCACCCCTCGACGGCGCCGGCGGGCGCACACGGACCAGGGCTGACCACCTTACGCCGGCCCGCCGACAACCGGCCGCCGCGACGGCCGGCGCCGCCGTCCACGCTGCGAGAAACCCCATTCCGCCCGGCCACCGCGCGTGCAAGGGTGTCCAGCGGAATCGTGCCGACTACACGTATGCCCACCGCACGGACCCCGGTCGCCCGGGCACCGGCCGCGCGGGGCGGGGCGCACACCGGGTCGGTCACGCCGCAGCAGGGCAGGAGGGGGGCCACGGTGAGCCGCACCACCGAGGACAGTCACGGCACGGGCCGCAACGGCATCGGGAACCAGCCACCCGACGGGCCGGCCGCCGCCCGCCGCGGCCCGGTCGTCGCCGCCCTGATGCTCGGCATGGCGCTGGCCGCCCTCGACTCGACGATCATCGCCACCGCCGTCCCGCAGATCGTCGGCGACCTCGGCGGCTTCGCCGTCTTCTCCTGGCTCTTCTCCGGCTACCTGCTCGCCGTCACCGTCACCCTCCCCGTCTACGGCAAGCTCTCCGACACCTACGGCCGCAAGCCGATCCTGCTCACCGGCATCGTGCTGTTCCTCATCGGCTCCCTGGCCTGCGCCGGCGCCTGGAACATGGGCTCGCTGATCGCCTTCCGCGTCCTCCAGGGGCTGGGCGGCGGCGCCCTCCAAGGCACCGTCCAGACCATCGCCGCCGACCTCTACCCGATGAAGGAACGCCCCAAGATCCAGGCCAGGCTCTCCAGCGTCTGGGCCACCTCGGCGGTGGCCGGCCCCGCGCTGGGCGGCCTGCTCACCACCTACGGCGACTGGCGCTGGATCTTCCTGGTCAACCTGCCCGTCGGGGCGGTCGCCCTCTGGCTGATCGTCCGCCACTTCCACGACGTCCACCGCGACCGGCCGACCGCCGGCACCCGCACCCGCACCCGCGTCGACTGGCCCGGCGCGCTCGCCGTCTTCGCCGCCGGCGGCCTGCTGCTCACCGCCCTCGTCCAGGGCGGCACCGCCTGGCCGTGGCTCTCCCCGCCGTCCCTCCTGCTGTTCGCCGGCAGCGCCGTGGCCACCCTCGCCACCGTCCTGATCGAACGCCGCGCCGCCGAACCGATCATTCCCGGCTGGGTCTGGCGCCGCCGCACCATCTCCGCCGTCAACGTCGCGCTGGGCGCCCTGGGGCTGCTGATGGTCGCCCCGACGGTCTTCCTGCCCACCTACGCCCAGGCCGTCCTCGGCCTCGGCCCGATCGCCGCCGGCTTCGTGCTCTCCGTGATGACCCTGAGCTGGCCGATATCCGCCGCCTTCAGCAGCCGCGTCTACAACCGCATCGGCATCCGCAGCTGCGCCCTCCTCGGCATCGGCGGCGCCGCCCTCGTCCTGCTCGCCTTCCCCCTGCTCCCCTATCCCGGCGCCGCCTGGCAGCCCGCCCTGCTCATGCTCACCCTGGGGGCCACGCTCGGCCTCTTCCAACTCCCGCTGATCATCGGCGTCCAGTCCTCCGTCGGCTACGCCGAACGCGGCACCGCCACCGCCTCGATCCTCTTCTGCCGCCAGGTCGGCCAGTCCCTCGGCGCGGCCCTCTTCGGCGCCGTCGCCAACGCGACCCTCAACGACCGCCTCACCCACGCCCCGGCGGCCATCCGCGCCGGCCTCCCGCACGACCTGGACGCCGTCTCCCGCGCCCTGCAACACGCCGGCACGCTCGCCGCCGGCACCGCCGACTACCTCCGGCGGGCCGTCGCCACCACCGTCGAGCACGTCTACCTCGGCGCCGCGGCCGCCGCCGCCCTCGCCTTCCTCAGCGTCCTGGTGTTGGCCCCGCGCCGCTTCCCCGTCCACCCGGACGCCCAGCCGACGCCTCCCGCCGAGACCGCGCCCGACGCCACCGCTGCCGGCACGACCGGCGACGCGGTCACCTCGGGGGGCGTTGCCGCCGGGGACGCCCGCCCCCTCGGGGACACCGGCAGGAACGACGGCGCGAGCACCCCGTCCGCCGGCTGACGGCGGCGGCCCGCCCGCCCACGGAGCCACGGGGCACGGCCGCCGACCGGTGCCCTAGCGCCGGCCCTGGCCGCCCCGGTCCGCCCGCGGCAGCTCCGTCTCCCGGGTCTCCTGGGCGTCCGGCTCCCGCTCCGGCTCCGCGGCCGCACCCGTAGTCGTACCCGCACCCGTGCTCGTCCCGGGCGCCGGCGACCCGGCGCCCGCCCCCGCACCGGAGAACTGCGCCGGGTCCTTCCCCGTCAACGCCGCCAGGCTGTTCCGCACGTGCGTCATGTGCACCCGGACCTCCTCGCGCGCCTCGTCGTGCTCCCGCACGACCCGCTCGGTCGTCCGCTCGATCCGCTCCAGCTCGACCTTGGCCTGCGCCAGCAGCTCCGCCGCCCGTGCGTCGGCGTCCTCCAGCCGGTGCCGCGCGGACTCCTCGGTCTCCGCCGTCAGGCGCCGCCGCTCGGCCATCACCGCTTCCCCGTGGGCGTCCAACTCGGCGACCCGCTGGTCCATCTCGTTCTCCAGCCGCGCCAGCTCCCGCTCCAGGGCGTCCCACTCCTCGGTGTGCCGGGCCTCCTGGTCCTTCAGCAGCCGCTCGGTGCGCCGCCGGGTCTCGGCCAGTTCCTCCGCCGCCTCGGCCCGCGCCTGCTCGGCCTCCTGGCCGGCCTCCGTCACGAGCTCCGCCGCCTCGTCGGTCGCGGCCTTCTCGGTGTGGCGCGCGTCCTCCGCGGCCTCCGCACGCAGCCGCTGCGCCGCCTCGTCCGCCGCGTCCTGGACCTGCTGCGCGTACTCGGCCGTGTCGTCGTGCGCCCGCTCCGCGTCCGCCTCCGCCCCGGTCAGCAGCCGCACCGCCTCGGACTCCGCGGTCGTCAGGATCAGCCGCGCCTGCTCACCGAGGGACTCGTACGTCTGCTCCGGCAACTGGGCGACGTAGCCCTGCAGTTCGTCGAGTTCGGCTTCCATCTCGTTGGCCAGGACCGTCAGCCGGGCGGCACGCTCCCAGCAGGAATCGCGGTCGATCGAGAGCCCCTCGACGCGCCGGTCCACGTCCTCCGGCCGATAGCCGCGCCCTCGTACGGTCTCGAACCCGTGAGGCGAAACCGAAGTACTCATCCCTCAAGCCCCTCTCCGCTGCGCACAGCAGTGGCGCGAACCCGCAAGCTTCCGCACAGTCCGGCGCACATCTTTCTGGATCGGCCCGAAGCGGCCTCATCACGACACTCCGCCCATTCCTTCCCACAAGGATGCGCCATTTGCCACCAGAAGCCGGAATTGGATCTTCGCCCGCCAGGGGGTTTCGCCACCTCCCACGTTGCCGAGGCGTCCCGCGCGCCACGGCGCCACCCCTGCGTCGCCCCTGCGTCGCCCCGCTTCCGTCAGCCGTCCGGGCATTCCGGGGGGCTCCGGCGACTCGGGGAACTCAGGGAACTCGGGGGCTCGTCAGGGCGAGTTCGCCGTCACGGCGCACGGCCTGAACGGTGGGGGCCGGGAGGGGTCGAGGGCGCACCCCTGCGGGCCGGGCCGGCGGCCTGCGCGGCCCGGGTGGCCGGTTGACGGTCGGGCCGGCGGCACCCGGATCGCCGTCGCCCGAACGGCGGCGCGGGCGTCGGAAGCACGGACGCCGGCTTGCCCTGTGGGGTACCGGCACCGGCGCGGGCGGGGCCGCCTCAACCGCCCGCGGCGCATCATCACGCACGGCACGCGGCATAACGGCGCGGCGCGGCTACGGACGGCCCGTGCAACCGCTCCGGGCTCCGCAACCGCGCCGCGCGCCGCCGCCTACAACAAGCCGTCCCACATCTGTTCCAGCAGGACCGACCACCACGTCTCCGGGGACCCCAGCGCCGGCGGGTCCAACGCCACCAGCTGCGCCTGGAAGTCCACCGTCCAACGGCCGGCCTGGTCGGGCGTCAGCCCGTACCGCAGGCGCCACATCCGCCCCAGCATCGCCAGGCACCGCACGAACTCCGGCAGCCCGCTGTTCACGAACTGCGGCGCGACGGGCTGCCCGCCGGGTCCTGCCTCCAACGGGACGGCCACGATGTTCGCGGTCCCGTACTGGACGCACAGCTGGCGCCCGAAGTCGTTGCCCATCACCAGGTACGAACCGGCGTCCGGCGACGGCTGCACCCGTCGTTCCATCGCCAGCTCCGCCAGCGTCGGCACCGGCCGCCCCGGCTGCGCCTGCGCCCAGAAGAACGGCCCGAAGTCGACCGGCAACCCGGCCCAGACCAGGGTCTGCGCGACGACGTCCGGCACGCCCTGCCGGGAGACCGCCCGCTGGTCGAAGCGGAAGACCCCCTGCGGCCCGAACGCCTGCTCCAGTTCGTGCCCGATCGCCTGCGGCGGCGCCGGCGGCACCGGCTGCACCTGCGACGGGTGCGGCAACGGCGCCCGCACCGGCGCGGGCCGCGCCGGCCCGTCGGCGACCTGGTGCAGCTCGCCCTGGTGCTCGACCAGGTGCCGGACGCCCTGCTGCCGCGACGCGTGGTCCTTGCCGTACGCGGCGGTGTGGCTGATCCGGACCTGCGGCCAGGTCTCCCGGATCATCCGGGCGCAGTAGCCACCGGGCAGATCACAGCACTCCAGCTCGGTGTGGAGCTCCACCACCTGCTGCGGCGGGACGTTCAGCGCGCGCAGCTCGTGCAGCAGTTGCCACTCCGGGTGCGGCGTGCCCGGCGCCGAGCGGCGCACGATCTTCTGCTCGCTGCCGTCCGGGGCGCGGTAGCTCAGGACGGCCATGTAGCCGGGGCCGACGGTCGGCTGACCGCTGGGCGCCGGCGGGTAGCCGTACGCTCCGGGCGCGCCCTGCCCGCCCGGAGCCCCCTGGCCGCCGGGGCCCGGCACTCCAGGACCCGGCACCCCGGGCGGACCGGGCTGCGGACCGGGCGGCGCCGGCGGGGCCATCGGCGGAGCCGGCGGCATGCCGGGGCCGGCGGCGGGCGGCCCGCCCGGGCCGGCGGACAGTGCGGCGCCGTCCGCGAGCATCGTCGCCGCGGCGTGCACCCCACCGCCACCGCCGGCACCGGCCAGCGGAGCGGGCGGCGGCGGAGGCGGCGGGGGCGGACCGTCCTGGCCGCTGGGCACCGTGCCGCCGGACTTGCCGGACGCTCCCACGGGCTTCGGCGCGCCCAACGGGCCGGGCGGCGGCGGGGGCGGCAAGCCGGGACCGCCGGCACCGCCGGGCCCACCAGGACCACCGGCAGCGCCCGGACCGGGCGCGGGCGCCTGCAGGGCCGCGCCGTCCGCGAGCATCGTCGCCGCGGCGTGCACCCCGCCCCCGCGACCACCCGCGCCGGAACCCTCGGCACCGGAACCGCCGGAACCGCCGGAGCCGTCGGCACCGGCCGCGCCACCCGGGCCGTCGACCGCGCTCAAGTCCATTGCGGACGCGTCCAGTTGGGACACCAGTTGAGTCGGCACGTAACCGCCGGCCGGCGCACCGGTCGCGCCCGGGGCAGCCGGGCCGTCACCGGGACGCCCGTCCGTCTCCTGGGCCCCGCCGGTGGCAGCCGCCCCGGACGTCCCGTCGGCGTGCGGGGGCGGCTCCAAGCCGGGCGGCGGCGGCACGTCGGCGATCGGCGTGCCGGTCGGCGGCGGCAGGTCGCGCAGGGCGGCCGGCGTCGTGGAGGGCGCGGGCGGGGCCGGTGGGGCGGGCGGCATCGGCGGCGGCGCGGACGGCATCGGCGGCAGTCCACCGGCGCCGCCGGGGCCGGTCCGGCCGGGCACGTCGGGCGCCGGCGGGGGCAGCGCGGGCGAGAGCTTCGTACGCGGCAACTGGCTGCCGCCGTGCAGCAGTTCGGTCTTCGCGTCGGGCCGCACCCGCGGCGTCGACGGGGTGTCCTCGTCGTCGGAGCCGGCGAGCGGCGGCGCGAACACCGTCTGCGGCGGCGCCACCGAACGGTCCTCGCCGCCCCCGCCCGCGGTGGTGTCGGCGGCGGCCCACGAGGTGTCGTCCCCCGTGGCCGCCCCGGACGCAGACGGCGCGGAGGTCGGGGCGGGGGAAGGGGAAGGGGAAGCCGGGGGCGCGGCCGGCGACGGGGCGTCGGCGGGCTCCGGCCCCGCGTTCACGTTGACGTCGGCCCAGGCGTCCGCGGCCACCTCCGCGTCCGCGGCCGTGCCCACCGCTCCCGTGCCCGCGGAGTCCCCGTCCGCCGCGGCCCCGGACTGCGTCCCGCCGTCGGCCGGCTTCCGGCCGCCGATCCCGATCGCGTCGGCCGCCTCCTGCAACCACTCCGGCGGTGTCAGCAGGAACGACGTGGCCTCCAGGTCGATCCGCTGCGGGGGCTCGGCCGCGCCGTACCCGGCCTCCGCCGCCGCGCCGTACTCCTCCTCGTAGCGGCGGATCACCTCGCCCACCGGCAACCCCGGCCACAGCGTGGTCTCCCCGCTGTCCCGGGCGATCACCAGTCGGCTGCGGCCGCCGTCGGCGACCGGGCCGCCGTCGCGGTCCTCCGCCCACGCCACGAAGCCGAGCGCGAACTCCCGCACCCGCACCTCGCGGTGGAACTCCGACGCCACCTCGCCGTTCACCCACTGCTCGGCGCGCTCCTGCGCCTGTGCGAACGTCACCACTGTGCTCAGCCCTCCACCGGTACGGCGTACGCGAATCCGCCGTCCACCATCAGGTTCGCCACCGTCTCCAGCTCCGGCGGGTTGCCCGCCAGCCGCAGGAGGAAGTCGTCGAAGTCCGCACCGCACGGCAGCATCAGCCGCTCCACCCGTTCCTGCACCGACCACCCGTCCTGATCGCGGGCGTCGTCGTACGGGCAGAACCACACCGAGCCGAGCGCCTCGCCGCGGACCTTCACCGCGATCACCCCGCCCTGGGCGAACGCCACGCCCAGGTAGTCCTTGGTGAAGTGGTCGCGCAGGCACTTGTTGACGTAGACGAGGTCGTTGACCGCGGCGTCGTCCAGCACCGTGAAGAACGGCTGGTCGACCAGGAGCCCCAGTTCCGCGTCGAGGGCCGCGCCCACCGGGGCGCAGCCGCCGGCCGCCTTCAGGAACGACCGGTACGCGCCGGGCAGCCGGTAGCCCAGCGCCTCCTCGGCCTGGACCAGCTGCTCCTCGCCCACCGACAGTTCCCGCCGCGGCAGTCCGAAGTGCACCGGACGCGTCTCCTGGAGGGGCCGCGTCCCGCGCTTGTCGTGCGCCACCGTCGTCGTCGCCAGCCCCGCGTGGTGCCGCAGCAACGCCTTCACCTCGACCGGGACCAGTTCCATCCGCCGGGTCCCCGCCACGTGGTGCCAGGTCCAGCCGTGCGGGGTGGCCACCGCCGGCACGTCTATCCACAGTTCGTGGCCCTGTGCGTGCAGCGCCGCGTTCGCCGACACGAAGTCCGTCAGCCGCAGCTCGTCGACGCCGAAGCCCTCCGGCGGCTCGGCGATCTCCGCGGCGGCCCGGGCGTACGGCGAGAAGTCCGGGAAGCCGTTCCCGTCCATCCGCACCCCGGCCGGATGGCGCGCGGCGCGCACCGGATCCGGGAAATGCACGACCTGCCCGGCGTAGGCCGAGTTCGGTGGCACGGGACGTCCTTGGGCCTGGAGGCCGGGATGCGCCCCCAGCCCTTGCCGACCTGTCGTCATCGCGGTTGCCCCCTGGCTGAAGCTGGCTTTGGGGCACAGCCTATGTGGTGCCGCAACACCCTCCACCGCCCCCGTCCCGCCCTCTCCCCCGTCGCCGGACCGGCCGCTCGGCGGCGCCGTCGGGCGGTGGCGTGCCCGGGCGCGCCCCGCCCGCGTCCGTGCGGTGCCGCCCGGTGCCCGGCGCCGCGCCACATCCGGTCCCCGCGACGCACCCGCACCACGCGTCAGCCCCACGACACACCCGCGTCACCCTCCGCCCCGCACCCCCGGGCGCCGCCCGCCGGCACCCCGCCGACCAGCCTCGTTACCGGACATCCGACGGACCGTCACACGCCAGTGACATCCCCGACAGCGCGTCCGACTACCGCAACACCCAGCACCTTTGGCAATCTGACCTCCGCAACCGGGGGGATTGCAGGGAGGGAAGCACGACCATGAGCACCACCGCACACCACACGACCACCGCGGGCGACCCCCGCGCGGCCGGCGACCCCCGCATCGGCTGGAGCGGCACCGCCGACGCCGACCGCGCGCCCGACCTCCACCACCGCCGCGACGGCATCCTCCCCACCGTCGCCGCCGCCTTGTCGGTACGCGGACAAACCCTGACCTGCACGGCGAGCAAGGCGGAGCAGCCCCCGACCCTGCACCCGCTCGTACAGGACTTCCTGGACACCCTCACCACCGCGCAGCGCGAGCGCTTCACCGGCCGCTGCCCGGAAGCGGTCCTCCTCTCCCGCCACCTGACCGCCGTCGAGAGCAACCGCGGCAAGCGCGCCTCCCGCAAGCCCCTCACCAACGGCGAAGCCCGCCGCTCCCTGAAACACTCCAAGATCACCGCACGTCACATCCGCGAGGACGGCGATCCCCAGCACGGCAGCTACGCACCCCCCTGCCGCTCCTGCGACGCGCTCCTCGCCCACTTCGGCGTCATGCCCATCGGGGCCACGACGCCCCAAGGGAGCTGACCGCCACCATGCCGCCCACCCCCGCGCCGCACACCCCGGCCCACGAGGACCCCGGGTCGACCCGCTTCCCCGCCGCCGTCGACATCGCCCTGCACAACGCCGGCTGGGAACCCGGCCGCTGGGACATACAACAGGCCGAACGCTGGGCCGACGCCCTGCGCACGCACGCCTCGCCCGGCGGCCACCGCCACACGGTCTTCCCGGCCGCCGTCGAGGCCTGGGCCGAGTTCGGGGGGCTGTGCATCGCCGGTCCGGGCCCCGGCCGCCACATCGCGCCGACCCCCTTCGTCATCGACCCGCTGCTCGGCCGCCACCTCGCGCGGACCCTCGGCGACCTCGGCCGCGCCCTGGACACCGACGTCGCCCCGCTCGGGCAGGAGCAGTTCCCGGACACCAAGGCGACCCGCGGCACCACGTACCCGCAGGCCACCCTCGCCATCGACACCGAGGGGCGGATCTACAGCCTCGACCACACCGGCGACTGGTACCTCGGGCACGACCTCGACCAGGCCCTCGGCACCCTCATCCTCGGTACCCGCCCCAGCCGCCTCACCGTCTCCGGCGACTGACGGCCGCGGCCTCAGCCCGCCGCGCCCGCGGCCCGTACCTGGGCCACCGGCACCACGGCCGACACCCGGAACCCGCCGGCGTCGGTCGGGCCGGACACGAAGGCGCCGCCCAGGGCCGCCACCCGCTCCCGCATCCCCAGCAGGCCGTTGCCGCCGCTCGGCAGCCCGGCGTCGGTCGCGCCCCGCTCCGACGGGCCGTTCTCCACCTGCACCGCGACCTCCCCGCTCCGGTGCGCCAGGCGCACCCGCGCCCGGGCCCCGGGCGCGTGCTTGTGCACGTTGGTGAGCGCCTCCTGCACCACCCGGTACACGGTCTGCTCCACCCGCGCCGCGTACCGGCGCCCGTGGACGTCCGCCGCGGGGGACTCGGCCGCTTCCTCCGCGCCGTCCTGCACCGAGAACTCCACCGCCATCCCGGCCGCCCGGGACTGCTCGACCAGTTCCCCCAGCTCCGTCAGGCACGGCCCGTCGCCGTCCGGTTCCGCGCCGCCCGCCGGCGCCCCGGCCGAGCCCGCGAGCGCGTCCGTCGGCGCCCGCCCGGATTCCGTCGACGGCCCCTCCGCGGTCTTGCGCGACACCCGTGACGCCACGGCCGCCAGGCGCTCCGGCTCGTCCGAAGCCGCCGGGCCCCGCACCGCGGCCCCCTCCGCCGTGCGCAGCACCCCCAGCATCTCCCGCAGTTCGGTCAGCGCCTGGCGCCCCATGTCCCCGACCAGGGCGGCGTTCCGCGACGCCTTCTCCGGGTCCTTCAGGGCCACCGCCTGCAACGCCGCCGCGTGCACCACCATCAGGCTCACCCGGTGCGCCACGACGTCGTGCATCTCCCGGGCGATCCGGGTCCGTTCCTCGTTGCGGGCCCACTCGGCCCGTTCCTCGGCCCGGTCCGCCAGCAGCGACAGCTCCCGTTCCAGGCCGTCCGCCCGCTCGCGCAGGCTCTCCACCAGCCGCCGCCGCGCGCCGACGTAGAGCCCCCACAGCACCGGCGGGGCGGTCAGCACCAGGCCCACCGCGAGCGCCATCACGATCACGAACCAGGACGGCGGGTGGAAGTCCGGCGCCGCCGCCACGTCCTGCCGCATGCTGAAGAAGGTCGTCACCACGGTGCCGACCACGGTCATCCCGGCCAGCAGCCCTATGATCCGCCGCGGCACGTCCGACGCCGCGAGCGTGTACAGGCCCACGACGCTCAGCAGGCCGCCCATCTCCGTGGGCATCACCGCGATCGAGGTCAGCACCACCGCGACCGGCCAGCGCCGGCGCACCAGCAGCATCGACCCGGCCACCAGGCCGAACAGCACCCCGGCCAGCGTCGGGATCCCCGACGAGTGCGCGAACGGGATGCCCTCGCCCATGCACTCCACCATGGACGCCAACGCGAGCAGCACGTCCAGTACGGCGCTGCGCCGTCGTGTCCACCACCAGGGACCGCCCCCCGGTCTGCCTCGCGCGGCCACGCTCTCACTTGCCCCCGATGCGGTCATACCGACCAGCGTACGGGCGCCGGCCCGCCTTCCCCCGGTCTCCTCCCGGCCCGTTACCGCGCCTCACGTTCGGTGAGCGCGCGGACCGCCGGGCCGCACGTTTCCCCTTCGCGCGGGCACGGCGTTCCGCGGCCCGCTCCCCTTCGCGCGGGCACGGCGTTCTGCGGCCCGCCCCGACCGGCCGGCCCCGCGCCCATGCCCCCGGCGGCGCCCCGTCGTTCGGGTTTCGCGCGGTAGTGATCCATACCGTCGCGTCGAAGGCCGGTGGTACGGCATAGTGTTGGGTGTCGAGCGGCCAGCCTGACGGAATGTCCGGTTTAGCTTGCTTTGCACTCCCCTGTGGTGTAATAGGCAGCACTGAGGTTTTTGGTACCTTAAGTCCGGGTTCGAGTCCTGGCGGGGGAGCACAGTCACCACATCGCGACGTCCGGGTCCTGACCACACGGTCAGGACCCGCCCTCGTTTCCTCCGCAAAACGCCCCGGTATCCTTCGGATGACCACCACCCGAAGTAGCCAAGAAGCCGAAGGGCATCCCGTGAGCGCCAACCGCCCGGCCGCCGTCGTCGTTCTCGCAGCGGGTGAGGGAACCCGCATGAAGTCGACGACCCCCAAGGTCCTGCACGCGATCTGCGGCCGATCCCTCGTCGGCCACGTCGTCGCCGCCTCCCGCGAGCTGGACCCCGAACACCTCGTCGTGGTCGTCGGCCACGCCCGCGAGCAGGTGCGCGAGCACCTCGCCGCGATCGACCCCGCCACCCGCACCGCCGTGCAGCACGAGCAGAACGGCACCGGCCACGCCGTCCGCACCGCGCTCGAAGAGCTGAGCGGCGACGGCGTCACGCTGGACGGCACCGTCGTCGTGGTGTGCGGCGACACCCCCCTGCTGACCGGCGAGACGCTGCGCAAGCTCAGCGAGACGCACGCCGCGGACAAGAACGCCGTGACCGTGCTGTCGGCCGAGGTGCCCGACTCGACGGGCTACGGACGGATCGTGCGGGACGAGGAGTCCGGCGCGGTGACCGAGATCGTCGAGCACAAGGACGCGAGCGAGGCCCAGCGGGCCATCCGGGAGATCAACTCCGGGGTGTTCGCGTTCGACGCGCGGCTGCTGGTCGAGGCGCTGGGCAAGGTCCGCACCGACAACAGCCAGGGTGAGGAATACCTCACGGACGTGCTGGGGATCCTGCGTTCCGCCGGGCACCGGGTGGGCGCCGCGGTGGCGGCCGACCACCGCGAGATCCTGGGGATCAACAACCGGGTCCAGCTGGCGGAGGCCCGGCGGCTGCTCAACGCACGGCTGCTGGAGCGGGCGATGCTCGCCGGCGTCACGGTGGTCGACCCGGCGTCGACGTGGGTGGACGCCTCGGTGACGTTCGAGCAGGACGCCACGGTGCACCCCGGGACACAGCTGCTGGGTGCGACGCACGTGGCGTCGGGGTCCGAGGTCGGCCCGCAGTCGCGGCTGACCGACACCGTCGTGGGTGCGGGGGCGTCGGTGTCGTTCACGGTGGCCGACGGCGCGGAGATCGGGCCGGCCGCCTCGGTGGGCCCGTACGCGTACCTGCGTCCGGGCACGGTCCTGCACGTGAAGGCGAAGGCCGGCACGTTCGTCGAGATGAAGAACTCGCAGATCGGCGAGGGCACGAAGGTGCCGCACCTCTCCTACGTGGGGGATGCGACGATCGGCGAGTACACCAACATCGGTGCGGCCAGCGTGTTCGTGAACTACGACGGCGAGGCCAAGCACCACACGACGGTCGGCTCGCACTGCAAGACGGGCTCGGACAACATGTTCGTGGCGCCCGTCACGATCGGGGACGGCGCGTACACCGCGGCCGGTTCGGTCATCACCAAGGATGTGCCCCCGGGTTCGCTGGCGGTCGCGCGCGGCCAGCAGCGCAACATCGAGGGTTGGGTCGCACGCAAGCGGCCCGGGAGCGCCGCCGCGCAGGCCGCTTCGTCCGCCCACCAGGAAACGGAGTCGGGTCAGGGCTCTGACCCGAAGTCCGAGGGTGAGCGGTGACTGTGCCAACGGGTACGCCGTGCGGCGCGTACGGTGACGAGCGCACGCAAACTGTGATGCAAGGAGATTTGCTGTGACCGGGATCAAGACGACCGGCGAGAAGAAGCTGATGCTCTTCTCCGGCCGCGCCCACCCCGAGCTTGCCGAGGAGGTCGCGCACCAGCTGGGTGTGGGCCTGGTCCCGACGAAGGCGTTCGACTTCGCCAATGGCGAGATCTACGTCCGTTACCAGGAGTCGGCGCGCGGCGCGGACTGCTTCTTGATCCAGAGCCACACGGCTCCGATCAACAAGTGGATCATGGAACAGCTGATCATGCTCGATGCGCTGAAGCGGGCCTCGGCCCGCAGCATCACCGTGGTCGTGCCGTTCTACGGGTACGCGCGTCAGGACAAGAAGCACCGCGGTCGCGAGCCGATCTCGGCGCGCCTGATCGCGGACCTGATGAAGACGGCGGGCGCGGACCGCATCGTCACCGTGGACCTGCACACGGACCAGATCATGGGCTTCTTCGACGGCCCGGTGGACCACCTCTTCGCGCTGCCGGTGCTGGCGGACTACGTGGGCGCCAAGGTCGACCGGGACAAGCTGACCGTGGTGTCGCCGGACGCCGGCCGGGTGCGGGTGGCGGACCGCTGGTGCGACCGCCTGGGCGCGCCGCTGGCCATCGTCCACAAGCGCCGGGACAAGGACGTGGCGAACCAGGTCACCGTCCACGAGGTCGTCGGTGACGTCAAGGGCCGGGTCTGCGTCCTGGTCGACGACATGATCGACACCGGTGGCACGATCTGCGCGGCGGCCGAGGCGCTGTTCGCCAACGGTGCCGCGGACGTGATCGTGACGGCCACGCACGGCGTGCTGTCGGGTCCGGCCGCGGACCGGCTGAAGAACTCCAAGGTCAGCGAGTTCGTGTTCACCAACACGCTGCCGACGCCTTCGGAGCTGGAGCTCGACAAGATCACGGTGCTGTCGATGGCGCCGACGGTCGCGCGGGCGATCCGCGAGGTGTTCGAGGACGGCTCGGTGACGAGCCTGTTCGACGAGCAGTGAGCCGGCGGCCGGCGGTGGCCGGCTAGATCGACTTTGGGGCGGCCTTTCCCGCCGGGTAGACTCATCGAGTTGCTCGGCGAGGGAGGCCGCCCTTTGGCGGTTGTCCGTTATCGACGCGCTCTTCGTAGCAGGTCTGTCGTGGGCCGGGTGACGCCCCGCAGATTCTTTGAGATACGAGGAGCTGGCATGGCTGAGATCAAGCTTGTCGCTGAGGCCCGGAACGACTTCGGCAAGGGCGCCGCGCGCCGTCTGCGCCGCGAAGAGAAGGTTCCGGCGGTCATTTACGGCCACGGCGCGGACCCGAAGCACGTGGCGGTCGACAGCCACGCGCTGATGATGGCCCTGAAGACCCCGAACGCGCTGATCCGCCTTGAGGGCGAGGGCACCGACGAGCTGGTGATCCCGAAGGCCGTGCAGCGCGAGGCGATCCGGCGCTTCCTCGTGCACGTGGACTTCCTCGCCGTGAAGAAGGGCGAGAAGGTCGCCGTCGAGCTGCCGATCCAGATCGAGGGCGAGCTGGCCCCCGGCAGCAACCTGCTGGAGCACCTGCTCAACACGCTGCCGGTCGAGGTCGAGGCGACCCACATCCCCGAGTCCGTCACCGTGTCGATCGCGGGCCTGGACGCCGGTCACACCGTGCTCGCCAAGGACATCGCGCTGCCGGCCGGCGCTTCGCTGACCGTCGAGGGCGACACCCCGGTGCTGCAGGTCGTCGCCGCGCAGGCGGAGGCCCCGGCCGAGGCCGCCGAGGGCGCCGAGGGCTGAGTCCTCGCGCGGTAGTTTCTTCCCAACCGCTGTCGCGGTGCCGGACGGCGCCGGGGCGGCGGTTGGGTCGTTTTGAGGAGACGTGAACATGACCGATGCGGCGAGCCCCTGGCTCATCGTGGGGCTCGGCAACCCGGGCCCGGAGTACGCCGGCAACCGCCACAACGTGGGGTTCATGGTGGCGGACCTGCTGGCGGAGCGGATGGGCGGCCGCTTCAAGGCCCACAAGACGCGGGCCCAGGTGGTGGAGGGGCGCATCGGCCCGCCGGGCCCGTCGAACCGTCGGGTGGTGGTGGCCAAGCCGTCGTCGTTCATGAACCTCTCGGGCGGGCCGACGACCGCGCTGCGGGACTTCTTCAAGGTTCCGGTGGCCAACATCGTCGCCGTGCACGACGAGTTGGACATCGACTACGGCACGCTGCGGTTGAAGCTGGGCGGCGGTGACAACGGACACAACGGCCTGAAGTCGATCACGAAGTCGCTGGGCGCGGAGTACCACCGGGTGCGGTTCGGGATCGGACGGCCGCCGGGGCGGATGCCGGTGGCGGACTTCGTGCTGAAGGACTTCTCGTCGGCGGAGCGCAAGGAACTGGCGTACTTCGTGGACCGGGCGGCGGACGCGGTGGAGGCGTTGGTCCTGAAGGGCCTGGAGCGGGCGCAGACGACGTACAACTCGTGACGCGCGGCCACCTCCGCGCGTCAGCACGACGACGGCGGGGCCGTCCGGAAGGCGTTCCGGACGGCCCCGCCGTCGCGTGGGTGGGCGGTGCCGGTCAGCCGGTGTTGCGCAGGCCGGCCGCCACGCCGTTGACGGTCAGCAGCAGGGCGCGGGAGAGCAGCGGGTCGGGCTGCCGGTCGGCGGCGGCCGCGTCGCGCTGGCGCTTGAGCAGGGAGACCTGGAGGTAGGAGATCGGGTCCAGGTAGGCGTCGCGGACGCGGAAGGTCTGCTTGAGCACCGGGTTGGAGTCGAGGAGTTCGGCCTCGCCGGTGATGCGCAGGACCTCGGCGACGGTGAGCGCGTGTTCGGCCTTGATGACGGCGAAGACGTGCTGGAGCTCTTCGGGGACGAGGGTGTCGACGTAGTGCTCGGCGATCCGCAGGTCCGTCTTGGCCAGCGTCATCTCGACGTTGGAGAGGAAGTTGCGGAAGAAGTGCCAGTGCCCGTGCATTTCGTCCAGGACGGTGTCGAGGCCGGCTTCGCGGGCGGCCTTGAGGCCGGTGCCGACGCCGAACCAGCCGGGGACGATCTGCCGGGACTGGGTCCAGCCGAACACCCACGGGATGGCGCGGAGGCCGTCGAGGCCGGCGCCGGAGTCGGGGCGGCGGGAGGGCCGCGAGCCGAGGTGAAGGTCGGCGAGCTGGTCCACCGGGGTGGAGGCGAAGAAGTACGCGGGCAGGTCCGGGTCCTCGACGAGGCGGCGGTAGGCGCCGTGGGCGGCGTCGGAGACGGTCTCCATGGCCGCGTCCCAGCGGGCCAGGGCCTCGTCGGACTGTCGCGGCTCGGTGTGCAGGGCGGATGCCTGGAGCGTCGCGGCGACGGTCAGTTCGAGGTTCTCCCGGGCGAGTGACGGGACGAGGTACTTGTCGGAGATGACCTCGCCCTGCTCGGTGACCTTGATCTCGCCTTCGAGGGTGCCGTAGGGCTGGGCGAGGATCGCGTCGTGCGAGGGGCCGCCGCCGCGACCGACGGTGCCGCCGCGGCCGTGGAAGAGGCGCAGGCGCACGCCGTGGCGGTGCGCGACGTCGCGGAGCAGCCGCTGGGCGCGGTGGATCTCCCACTGGCTGGTGGTGATGCCGCCGAACTTCGAGGAGTCGGAGTAGCCGAGCATGACCTCCTGGACGTCGCCGCGGAGGGCGACCAGGCGGCGGTAGGAGGGGTCGGAGAGCATGTCGTCGAGGAGCTGGTCGGCGATCTTCAGCTCGTCGGTGGTCTCCAGCAGCGGAACGATGCCGATCTTGGCCCAGCCGGCGTGCAGGTCGATCAGGCCGGCCTCGCGGGCCAGGACGGCGGCGGCGAAGACGTCGTCGGAGCCCTGGCACATCGAGATGATGTAGGACTCGATGACCTCGGGGCCGAAGGTCTTCTTGGCCTGGCGGATGGTGCGGAAGACGCCGAGGGTCTTGGCACCGGCCTCGTCGAGGGGCGGCGGGGTGGGGGCCAGCGGCCGCCGGGAGCGGAGTTCCTTGGCGAGCAGCTTGCGCCGGTAGTCGCGCGGCATGTCCACGTAACGCCAGGACTCCTCGCCGAGGCGGTCGAAGAGCTGGCCGAGGGCGTGGTGGTGGGCGTCGGCGTGCTCGCGGACGTCCATGGTGGCGAGCTGGAGGCCGAACGCGGAGATCGTGCGCAGGGTGCGTTCGAGGCGGCCGTCGGCGATCAGGCCGCCGCGGTGGGCGCGCAGCGAGGTCTGGATGAGGGCGAGGTCGTCGAGGAGTTCGCTGGTGCCGAGGTAGTCGCGGCCCGGCACGTGCGGGGTGTCGCCGGCGAGGCGGTCGCGGGTGTTGAGGAGCTTCTGCCGGATGCAGGTGGCCTTGAGGCGGTAGGGCTCTTCGCTGTTGAGGCGCTTGTAGCGGGGGCTGATCTCCGGGAGGAGGTCGAGGTCGTGCTGGAGCGAGGCGAGCAGCTCGTCGGTGGCGCCGCAGTTGCGGATGGAGTTGGACAGGGCGCCGCGGAGTTCGTCGACGTGCTCCAGGGCGTCGCTGATGCCGTGCTCGTGCTGGAGGATCAGCACGTCCCAGGTCACCTGCGGGGTGACGTTGGGGTTGCCGTCGCGGTCGCCGCCGATCCAGGTGCCGAAGGTCAGCGGGCGGGAGCCGGCGGGGAGTTCGGTGCCGGCGCGCTCAAGCTCGGCGGCGAGGTCCTCCAGGACGTCGCCGACGGCGCCGCGGCCGAGCTCGTCGAGGTAGTAGATGGCGTTGCGTGCCTCGTCGGTGGGCTCGGGGCGGGCGACGCGCAGCTCGTCGGTCTGCCAGATGAGGTCGACGTTCTCGGCGAGGCGCAGGTCGACGCGGCGGCGGTCCGTGGCGTCGGTGCGGTCCAGCAGCTCGGCGATCTTGCGGAGCTTGGTGAGGACGGACCGGCGGGCGGCCTCGGTCGGGTGGGCCGTGAAGACCGGGCGGACGCCGAGGTTGCGGGCGGTGGCCCGCAGGTGCTCGGGGTCGGCGTCCTTGAGCATGTCGGCGGTGCGGGCCAGGATGCCGCCCTCGGCGGCGCGCCGGGCGCGCAGCTCGCGACCGCGGTGCACCTGCTCGGTGACGTTGGCGAGGTGGAAGTACGTGGAGAAGGCGCGGACCAGCTTGGCGGCGGTGATCAGGTCGGTCTCGCCCAGGAGCCGGGCGGCGGCCTCGCCGTCGGAGCGGGTCAGGGCGCGGACCTGTTCCACGAGGTCGAGGAGGTCCTGGCCCTCCTGCCGGACGAGGGTCTCGCCGAGGAGGTCACCGAGGCGGCGGATGTCGGCGCGCAGGGCCCCGTTGTCACCGCTGGTGCCCTGGGCGGCCCCGGGGGTGCTGGACTCGGCGGGGGTGTTGTCGGCACTGCTCACAGGTGCGGCTCCTTGCAAGGGATGGTGCAGTCATTGAGCACGTCTGGGCGGGGTGCGGACCGCGCTGTCCGACGCCCCCAGGATAGGTCTGCCCGCCGACCGGGGATCACACCGTCCGCGGGTTGGGCATCAGGAGTGCGGGGCCGGTGGTGGGGCCTGTCACGGCCTTGTCCCAGGCGGTGTCGCTGCCATACTTACGAGACCGTAGGTTACGGTCCCGTAGGGCCGTAGCCGTGCCCCGAGCCCCCGACGAGGGACGCCACATGACCGCTGGTCCAAACGCCGTGGAAGAGTCACCGATGCCGCTCGATGTGCCCCCCGGTTCTGCTGCCTCCTCCGCCGTGCCGTCCGCGACGCTGGGCGGCGAGCAGCGCAGGTCGCTGGAACAGATCACCCTGCTGATGTTCATCACCGTGCCGTTCCTGGCCCTGCTCGCCGCGGTGCCGCTGGCCTGGGGCTGGGGCGTGAGCTGGCTGGACCTCGGGCTGATGACGGCGATGTACTTCATCGGTTGTCACGGCATCACCATCGGTTTCCACCGCTACTTCACGCACGGTGCGTTCAAGGCGAAGCGTCCGCTGCGGATCGCGCTCGCGGTCATGGGGTCGCTGGCGGTGGAGGGGCCCCTGGTCCGCTGGGTCGCCGACCACCGCAAGCACCACAAGTTCTCCGACGCCGAGGGCGACCCGCATTCGCCCTGGCGGTTCGGGGAGACCGTCCCGGCCCTGATGAAGGGCCTGTGGTGGGCGCACGTCGGCTGGATGTTCGACGAGGAGCAGACGCCGCAGCACAAGTACGCGCCCGACCTGATCAAGGACCCGGCGATCCGGGCGATCTCCCGCCAGTTCGTGCTGTGGACCACGGTGTCGCTGCTGATCCCGCCGCTGGTCGGCGGGCTGGTGACGTGGTCCTGGCAGGGCGCGCTGACCGCGTTCTTCTGGGGCTCCCTGGTCCGGGTGGCGCTGCTGCACCACGTGACGTGGTCGATCAACTCCATCTGCCACGCGGTCGGCAAGCGCCCGTTCAAGTCCCGGGACCGCTCGGGCAACGTCTGGTGGCTGGCGGTGCTCTCCTGCGGCGAGTCCTGGCACAACCTGCACCACGCCGATCCGACCAGCGCCCGGCACGGGGTGCTGAAGGGCCAGCTGGACTCCAGCGCCCGGCTGATCCGCTGGTTCGAGCTGGCCGGCTGGGCGCACGACGTGCGGTGGCCGAACGCGGCGCGGATCGACGCCCGGCGCCAGGACGGCGCCCGGGGCGAGGAGAACGCCCCGCTGGGGGCATGATTGACGGGTGGCGATCGACAGCAGCGCGAGCAACGGCAGTAAGGGAAAGTCCTCCGGCTCCTCCGGGTCCCCCGCTTCGGGCACCCGACGGGCCCGCCGGGTGCGGATGACCGGCGCGGAGCGCCGTGAGCAGTTGCTGGACATCGGCCGCACGCTGTTCGCCGAGCGGGGTTACGAAGGCACGTCGGTGGAGGAGATCGCGGCGAAGGCCGGGGTCTCCAAGCCGGTGGTCTACGAGCACTTCGGCGGCAAGGAGGGGCTGTACGCGGTGGTCGTGGACCGCGAGATGCGGCAGCTGCTGGACATGGTCACCGGTGCGCTGACCGCCGGGCACCCGCGCGAGCTCCTCGAACAGGCGGCGTTCGCGCTGCTCGACTACATCGAGACGTTCACCGACGGCTTCCGGATCCTGGTCCGGGACTCCCCCGTCGCGCAGTCCACGGGCACCTTCGCGTCGCTGATCAGCGACATCGCCACCCAGGTCGAGGACATCCTGGGCCTGGAGTTCAAGGCCCGCGGCTTCGACCCGAAGCTGGCGCCGCTGTACGCCCAGGCGCTGGTCGGCATGGTGGCCCTGACCGGCCAGTGGTGGGTCGACGCCCGCAAGCCGAAGAAGGCGGAGGTGGCGGCGCACCTGGTGAACCTCGCATGGCACGGGCTGGGGAACCTGGAGCCCAAGCCACGACTGATAGGGCACCGCAAGAACTGAGCGGGGCGTCGAAGATGCCGACGTGTGCGGACGCTCAGCCCCTCGGCGATCCGGCCCGAGTTGCCCAACAGCGTGGGGAACGCGGGCTTTCGAGTGTCCGTCAGGGCTGATGCGCGTCGCCCCGTCGTAGCCACGGCACCCCTGTCACCTGGGCCGACCCCCAGGGTCCGGCCGTGATCCGAGCGCTACGGCGCGCCCGTCGTCGGGTGGGCCCGCGCACCCGCGCCGGCCTCGAACCAGCAGCCTTCTCCTGCCTCCCCAGGCCGGCGGCGAGCTGGATGTGGTCGAGGCCGGTGCTCACTGCGGAGCCTCCGGATTCAGGCGGTCGGGGCGGCGCCCCGCGCGGGTGGAGCCGAGGGCCCGGGCTTCTGGGCTACGGCGAAGATGCGGCGGAACGGGAAGACCGTGCCGTGCCGGCCGGTCGGGTAGGCGCGGCGCAGGGCGTCGCGGTATTCGGCGAGGAAGGCGTCGCGCGCCTCCGGGTCGCCTTCGAGGGCGGTGAGGACGGGGCGCAGGGCCGTGCCCTTGACCCAGTCGAGGACCGGGTCGTCGCCCTGGAGGAGTTGGACGTAGGTGGTCTCCCAGGCGTCGGTGGCGCAGCCGAGGTCGGTGAGGCGCTGGAGGTAGTCGGCGGGGTCGAGGATGTGGACGAAGCGGCGGCCCTGCCGGTCCAGGCGGTCGCGCCACTGCGGGGCGTCGCACAGTTCGCCGAGGAGGGCGTGACTGGGCGAGGTGAAGTTGCCCGGGACCTGGAAGGCGAAGGTGCCGCCGGGGGTGAGGGCGTCGATCCAGCGGGCGAAGGAGTCCGGGTGGTTGGGGACCCACTGCAGGGCCGCGTTGGAAACGATCAGGTCGAAGGGTTCTTCGGGGGCCCAGTCGGCGGCGTCGGCGGGGGCGAAGTCGAGGTGGCCGCCGCCGGGGGTGGGCCCGGCGTAGGACTCGGCCTCCTTGAGCATGTCGGTGGAGTTGTCGTAGCCGGTGATGTGGGCGTCCGGCCAGCGGTCGGCGAGCTGGACGGTGACGTTGCCGGGGCCGCAGCCGAGGTCGGCGATGCGGGCGGGGCGGTCGGGGCGGGGGAGTTCTGGTATCCGGGCGAGGAGGTCGTGGAAGGGTCGGGTGCGGTGTCCTGAGTGGTGGAGGTACTGCTGGGGATCCCAGACGGGTGCGTCGTGCATGTTCGATAACCCCTTTGCTGGTGCAGGGCAGGCACTGTTCTGTTGTGGAGCCTGCCGGACGGCCTCCGAGCGAGTTCTGGCCATCTCGGGCGGATTCCGTGCTGCGCCCACGATGCCCAGTAGTCCGGGAAAATATATCTTGACATCAAGAAGCTTGCCATCAAGAGACTTTACATCGACAGACCCTTTACACTGATCGCCATGGAGGACGAGGTCGATCGACTGGTCGCAGCATGGCGCCGCGAGCGCCCGGACCTCGACGTGGAGCCGCTTGAGGTCCTCAGCCGCGTCTCCCGCCTGGCCAGACACCTCGACCGGGCCCGCCGTCTCGCCTTCTCCGAGGTGGGCCTGGAGCCCTGGGAATTCGACGTGCTGACCGCGCTGCGGCGCGCCGGCGCGCCCTATCAGCTCTCCCCCGGCGCCCTGCTGACGCAGACCCTGGTCACCTCCGGCACGATGACCAACCGCATCGACCGGCTCGCCAAGAAGGAATTGGTGGAGCGGTTGCCGGACCCCAGCGACCGGCGCGGGGTGCTGGTCCGGCTGACCGCCAAGGGCCGCGACAAGGCCGACGAGTCGCTGGCCGGGCTGCTCACGCAGGAGCGCGCCATCCTCGCCGAGCTGTCGCGGCAGCAGCGGCACGAATTGGCCGGTCTCCTGCGGCGGTTGACCGGACCGTTTGACAACGTGCCGGGTTAGGCCCACACGGGGCACGCGGCCGGTGTGGGCTTGCCGGGCCACCCCGGGGTGGGCTTGGATCACCGCATGAGCCAGCAGGAGACCGGAGGAACGGGCTCCGTGCCCGTGGGGCCGTACGGCAGTGGTGGCAGGCGCGGACGGCGGTTTTCGGGGCGGACGGTGCTGGTGACCGGCGCCGCCGGCGGCATCGGGGCGGCGACCGCGGACCGGCTGGCCGCCGAGGGCGCGGCGGTGCTGCTGCTGGACGTCGACGACGCCCGCGGGGAGCGCGTCGCGCGGCGCATCCGGGCGGCCGGCGGGCGGGCCTCGTACGAGCACTGCGACGTGGCCGCCGAGGACGACTGGCAGCGGGCCGTCGCGGCGGCGCGCACCCGGTACGGGCCGGTGGACGGCCTGGTCAGCAACGCCTACCTCGCACACGTGGCGCCGGCCGACCGGACCTCGCCGGTGGAGTGGGACCGGCAGCTGGCGGTGAACCTGACCGGGGCGTTCCTGGGCGTGCGGGCGGTCCTCGCGGACCTGCGGGCGCGCGGCGGGGCGGTGGTGCTGACGTCGTCGGTGCACGCGCTGGTGGGGCTGCCGGGGCGGCCCGCGTACGCGGCGTCCAAGGCCGGACTGACCGGACTGGGCCGGCAGTTGGCGGTGGAGTACGGGCCCGCGGTGCGGGTGAACTGCGTCCTGCCGGGTCCGGTGCTGACCGCGGCGTGGGACGGCATCGACGAGGAGCAGCGGCGGGCCAGCGCGGCCGAGACCGCGGCGCGGCGGCTGGGCCGGCCCGAGGAGGTGGCGGCCGCCATCGCGTTCCTGCTCTCCGGGGAGGCGTCGTTCGTGACAGGGGCCAGCCTGGTGGTGGACGGCGGCTGGAGCGTGTACAAGAACTCCTCGTGAGGCAGACCTGAAGACGGGCGGCGTTCCGGGAGCGGTCGTGGCGGGGCGGCGCCCGTGGCGCCCGCGCGCCGCACCGGGTCGCGCGGCGTCTCCATCCCGCATGCGAGCCAGGGGGTCCGATGGGCATCCGATTCGGCGGCGACTACAACCCCGAGCACTGGCCGGAGGAGGTGTGGGCCGAGGACCTGGCGCTGATGAAGGCGGCCCACGTCTCCATGGTCACGGCCGGGATCTTCTCCTGGGCGAAGGTCGAACCCCGGCCGGGGGAATGGGACTTCGGGTGGTTCGACCGGGTCATGGACGGTCTGGCCGGGGCCGGCATCGAGGTGTGCCTGGCGACGATGACGGCGTCACCGCCCCCGTGGTTGAGCCAGGCGCACCCGGAGATCCTGCCGGAGGGCCCGGACGGGCAGCGCCGCTGGCCGGGCGCCCGGCAGCACTTCTGCCCGTCCAGCCCGGTGTTCCGGGCGCACGCGGTGCGGCTGGTGGAGCAGGTCGCGGCGCGGTACGCCGACCATCCGGCGCTCGCACTGTGGCACGTGGGCAACGAGTTCGGGTGCCACACCCGGCAGTGCTTCTGCGACGTGTCGGCGGAGCACTTCCGAAGCTGGCTGCGGGAGCGGTACGGCAGCGTGGCGGCGCTCAACGACGCCTGGTCGACGTCGTTCTGGTCGCAGGCGTACGGGGACTTCGCCCAGGTGCTGCCGCCCCGGAACGCGCCGACGTTCGCCAATCCGGCGCAGCAGTTGGACTACCTGCGGTTCAGCGACGCGGCGTTGCGGGAGTGCTATCTGGCGGAGCGGGCGGTGCTCACGCGGTTGGCGCCCGGGGTGCCGGTGACGACGAACCTGATGCCGCAGCACAAGCCGGTGGACGCGTTCGGCTGGGCGCCGTCGATGGACGTGATGGCGCTGGACTTCTACCAGGACCCGCACGTGCCGGACGACCACGTCCGGGCGGCCTACGTCTTCGACCTGATGCGGTCGGCGCGCGAGGGGCAGCCGTGGCTGCTGCTGGAGCAGGCGCCGGGCGCGGTCAACTGGCGGCCCCGCAACGGGCCCAAGCCGCCCGGGGCGATGCGGCTGTGGAGCTGGCAGGCGGTGGCGCAGGGCGCGGACGCGGTGCTGTTCTTCCAGTGGCGGCAGTCGCTCGGCGGGGCGGAGAAGTTCCACTCGGCGATGGTGCCGCACGGCGGGACGGACACCCGGATCTTCCGTGAGGTGTGCGCGCTGGGGCGGGAGTTGGCGGCGCTGCCGGGGATCGAGGGGTCCCGGTCGCGGGCCTCGGTGGCGCTGCTGGCCGACTGGCAGAGCTGGTGGGCGCTGGAGCTGGATTCCCGGCCGTCCACGGCACTGGACCACTCCCGGATCGCGCTGGACCACTACCGGCCGTTGTTCGAGGCGGGGGTGGCCTGTGACGTGGTGCCGCCGGGACGGGAGCTGTCGGGGTACCGGATGGTGGTGGTGCCGAACCTGTACCTGCTGACGGACCGGGACGCGGCGCGGCTGGCGGCGTACGTGGACGGTGGCGGGCAGCTGGTGGTGTCGTTCTTCTCGGGCATCGTCGACGCCTGCGACCGGGTGCGCCCGGGGGGCTATCCGGGCGCGTTGCGGGAGCTGTTGGGGCTGCGGGTGACGGAGTTCTGGCCGCTGGCCGAGGGACGGTCGGTGGCGGTGGGCGACGGCGGTCCGACCGCGGCCGGGCGGGGCCGGCAGGCCGGGCGGGCCTACGCGGGCCGGGCGGACCTGTGGTCGGAGGAGATCGAGGTGGCCGGCGCCGAGGTGGTGGCGCGGTTCCTGGACGGCGAGCTGGCCGGGCGGCCGGCGGTGACCCGGCACGACCACGGGCGGGGCAGTGCCTGGTACGTCGGGACGCGGCTGGAACCGGCCCTGATGCGGGCCCTGTTGGACGACGTGCGGGCGGCGGCGGGGGTGGCGCCGGTGCTGCCGGGGCTGCCGCCGGGCGTGCAGGCGGCGGTGCGGGAGGGCGCCGGCGGCCGGTACGTGTTCCTGCTGAACCACGGGGGCCGGGCGGTGCAGGTGACGCTGCCGGAGCCGCTGCGGGACGCCTGGACGCCCCGGGCGGCGGCGGTGACGCGGGTGACGCTGGCCGCCCGGGGCGTGGCGGTGCTGACTGGTTTGCAGCGGGCGGGCGGTGGGGGCGCCGCGGAGTGATCCGGCCGGGCGGGCGGGGTCAGGGCAGGGTGAGCGGCCCGGCGGTGACCGGTTCGAGGTCGGCGGGGCCGACCCCGGCCCGGCGGGCCAGCGCGACGGCGGCGAGGGTGGAGTGCACGCCCAGCTTGCCGAGCACGTTCTGCATGTGGGTGCGGACGGTGTGCGGGGAGAGGAAGAGCCGCTCGGCGACCGCCTTGCGGCCCAGTCCGGCGACCATGCAGCGCAGCACCTCGCGTTCGCGCGGGGTCAGGGACTCCACGAGCCGCTCGCTCTCGCTGCGGTGCTTGCGGGACGCGGTCAACTCCCGCAGCACGCCGGTGAGCAGGGCGGGCGGCAGGTGTGTCTCGTCGCGCAGCACGCCGCGGATGACGGCCAGCAGGCGGGAGAGCGAGGAGTCCTTGGCGACCCAGCCGGAGGCGCCGGCCTGGAGGGCGGCGGCGGCCCGGCGCGGATCGTCCCGGTCGGCGAGGACCACGGTCCGCAGGTACGGGTGGCTGGTGCGCAGGCCGGACACGAGGGCGATGCCGTCCAGCGGGACGCGGGGCGGGCTCTCGCGCGCGGTGCCGTCGCGGGCGGGCCCTTGGGGCGGCACGGCCAGGAGCGGGGCGGCCAGGTCGGCGTCGGCGAGCAGGACGTCGAAGCGGCGGCCGTCGGTGGCGGCCCGGTCGAGCGTGCGCAGCGCCGCCGGCGCGCTGCCCGCCGCGGCGACGTCCACGTCCACCTCCGCGGCCAGTGCGGCCGCCAGGGACTCGGCGAAGATGCGGTGGTCGTCGACCACCAGAACCCGGATGCGTTGCACGCAAGACCCCCTGTCTCGGTGAACGGACCATAGCGGGCACGGCGTCCGGATTGAAGATCGCCTCGGCCGGGCGGCGGACGCCGCCGGCCGGTGACCACCCGCCCCGGGCGCGGTACCCGAGCGGTCTCGCCCCCTGATCGGCGCCGGCCCCCACCGGCGCTGGTGACAGCGTACGGACGGGGTGCCCCGGGGGAAGGTGATTGACGAAAGTGGCCGGGGAACGGGGGGCGCCCGGCGCACGGGCGGCGGTTACGGCCCCAGGCGGTGGGCGCCGGGGCCCGGGGCGGCCGGGAAGATCCGGGGCGGGGTGTGGCCGGCGGCGGCGAACGCCGCGTGCAGGGCGTCGGTGACGGGGTCCGCGGCGGCCGCCTCGACGAGGACGAGGGCCGAGCCGCCGAAGCCGCCGCCGGTCATCCGGGCGCCGAGCGCGCCGGCCGCGTTGGCGGTGTCGACGGCGAGGTCGAGTTCGGGGCAGGAGACCTTGAAGTCGTCGCGGAGGGAGGCGTGTCCGGCGGTGAGCAGGGGGCCGATGGCGCGGGGGCGACCGGCGTCGAGATGGGCGACGGTCCGTTCCACGCGGTGGTTCTCGGTGACGATGTGGCGGACGAGGTCCCGGACGACGGGGTCGGACGCCAACGCGTCGAGGGCCGCGGGCAGATGTGCGTACGGGACGTCACGCAGCGCGCGTACGCCGAGCGCCCGCGCGCCGCGTTCGCATCCGGCGCGCCGCTGCGCGTACGCGCCGTCGCCGAGTTGGTGGCGGACGCGGGTGTCGACGACGAGGAGGCGGAGCCCTTCCGCGGCCAAATCGAACGGGACGTGGCGGTGGGTGAGGTCGCGGGTGTCCAGGAAGAGGGCGTGGCCGGCGGTGCAACAGGCGGCCGCGGTCTGGTCCATGATCCCGCAGGGCACGCCGACGTAGCCGTTCTCGGCGCGTTGGGCGAGGCGGGCCAACTCCGCGCGGGGCAGGCCGAGGCCGTACAGGTCGTCCAGCGCGAGGGCGGTGGCGACCTCCAGGGCGGCCGAGGAGGACAGGCCGGCACCGAGCGGGACGGTGCTGGAGTAGTGCAGGTCGGCGCCGCCGATCGGCAGGCCGGCCGCCCGCATCGCCCAGACCACGCCGGCGGGGTAGGCGGCCCAGTCGGCTCCGCGGGCCGGCGGGGCGAGGTCGTCGGTGCGGAGGGTGACGGGGCCGCCCGGGGCGCCGGCGGAGTGCAGCCGCAGCACCCCGTCGGTGCGGGGCGCGGCGGCGGCGATGGTGGTGTGCGGGAGGGCCAGGGGCATCACGAAGCCGTCGTTGTAGTCGGTGTGTTCACCGATCAGGTTGACCCGGCCGGGGGCCGCCCAGGTGCCGGTGGGCTCGGCCCCGTACACCGCGTGGAAGGCCGCCGCGGTGCGGGCCGCGCCGTGCTCCGTGTCTGTCACGTGGACTCCTTCGTGCCGTCCCGGCCGGGGCGCCGCCCCGGGAACCGGTCTCGAACTCCCCGGCTACCGCTGGGAGGTGCCTCCGGCCGGGCCGGGGCCGTCCGGGCTGGTGGTGGCCCGGGCGAACGCCCAGGCGTCGGCGATGATGTCAGCCAGGTCGGTGCGGGTGGGGCGCCAGCCCAGCCGGTCGATGGCGGTGCGCGCGGAGGCGACCAGGACGGCGGGGTCGCCGTCCCGGCGCGCTGCGGTGACCTCGGGAACGGGGTGGCCGGTCACCTTGCGGACGGTCTCGATGACCTCGCGGACGGAGAAGCCGTTGCCGTTGCCGAGGTTGCAGATGAGGTGCTCGCCGGGGCGGGCGGCGGCCACGGCCAGCAGGTGGGCCTCGGCGAGGTCCGCGACGTGGAGGTAGTCGCGCACGCAGGTGCCGTCGGGGGTCGGGTAGTCGTCGCCGTAGACGGAGATGGCGTCGCGCCGGCCCTGGGCGACCTGGAGGACGAGCGGGATCAGGTGCGACTCGGGGTCGTGGCGTTCGCCGTGACTGCCGTACGCGCCGGCGACGTTGAAGTAGCGCAGCGACACCGCGGCCAGGCCGTGCGCGGCCGCCTCACCGGTGATCATGTGGTCGACGGCGAGCTTGGTCGCGCCGTAGGGGGAGGTGGGGGCGGTCGGGTCGGTCTCGGCGATCGGGGTGTTGACCGGCTCGCCGTAGGTGGCCGCGGTGGACGAGAAGACGAGCCTGCGCACGCCCGCCGTGCGCATCGCGGCGAGCAGTGCCATGGTGCCGCCGACGTTGTTGGTCCAGTACTTCTCCGGCTGCTGGACGGACTCGCCGACCTGCGAGAACGCGGCGAAGTGCAGGACCGCGTCGTACGTGGCGTCCAGCCACCGGTGCGCGTCGCGGAGGTCGCCCTCGATGAACGTCGCCCCGGCGGGCACGGCCTGGCGGAAGCCGGTGGAGAGGTTGTCGAGGACCGTGACCGCGTGGCCGGCCTCCAGCAGGTGTTGGGCCACCACGCTGCCCACGTAGCCCGCCCCGCCGGTCACCAGGTAATTGCTCATGACTCGCTCGCTACCTCTCGCAGTCGCTCGGCCGCAGCCTCCGGCGGCACGTCGTTGATGAACACGTTCATGCCGGATTCGGAACCCGCGAGGAACTTCAGCTTGCCGGGAGTCCTGCGGACGGTGAAGAGCTCAAGGTGGAGCGCGAACTGGGAGCGGTCCGCGGCGTGCACGGGTGCCTGGTGCCAGGCGGAGACGTACGGCGTCGGGGGCGCTTCCGGCCCGAAGATCCGGTCGAACCGGCGCAAGACTTCCAGGTAGATCTGTGGGAATTCTGTGCGGGCCGGCTCGTCGAGCGCCAGCAGGTCCGGGACCCGGCGCTTGGGGTAGAGGTGCACCTCGTAGGGCCAGTGCGCGGCGTAGGGGACGAAGGCGACCCAGTGGGCGCCGTCCAGGACGATGCGCCGGCCGTCGGTGAGCTCGCGGGCGACGACGTCGTCGAAGAGGTTGCGGCCGGTGGCCTCGCGGTGGGCGGCGAGGGAGGCCAGCATCCGTTCGGTGCGGGGGGTGACGAAGGGGTACGCGTAGATCTGGCCGTGCGGGTGGCCGAGGGTCACGCCGATCTCGGCGCCGCGGTTCTCGAAGCAGAAGACCTGTGCCACGCCCGGGAGTTGGGAGAGCGCCGCGGTGCGGTCGGTCCAGGCGTCGAGGACCAGGGCGGCCTGTTCCGCGGTGAGGTCGGCGAACGAGGCGTCGTGGTCGGGGGTGAAGCAGACCACCTCGCAGCGGCCGTGTTCGCCGGTGAGCGAGGGGAAGCGGTTCTCGAAGACGACGACGTCGTAGCCGTCGGCGGGGATCTCGGTGTGCCGGCCGGCGGTGGAGGGGCACAGCGGGCAGGCGTCGACCGCGGGGTGGTAGGGGCGGCCCTGGCGGTGCGAGGCGACGGCGACGGCGTCGCCGAGGAGCGCGTCGGTGCGGATCTCGGAGGTGGTGGCGACCGGGTCCAGCGGGCGGGGGTCGGCGGCGGTGCGGTCGGCGGCGTCGGACGCGTCGTAGTAGAGCAGTTCCCGGCCGTCGGCGAGCCGGGTCGTCGTCTTCTTCACCGGGAGCTCCTCATCATGGCGGGCACACCACCCAAACACAAACAAACACAATGAAGCACAACCCAACAGAGACGTCAACGCGCAGCCCTGCCCGCCCCCTTGAGCCAACAAACCGGCTATAGCGGACATATATCCGCCCAACCCACAGCCTTCGCCCATGATCCAACAACTGAAACGCACAAAACTATTCAGTTTTCGGTCGAGCGTGCGTACGTTTTTGTGCGTTCGCTTCGCGCACACCGCCGCGCTCCCCGAAAAGGCTGTGCTTCCCGAAAAGAGGGTTCATGATCACCCTGGCCGACGGGCTACGACTCCCCACCAACGGGCTCGACTACACGATCCTGGCCATCTACTTCGTCGTCGTCCTCGGCATCGGGTTCGCCGCCAAACGCAGCGTGCGGACCAGCCTGGACTTCTTCCTCTCCGGACGGTCGCTGCCCGCCTGGGTCACCGGGCTCGCCTTCGTCGCCGCCAACCTCGGCGCCACCGAGATCCTCGGGATGGCGGCGACCGGCGCGCAGTACGGCGTCGCGGTCGTCCACTGGTACTGGATCGGCGCCATCCCGGCCATGGTCTTCCTGGGCCTGGTCATGATGCCCTTCTACTACCGCTCGAAGGTCCGCTCGGTACCGGAGTTCCTGCTCCAGCGCTTCGACAAGTCGGCGCACCTTCTCAGCTCGATACTCTTCGCCTTCGCCGCCGTCCTGATCGCGGGCGTCAACCTCTACGCCCTGTCGATCGTCGTCGAGGCGCTGCTCGGCTGGCCGCAGTGGGTCGCCATCGTCGTCGCCGGACTCTTCGTCCTCGCCTACATCACCATCGGCGGACTCTCCTCGGCGATCTACAACGAGGTGCTCCAGTTCTTCGTGATCCTCGCCGCGCTCATCCCGCTGGTCGTCCTCGGCCTCAAGCGGGTCGGCGGCTGGGGCGGCCTGACCCACTCGCTCACGTCGTCGCACGGCGACAACTTCCTCACGGCCTGGGGCGGTACGGGCATCGGCCAGGCCAACCCGCTGGGCGCCAACTGGCTGACGATCATCCTCGGCCTGGGCTTCGTGCTCTCCTTCGGCTACTGGACCACCAACTTCGCCGAGGTGCAGCGCGCACTGTCCGCGAAGAACCTCTCCGCCGCCCGGCGCACCCCGCTCATCGCCGCCTTCCCGAAAATGTTCATCGTCTTCCTGGTGATGATCCCGGGCCTGGTCGCCGCGGTGCTGGTGCCGAAGCTCGGCGCCCCGGGCAACCTGCAGTACAACGACGCGATCCCCTACCTCATGCAGGAGCTGCTGCCCAACGGCGTGCTCGGCATCGCCGTCACCGGCCTGCTCGCCGCCTTCATGGCCGGCATGGCGGCCAACGTCTCGTCCTTCAACACCGTCTTCACGTACGACATCTGGGCCAAGTACGTGAAGACGGACCGGCCCGACGGCTACTACCTGCGCTTCGGCCGGCTGATCACCGCGATCGGCGTGCTCGCCTCGATCGGCACCGCGTTCATCGCCTCGTCGTTCTCCAACATCATGGGCTACCTCCAGACCCTGTTCTCCTTCTTCAACGTGCCGATGTTCGTGGTCTTCATCATCGGCATGTTCTGGAAGCGGGCCTCGATGAAGTCCGGTGTCTGGGGCCTGCTCGCCGGCACCACCGCCGCGATGGTCAACTACTTCTGGATCTACAAGCAGGGCGTCATCGCCATCCCCACCGACCAGGGCGCCAACTTCGTCTCCGCCATCGTCGGCTTCGTCGCCGGCGCGGTGGTCATGGTCGCCGTCACGCTCTTCACCGCCCCCAAGCCGGCGGCCGAACTGGCCGGGCTGGTCTACGGAACCACCGCGCCGGGCCTCGCCGAGCCCCCCGCCGAGGGCGACAGCGCCTGGTACCGCAAGCCCGCGCTGCTCGGCTGGGGCGCCCTCGTCCTCGCCGCGCTGTGCTACCTGCCCTACTCGCTCTGACCGGAGACCCCACCATGTCTGAACTGCAGAACGAAGTCAGCGAGTTGGAACGCACGTCGGCCACCGCCGCCCGACTCTTCGACATCCGCCGCATCATCGGTGGCCTGTTCGTCGTCTACGGCGTGATCGTCACCATCGCCGGGCTCACCGCCTCCGACGCGGACCTGGCGAAGGCCCAGGGCATCAACATCAACCTGTGGACGGGCCTGGGCATGCTCGCGCTCGGCCTGTTCTTCCTGGTCTGGCTCCTGCTGCGGCCCACCGTCCCGCCGTCCGCGGCGGAACTCCACGAGGCCCAGGGCGCCCAGGGCGGCCGACCGGATCAGGAGGGCTGACCCCCGGGGACCCGCTGGAGGCGCTCCAGCAGGCCGGTGCGGGCGGCCAGCGCGGCCGCCTCCAACCGGGAGCCCACCTCCAGCTTCATCAACACCCGCTGGACGTGGGTCCGGGCGGTGCTCGGCGCGATGTCCATGCCCGCCGCGATCACCCGGGTGTCCTCGCCCTCCGCGACCCGGATCAACACCTCCACCTCGCGGGGGGTGAGCAGCGCCAGCAGCCGCGCGCCCTCGTCGTCGGGCTGGGCGACGGGGTGCAGCAGCTCCTCGAACGCCTGCTGGAGCAGTTGCGGGGCGACCGCCGCCTCACCCGCCCGGGCCTTGAGCATGGCCCGCTCGACGCCCTCGATGCGTTCGTCGTTGCGGACGTAGCCGGAGGCGCCGGCGGCGAACGCGGCGGCGATCCCCCGCGGGCTGGGCACCGGCCCGAGCACCACCACCGCGACCTGCGGCCGCTCCCGCTTGATCCGGACGACCGGGTCGAACGCCCCCGGCTCGGCCGGCCCGGCGGTGCCCAGCAGGCACACCTCCGGCGCCCGGCTCACCACCAGGTCCGCGGCCCCGGCGCTGGGCGCGGCGGCCGCCAGGACCCGGTGCCCGCGCAGCTTCAGGGCCGAGGCGAGCGCCTCGGCCAGCAGACGGTGATCGTCGACCACCATGAGCCGCACGCCCATCGAGCGGACCCCCTCAACTCCCCGACCGGCTGTGTGTTCCCGGGAAGGTACACGGTCGACTGCCGATGCGCGCCCCCTAGCGGGGAGAAGACCACCGGAACGCGGGAATCCAGGCCATTCGGGGCCGATAGCCGCCCTTGCGCCCGGGCCCGCGGAGCACCGCCCGCAGGCCCGCGGGCCGGCCGCCAGTCGGCTACGCGTCCTCGGCCAGCTCCAACCAGCGCAGCTCCAACTCCTCGCGCTGCGCGGCGAGTTCGCGCAACTGTGCGTCCAGCCCGGCGATCTTCTCGAAGTCGGTGGCGTGCTCGGCCATCTGCCCGTGCAGCGTCGCCTCCTTCTCGCCGATCTTGTCCAGTTGGCGCTCGATCCGCTGGAGCTCCTTCTGCGCCGCGCGGTTGACGGCGGCCGGCTTCTTCGGCGCCGCGGCGGCCGGCTGGGCGGGCGCCGGCGTCGCCGCCTCGATCACCTTCTGCCGGCGCTCCAGGTACTCGTCCAGCCCGCGCGGCAGCATCCGCAGGGCCGCGTCACCCAGCAGCGCGAACACCCGGTCCGTCGTCCGCTCCACGAAGTACCGGTCGTGGCTGATGACGATCATCGACCCCGGCCACCCGTCGAGCAGGTCCTCCAACTGCGTCAGCGTCTCGATGTCGAGGTCGTTGGTCGGCTCGTCCAGGAACAGCACGTTCGGCTCGTCCATCAGCAGCCGCAGGATCTGCAACCGCCGCCGCTCACCACCCGACAGGTCGCCGACCGGCGTCCACTGCTTCTCCTTCGTGAAGCCGAACTTCTCGCACAGCTGCCCCGCCGTCATCTCCCGGCCCTTGCCGAGGTCGACCCGGTCGCGGATCTGCTGGACGGCCTCCAACACCCGCAGCGTCGGGGTGAGTTCGGCAACCTCCTGCGAGAGGTACGCCAGCTTCACGGTCTTGCCGACCACGACCTTGCCGGCCACCGGCTGCTGTTCGCCCCCACTACGGGCGGCCGCCTCCAGCGTCCGCAGCAGCGAGGTCTTCCCCGCGCCGTTGACGCCGACCAGACCGATCCGGTCGCCCGGCCCCAACTGCCACGTCAGGTGCTTGAGCAACACCTTCGGCCCGGCCTGGACGGTCACGCCCTCCAGCTCGAAGACCGTCTTGCCCAGCCGCGAGCTGGCGAACTTCATCAGCTCGGCGTTGTCCCGCGGCGGCGGCACGTCCGCGATCAGCTCGTTGGCCGCCTCGATCCGGAACCGCGGCTTGCTGGTCCGGGCCGGGGCACCGCGCCGCAGCCACGCCAGCTCCTTGCGCATCAGGTTCTGCCGCTTGACCTCCTCGGAAGCGGCGATCCGCTCCCGCTCGGCCCGCGCGAAGACGTAGTCGGAGTAGCCGCCCTCGTACTCGTGGACGGCGCCGCGCTGGACGTCCCACATCCGCGTCGCCACCTGGTCCAGGAACCACCGGTCGTGGGTGACGACCACCAGCGCGGACCGCCGCCCGGCCAGGTGCCGGGCCAGCCACGAGATCCCCTCGACGTCGAGGTGGTTGGTCGGCTCGTCCAGCACGATCAGGTCCTGCTCGGCGATCAGCAGCTTGGCCAGCGCGATCCGCCGCCGCTCACCACCGGACAGCGGCCCGATGACGGTGTCCAGCCCCTGCGTGAACCCCGGCAGGTGCAGATCCCCGAACAGCCCGGTCAGCACGTCCCGGATCTTGGCGTTGCCGGCCCACTCGTGATCGGCGAGGTCACCGATCACCTCGTGCCGGATGGTGGCGGCCGGATCCAGCGAATCGTGCTGGGTCAGCACGCCCAACCGCAGGTCACCGGCGTGCGTGACCCGCCCGGTGTCGGCGGACTCCAGCTTGGCGAGGATCCGAATCAGCGTGGTCTTGCCGTCGCCATTCCGACCCACGACGCCGATCCGGTCACCCTCGTTCACGCCGAGGGAGACACCGTCGAGCAGCGCACGCGTCCCGTACACCTTGTCGACGGCTTCCAGATTGACGAGGTTGGCGGCCATCTCACTCCTGCTCTGTGCGTCCCCTGACGGGGCACGGTCGGCCTCCCAGCGTAGTCGGCGCGGGGCGGGGGGCTTCGGGGGAGGACGGGGGTGGTTACGGGCGAGGGGTGGGCGTAGGGGGACGGTCACCCCTTGTGATGACGCCCGGCGATACGGCCACTCCGCGGACAAGCAGGCCGAAGAATCCCACCCATGGAACGACACTGGCCGAGGCCCCCGCTGGACGGGTACACGGTGGACGACCTGTTCACTCTGCCGAATCTCCCCCGGCACACGGAACTGATCGACGGGAGCCTGGTCTTCGCGAGCCCGCAGAACAACTTCCATTGCACCGCGGTCGACCTGCTGATGCACGGCCTGCACACGACTCGGCCCGCCGAGCTCAGGGTCCGTCGCGACATGACCGTCATCCTCGACAGGCGTAACGGCCCCGAGCCCGATGTGAGCGTGATCCGTGCAGCGGCGGACACCGGGCCGGACCAGATGAGCTACCAGGCCAGGGACGTGCTCCTGGCCATCGAGGCCGTCTCCCCTGCTTCGGAATCCCGCGACCGTACGACCAAGCCGTGGAAGTACGCCGCGGCCGGGATCGAGAACTTCTGGCGGGTCGAGGAGAGCGGAACGAACGGCAAGCCCGTCGTCCACGTCTACGAACTCGACCCGATGACCAAGGCATACGTGCACATGGGCGTCCACCGCGATCAGGTCAAGGTCGACAAGCCTTACGCCATCGATATCGACCTGACCGCCATCGACAAGCTCTAAGCGTCTGCCTTGACGGCCGCGACGAAGGACGACCACCCGACAGCGGAGAAGACCAGCGCGGGCCCGTCCGGATCCTTGCTGTCCCGGACGGGGACGATGCCGGGCAGGCCGTCGGCGACCTCGACGCATTCGCCGCCGGTGCCGTTGCTGTAGCTGCTCTTGCGCCACGCAGCATTATTCAAGTCGACTGCCATGCTCGCCATTTCGGTAGTCCTCTGCCGCTTTCTCGATCATGGACAGAGACGCCGCGGGCGACAGTGCGGCGGCCCTGAGCAGATCGTACGACTCGCGGTACTGCTTCACGAGCGCCGGATAATCGATCACTTGGCCGCTGTGAAGGTTCTCCGTGTAGACGACCGGAGGGGAGTCGGAAAACGTCATGTTCCTGGCCGTCCCCATCATGTACGGGTGCAGGACATCGGTTTCCGGAATGATCTGCACAATCGAGTACGTCGCCCTGACCACCGTCGCGATGTGCTCCAGCAGTTCTGCCATCTGCTCGTTCGGAAGGGCTCGGCGGCGAAGCAGCGACTCGTCCAGCACCATCCAGAACTTCGGGGGCGTCGGCCCGTCGAAGATCACGGTCCGGGACATCCGAGCAATCACCTTCTCCTCGACCTCCTCGTCCGTCGCCCTGGGCATCGCCGCCCGCACAACCGCCCGTGTGTACGCCGGCGTCTGAAGGAGCCCGGGAACGAGCATCGGCGCCCACTCCTCGATGGTCTCCGCCCGCTGCTCCATCTCCAACGCGTCCGCGAAGTACTCCGCATGTCCCGCCCGGCGGGCCTTCGCCGCCGCCTCGCAGCGGCGCTCGAAGAAGCCGTTCGTGTGGAGCTTCTTGTCGACGTGGAGGGCCAGGTCCAACGGCATGCTGCGCTCGCCGCGTTCGATCTGGCTGAGCAGCGAGATACCGCGATACGTGCCCTCCGCCAACTGTTCGAGCGTGAGCCCGGCCTGTTCCCGGAGATAGCGCATCTCGGCGCCGTAGAAGCACGGGACGCTGGCCGAGGGATCGGCGTCCTTACGAGGGGGCATAACTCACCACCGCTACTTGCTGGTTGCCCGGTACAACGCGATTCCTCGGCACGTTACGCGCGTGCGGCGCCACCGGGTGGGCGATCCGTCACGATGCGCACATGTGAGTGGCGTTTCGCGCCCTGCCCCTCTCCTTGTTCACTCAGTAGAGTCTCCGTGGCGTTACGTGACAACGAGGAGCTGGAGGTGGCACTCGTGACCCGTTCCTGGGAAGCGGACCCAGCGGCGTTATTCGTTCGGCGGCTGGGGAAATCGGCGGCGGAGCTGGGCAATTCCCAGGGCCGGGACGAGTGCCCGGACATCTGGCAGCTCAGCAACGGCGACATCGCCGTCATCGGCCGCGACCTGACCGACGACTACGCGTCCCGCCTGCCCGAAGGCGTGGCGCTCGGGGCGGACGAACGGCTCGTCGTCATCCCCGGCGACATGCTCAGCGCGGCGAAGCCGGACATTGACGATGCTTGACGGCCACGTTCCGCCGCTCCCCGTGGAGCGTGGTGAGCGGCTCGACAGCGAGAAGTACCGGCGCGATTTCCGGGCCCGGGACGCGGCGATCCGGGACGGCGAGTCGTGGAAGCTCGAACGGCTCCAGCACTTCGAGGAGGTCGGGAGCCCGTCCCGTGAGGCGCTGCGACGCGGGGAGTGGGTGCCGGCGCTGCGGGCGTTGGAGGACGGCCGGGACGCTCTGCGCGGGATCCAGGCGGACGAGGAGGCCCGCGGCTCGGTGTTCCACCGGGTGCGTGTGGTGGAGGAGCCGCTGACGCCGTACGTGCAGTGGGAGCTGCATTCGCTGCGGATCAGTGCCGCGTACGGGGAACGGGTGCGGGTCCTGCCCGCCGGGGCGGTTGCCGCGGCCGAGACCGGCGGGCCGCTACCGGAACTGACCATCCAGGACGGCAAGGTGCTCTTCCAGGTGTTGTACACCGACGCCGGGGTACCGGACGGTGCGATCCGCTTCACCGAACCCGACATCGTCGCCCCGTGGACGGCATACGTGCGCAGCGCCTACGCGGCCGCGGAGGACCTCGCGTCGTACTTCGACCGCGTCGTCGCGCCACTGCCGCCGCCCCCGGCGGCCTGACCCGGAAGGGACGCACCGATCGGCATGCCGGCAGACGCCAACGGACGGTCCGGGGACTCCACCAACGACCTCTCCGGGACGTCCCGCGATGTCGTGCAGGCCGGGAGCGTCTCCGGTGGCATCCACTTCCATCATCCGCCGGGCGGGCCCGACCGCCCGCAGACCGTCCCGCGACAGCTCCCCGCCGATGTGCACACCTTCGTCAACCGGAATGACGAGCTGGGGCAGTTGAACGCCGTGCTGACGGGGCGGGACGGCGGTCAGGTCGTGGTGTCCGTGCACGTGGTGGCCGGTACGGCCGGGGCGGGCAAGACGTCGCTGGTCCTGCACTGGGCCCACCAGGTCAAGGGCCGCTTCCCCGACGGCCAGTTGTTCGTCAATCTGCGGGGCTACGATCCGCGCGAGCCGGTCACCGCCGAGCAGGCGTTACGCGGTTTCCTGCGGGCGCTCGGGGTGGCCGCAGGGGACGTACCGCAGGACGTGGACGACGCGGCCGCGCTCTACCGTTCCCTGCTCGCCGAACGGCGGATGCTCATCGTGCTCGACAACGCCGCCGCGGTCGGCCAGGTGCGGCCGCTGCTGCCCGGCAGCGGGGACAGCCTGGTGCTGGTGACCAGCCGCAACCGCCTGGCCGGCCTCACCGTGCGTGACGGCGCGCGCCGGATCACCCTCGGCACGCTCCCCGAACCCGAAGCCGTCGCCCTGCTGCGGGCCGTCACCCGGGACTACCGACCAGGGGACGACCCGGACCAGCTCACGGAGCTGGCCCGGCTGTGCGCACACCTCCCGCTCGCCCTGCGGATAGCCGCCGAGCGGGCCGCCAGTCACCCGCACCTGCGCCTCGACGATCTCCTCGCCGACCTGCACGACGAGTCCGCGCTCTGGGACGCGCTCAGCACCGGCATCGACGAGGAGGCCGAAGCCGTCCGAACCGTCTTCGCCTGGTCCTACCGCGCGCTGCCACCGCACTCCGGGCAACTGTTCCGGCTCCTGGGCCTGCACCCGGGGCCGGAGTTCGGGCTGCACGCGGCCGCCGCGCTCGCCGCCCTCCCCCTCGGCCGCGCCCGACAGGTGCTCGACGACCTCGTCGGCGCCCATCTGCTGGAGCAGACCGGACCCGACCGCTACCAGTTCCACGACCTGCTGCGCGCCTACGCGGCCGACCAGGCCCACGACGAGGAGCCGGCGGAGCTGCGCGAAGCCGCCCTGCGGCGCGTCCTGGACTGGTACCTGCACACTGCCGACGCGGCGCAGACCTGGCTCCAGCCCGGCGAGGACCACCTGCCGCTCCCCCGGTCGACCACGCCCCTGCCGCCGCTGGCCTTCGCCGACTACGACGCCGCCGCCGACTGGGCGGAACGCGAACGCCCCACCTTCGAGCACCTCGTACGCGCCGCAGCCGCGGCCGGACTCGACCGGCATGCCTGGCAGCTGACCGCGGCCTCGTGGAACGCGCTGGCGGCTTCAGCCTCCTTCGCCGACTGGCTCGGCTTCGGGCACCTCGGCCTGGCGTCGGCCGAGCAGGCGGACGACACCGACGGGCAGCTGCTGCTGCTCAACCAGCTCGGCATGTCCTACCGGTCGGTGGGCCAACTCGACCTGGCCAAAGACCACTTGGGACGCGCCCTCGACCTTGCCCGCACCGCCGGGAAACGGATGGACGAGGCGCACGCGCGGAACCTCCTGGGCCTGATCCACCTGCGCAGCCGCCAGTTGGAGGCCGCCGCCACCGACTTCGCACAGGCCATCGAGATCTTCCGTTCCCTGCCCGAGGCGGGCGGGGAGCGCTGGTCCGCCACCGCCCTCGCCAACCTCGCCGGAGCCCATCTGGAGGCCGGCCGCCTCCCGGAGGCGGACACCGCCCTGCGCGCCGCCCTCGCCGCGCACCGCGCCCTGGGCAACCAGCAGAGCATCGGCAACGCCCTCTGGCTCACCGCCCGGCTCCACCGCGAGCGGAACGAGGCCACTGCGGCCCGTGCGGCCATCGACGAGGCCCTCGCCCTCGCACTCGGACTGCGCAACCGCGGGCTGGAGGGCTTCTGGCTGCTCACGCTCGGTGCCGTACAGCGCGCCGCCGGGCAGCACGGTGACGCGCTGGCCTCCTACCAGCGCTCGGCCATGCTCCACCGGCGTCTCAAGGACCGCGGTCGTGAAGCCCTGGCCTGGCGTGGCACGGGGCAGACGTACACCGCGCTCGGCCGCCACGGCGAGGCCGCCGGATTCCACCGGCAGGCCGCAGCCGTCCACCGCGACCTCGGGGACGCCTGGGAACTCGGCGTGGAACTGGACCACTTGGCTGTTGCCGTCTCTCCGGAAGACCCTGCGGCGGCGCGTGCCCACTGGACCGAAGCCCTGGCTCGCCTGACCCCGTACACCGGCCCCCGCGCCACGGCCATCCGCGCACGCGTGGCGCAACGCCTGGCCGAGTCCGACGACACGGGCGGGTGACGGTGAACGGCCACCGCATCGTGGGTTTCCGCGACCCGGTGGACCAGGTCCCGGCGGGGCGCGACGTAAAGGCGTAAAGCCCGGGGAAATCCCCCCTCCCAACCCCACCAGCCTCCCCGTGTGCGCGCCACTCACACGGGTGACATATGCCAACTCGGTTGTGATTGGGGTGGGTTGAGCGGCATATGCTCGCCGCGACCGGTGCACACCTGCCCGACCGCACACATGCTTCGGCCCCCGGCCGGGACTGGCATCCCGAACGAGGGCCTGACCACCAAGGAAGCAGACCTTCCCGATGGCTACCACTAGGGACAACCCTCCCCATGGCTTTCCAGAACCCTAGCGCGCCCTTGCGCCACGCGTCCCGCGTTCCCGCGCCGACTCCCCCGTCCGGTGTCGTTCACGTCAACTCCCGTCACACCAGTCGCTACACGGTGGTCGGCAACCACCTCGCCCAGCACCGCGGGCTGACGCTCGTCGCGATCGGGCTGGCCGTGCACATCCAGTCGCTGCCCGCCGGAGCGCGCATCGGCATCAAGTGCCTGACGGCCCGCTTCCCGGAGGGCGAGGCCCGGATCGCCTCCGCGCTGCGGGAGTTGGAGGCCGCCGGGTACCTGGAGCGCACGCGGGAACGGCTGCCCAGCGGCCGGGTGGTGACGCGCACGGTGTCGTACAACCAGCCGGGGGCGGCGCCCCACCGCCCGGCGCCCCGCCCCGCCGACCGGGCCCCCAGGCCGCGAAAGGAACCGCGGACGAGACCGGCGCCGCAGCGGGAGCGTGCGCCCCTGCCCGCACCCCGCCGCCCCGACCCGGTCGGCGCGCGCACGGCCCATCGCATCCTCGCGGAGTTGCGGCGCGACGATCCGCGCCTGCTGCTCTCCGAGGCGGACGTGGCACGCCTCACCCCCGCCGTGCACGCCTGGCTCGAACGTGAGGCGCCACCCGACGCCGTACGCCGCACCCTGGCGGCCGACCTGCCGCCCGGCCTCCGCAACCCGGCGGCCCTCCTCGCCCACCGCCTCACGGCGTCACTGCCGCCGCCCCTCCCCGCCAGCGCACCGGCGCCCCCGCGCCCGGACCCCCTCCAGACCTGCGACGCCTGCGAGCGCGCCTTCCGCGCGCCACACCCAGGACGCTGCCGCGACTGCCGATCCACCCTCATGGAGGCCACCTAGCATGAACGTGACGACCCTTGCGCCTGAGCACAGACGAGGAGCGCGCGCCATGACCATCGCCCCTGACGACGCACGGCAGGTTTCTTCCCAGTACCAGGCGATGCGCGACATCGTCGGGCGAATGCAGGATCGCGTTCCAGGCAAGCTGGAGATCACCGTTGAAGGGATCGTTCACGACATGATGTCTCCCAGGCGCCCGCACGAGCTGACCGCGGCCCAGGTCAGCCGCCGTCTGGAGAAGGTGATGCCGGACGGACTCCTGGCCCACACAGGAACCCCTGACGTGGAAGAAGAGCCGGAGGGCATCATGCGCCACCCCGACGTGGTGGTGATCGCCTGGGACGACATGGAGGGGCAGGGATCTTTCGACCCCCGCACGCTCGTCGCCGCCATCGAGGTCGTCTCCCAGTCCAACCCGGACAACGACTGGGTGGGCAAGGTGCGCGACTACCCCTTGATCGGCATTCCGATCTACGCGGTCTTCGACCCCCGCACCGGGACCGGCGCCGTCTTCACGGACATCCACCCGACCCCGGAAGGCCCCCGCTACGCCACCCGCAAGGACTTCGTCTACGGCGAGGACGTCACCATCGCCGAGTGGACGATCTCGACGGAGAAACTGCCGCGCTACCCGTGACGCCGCGCCCGCGCCGGCCCGTCAGTCCACGTACTCCACCGTGATCGGGGCGGTGTTGTTGGTCAGGTCCGGGTCCGGGTGTTCCGGATCGGGCTGCACAGAGACCGTGCCCCGGGCGCCCTCGACCCGTTTGTCGATGCGGAACCGCAGGGTGGGCGGGTCGATCAGGGGTGCCGGGCACAGCACCTTCCGGCTCTTCTCGTCGACGTAATCGCAGTAGAGCTCTTCGTGCCCTTCGCCCGTGGGGTGCCACGCCAGGCTGACACCTTCGGGCAGGGTCAGGAACACGCCGTCCTCGTAGTAGCCGTCCAGGTCCTTCACGCTGACGTCGTTCGTCTGGCCCACCTGGCCCTTGAGCGCGAACCCGTTGACCTGTAGGTCCCGGGCCCGGGTCGTGAGGAACGGCACGACGCCGTAGGCGAACTCCGGGCCGAACGTGGCGAACAGGCTGCCGTCGACCGGACGGAACCCGAGCGGCGCGCCGGTACCCCGCGGGGCCGAGTCGGGCAACTGCACACTGGACGGCGTGTTGGGGGCGGGATACACGGTGTAGGTGATCGCGCCCTGTCTCCCGGTCCCGTCGATCGCGGCAGTGAAAGGCCGGTCGGTCTCGTACGCCGCTCCGGCGGGCAGCGGCCGGGGGAACGTACAGACCGCCGTCTTCGGTGCGTCCGCCGTGTCGTAACGGCAGTTGCTGAACTCCCTGCGCAGCGTCGCCTGCCCCTTCACGTCCACCACGACGCTGAGGTCGTCGTCCAGACCTGATCTCCCACTGATGCCGAAGGCGGGGCGCACCTTCACCTCGGAGCCGGGCGCCACGTCGGTCAAGCCTTCACCTTGGCGTGCGGCGAACTGTGGTGCTCCGGCGACCAGTTGGATCGTCCGGTGGATGGTGGGGGCGTTGTCGCTGGTCACGGTGATCTCTATGGGCCCGGCCGGGCCGTCCTCCACGTCCCTCCTCACCACCGTGTCGAACAGCAGGAGGTTCACGGAGTCGCCCGCCTTGAGGTTCTTCGGGGTGCAGGTGATGAGACCACGGACGCCCTTGCATCCCTGCTCCCGATGCATGTTGTTGAACGTCACCGACTTCGTGGCGGTCGTGTCGACGGTCACCTTGATGTTCCTGGCGCTCACCTGCCCCGTGCCCGGGGAGACCCGGCTCGCCGCCAGGCCGACGGAGAACAGCTCGGAAGGGTCGCCCATCTCCGCCCGTTCCGACTCCGTGTAATTCCGAAGGTAGCTCGTGGCCAGCTCGTGCGTGAACGTCAGCTTCGCCCGCTGGGGAGGTTCGTCCGCCCGCGGGGACGCCGCGCAGCCGGAGGCCGCCATTCCGCCGAGCACCACCAGCAGGGCCGCCGCCCCGGCCGTGGCCGCGCTTCGTCGCCGGATGCCCGCTCTCGAATCCGTCATGCAGGTCCAGACTCGAACGGCGGGTCGAACGGTTGCCGGCGGACGGACACGTTACGGCTACGGATCGATCACGGACCGTAGTGCTCGGTGCCGTACGGCGTGCTCCCGTTACCCCTGGGGCCTTACCCCTGGGGCAGGACCGTCGCCCCGGGGGCCGGCCCGGTGGTGGTGCGGGCCGTGCGGCAGGTGCCGGAAGCCCGCAGGGCCGCGGCGACCCGGTCGGCCTGGTCGGCGTCGGCCACCAGGAACGCCGTGGTCGGGCCGGAGCCGGAGACCAGGGCGGCCAGCGCCCCGGCGTCCGTGCCGGCGGCGAGGGTGGCGGCCAGCGACGGGCGCAGCGAGAGCGCCGCCGCCTGGAGGTCGTTGCTCAGGGCGGCGGCGAGGGCGGCCGGGTCGCCGGTGCGCAGCGCGTCCAGGAGGGCCGGGGTCGGCTCGGGGTCGGGGACGTCGGCGGTGGTCGCGCCGGTGCCGGAGGCGTCGCGCAGGCGGTCGCACTCCTTGTAGACGGCGGGGGTGGACAGGCCGCCGTCGGCGACCGCGAAGACCCAGTGGAAGGTGCCGCCGACGGGCAGCGGCTCCAGGAGTTCGCCGCGGCCTCGGCCGAGGGCCGCCCCGCCGACCAGGCTGAACGGCACGTCGCTGCCCAACTCGGCGCAGATCGCGAGGAGTTCGTCCTGCCCGGTGGCGGTCCCCCACAGGGTGTCGCAGGCCAGCAGGGCGCCGGCGGCGTCCGCGCTGCCGCCGGCCATGCCGCCGGCGACCGGGATGTCCTTGGCGATGTGCAGGTGGACGGCCGGGGCCAGGCCGTGCCGGGCGGCCAGCGCGCGGGCGGCGCGGGCGGCGAGGTTGGACTCGTCCAGCGGCACCTGGTCGGCGTCCGGGCCGGTGCAGGTGAGCGTCAGGGCGTCGGCGGGGGTGGCGGTGACCTCGTCGTGCAGGCCGACGGCGAGGAAGACGTTGGCCAGGTCGTGGAAGCCGTCGGGGCGGCGGCCGCCGACGGCGAGCTGGACGTTGACCTTGGCGGGCACCCGGACGGTGACGCGGTCGGGGGCGCTGCGGGTCATCGGGCGGTCTCCTGGTCCGTGGCCGGGACCTTGTTCTCGGCGATGGCGATGAAGGACTCGATGCTCAGCGACTCGCCCCGGGCCTGCGGGGAGACGCCGGCCGCGACCAGGGCGGCCTCGGCGGCCGGTGCCGAGCCGGCCCAGCCGGCGAGGGCGGCCCGCAGGGTCTTGCGGCGCTGCGCGAAGGCGGCGTCGACGACCGCGAAGACCTCTTCCCGGGAGGCCCGCGAGGGCAGCGGTGCGCTCCGGCGGACGAGCGAGACCAGACCGGATTCGACGTTGGGCGCGGGCCAGAAGACGTTGCGGCCGATCGCGCCGGCCCGCTTGACCTCGGCGTACCAGTTGGCCTTGACCGACGGGACGCCGTAGACCTTGTTGCCCGGGCCGGCGGCGAGCCGGTCGGCGACCTCGGCCTGGACCATGACCAGGGTCCGTTCGATGGTCGGGAACCGCTCCAGCATGTGCAGCAGCACCGGCACCGCGACGTTGTACGGGAGGTTGGCGACCAGGGCGGTGGGGGCCGGGCCGGGCAGCTCGGTGACGTGCAGGGCGTCGCGGTGGACGAGCGCGAAGCGGTCGGCGCGCTCGGGCAGCCGGGCCGCGACGGTGCCGGGCAGCGCCGCGGCGAGCACGTCGTCGATCTCGACGGCGATGACCCGGTCGGCGGCCTCCAACAGCGCCAGGGTCAACGAGCCCAGGCCCGGACCGACCTCGACGACCACGTCGTCGGGGCGGACCTCGGCGGTCCGGACGATCCGGCGGACGGTGTTGGCGTCGATGACGAAGTTCTGGCCGCGCTGTTTGGTCGGGCGTACGCCCAGCGCGGTGGCCAGTTCCCGGACGTCGGCGGGGCCCAGCAGCGGGCCGGTTTCGTCAGTGGTCTTGCGGTCGCTCACCCGTGAAGCTTACGGCCGCAGACCGGCCACGGGCTCGCGCCCCGGGTGACGTAGAGCTTCTTGGCCCGGAAGGTCTGCTCGTCGGCGGGGGCGTCCTGGGGTCGGCCGGCGCCGCCGAGCCCGTGCCAGGTCCCGACGTCGAACTGGTAGAGCCCGCCGTAGGTGCCCGAGGCGTCGACCGCGTCCGGGCGGCCGCCGGCCTCGCACTGGGCGAGCGCCTGCCAGGCCAGGCCGTCGGCGCCGCCGACGGAGGTGGGCAGCGCCTGGGTGCCGACGTGGATGATCTGCGGGCTGGGGCGGTGGACCGTCTCGACGGCCACCTTGTGGGGCTTGCGGCGCACCCCGTTGACGGTGTCGCGGCGGTAGGTGACGCGCCGCAGGCCGGGGACACCGGGGCGGACCACCACTTCGGTGCCGCGCGGCAGCGCCGGGTCGGGCCGCTTGACGGTGCGGAACGGCACGGGCTGCTCGTGGACCTCGGTGGTGCCGGTGATGCGCAGCACGGAGACGGTCTGGCCGTCGCGGGGGAAGCTGTCCGGCGGCACCGAGGTGGTGTCCCGGTCGCGCAGTGCCAGGCCGGCCTGGGCGAGGGCCTCGCGGACGGTCGCGGCGTTGGTGCGGACGTGGTACTCGCGGCCGTCGGCGACGAAGACCAGGGCGCGTTCGGTGCGGACGTGCAGTTCCAGGCCGTGCCGGGCGATGTGCTGGGAGCGGGCGGCGGAGAGGTAGGCGCCCTCGGCGCGGACCCCGAGCTGGTGCAGGGCCCCGGCGACGGTGTCGGCGGTGGTCCACACCTGGCGGCGCTGCCCGTCGAGGGTGAGCATGACCGGCCGGCCGTGCCGGACCACGATCTCGTCGCCGCTGGCCAGGTCGGTTCCGGGGGTGGGGGCGACGATGTCGTGGCGGCCGATGTCGAGTTTCTGGTCGCCGAGGAGTTCGTCGACGTCGTCGGCGAAGGTGTGCAGGGTGCGGGGATCGCCGTCGATGCTGAGCTTGACGGCCTTGTCGTGCGCGACGAAGGCGGTGGTGCCGCCGGCGAGGAACGCGACGACCAGTGCGCGGGGCAGCAGCCGGCGCAGTTGTTCCGGGGTGTCGGTGGCGCGCCGGCGGCGGCCACGGCCGCGCCCGACGCGTTGGCCGCTCTGCGAAGCACTCACGCTGTACCTGCCACGGGTGTCGTCCGGTAACCGGTCAAGCGCGGAATGTAGCGGAGTGCGGGCGGCGGACCCAACTCGCCGCGGTGGCGCGGGGTAGCCAAACGGTTCCCGGCGGCGTCAGTAGTCGAACGCGCGGGCGGTGTTGGCGGCTACGGCCGAGGCCAGCGCGTCCTCCGTCATGCCCTTCACCACGGCCATGGCGCGCAGCGTGTACGGGATGAGGTAGGGGGCGTTGGCCCGTCCGCGGTACGGCGCGGGGGTGAGGAAGGGGGCGTCGGTCTCGACGAGCACCAGTTCGGGCGGGGCGACGGCGAGGGCGTCGCGCAGCGGTTGGGCGTTCTTGAAGGTGATGTTGCCGGCGAAGGACATGAAGTAGCCGGCGGCGGCGCAGGTCTCGGCCATCGCGGCGTCGCCGGAGTAGCAGTGGAAGACGACCCGGTCGGGCGCGCCCTCCTCGCGCAGGATGCGCAGCACGTCGTCGTGGGCCTCCCGGTCGTGGATGACCAGGGCCTTGCCGCGCCGCTTGGCGATCTCGATGTGGGCGCGGAAGGAGCGCTGCTGGGCGGCGGTGCCCTCGGGGCCGGTGCGGAAGTAGTCCAGGCCGGTCTCGCCGACGCCGCGGACCTCGGGGCGGGCGGCGAGGGCGTCGATCTCGGTGAGCGCGGCGTCGAGGGCGGCGTCCCCGCCGCCGGCCCGGGCCCCCTGCCGGGACCAGCCGTCGGGGTCGCCGAGCACGATCCGGGGTGCTTCGTTGGGGTGCAGGGCGACGGCGGCGTGCACCGCGGCGTGGGCGGCGGCGGTGTCCGCGGCCCAGCGCGAGCCGGCCAGGTCGCAGCCCACCTGGACGAGGGTGGTCACACCGACGGAGGCGGCCTTGGCGAGCGCCGCCTCGACGGTGGTGTCCTGCATGTCCAGATGGGTGTGCGAGTCCGCGACCGGCACCCGGAGGGGTTCCGGCAGCGGCGGCGGGGTGTCGTTGTCCTGCTTGGCCATGGCCGCGATCCTACGAGGGCCGCGGCCGGCGCCTCACCTGCGGTGGTGCTGGAAGGGGTGCAGCAGGTCGGAGAGGTGCCAGTGGTGCCGTTCGGGGTCGGCGGTGCTGCCGGTGCGTCCGGAGCCGTCGCGGGGGCCGGTGTCCTCGTGCCCGGCGGCGTCCTCGCGGTGGGCGGCCTTGCGGTGGTGCTGCGGGCGCTGGTGCAGGTGCGCGATCGCGTCGGAGACCATCGAGACCTGACCGGAACGCATGATGCGGACGACGTGGCCGCCGCAGTTGGCGCACGTGGGGTGGGTCAGGGGGGACGGGACGCGCTCGCCGTCCGCGTAGTAGACGGCGTGCGTGACGCCCTTGGCATCCACCTGGTGCTCGATCTCGTACGCCTGCTCCCAGCCGTGGCCGCAGCCCATGCAGCAGAAGGCGTACGCCTCGTGGGCCGCGGGCTCGGACCGACGGGGGTGGGGCGGAACGGTGTGTGCGGGCGCCGCACCGGGGGTACCGGCGGTGGTCTTCGTGGTGTCGCTCATGTGCGCTCCTCTTGTCCGCTGGACAAGCTCTCCGGGGACGGGAGGTCCCGGTTCCCAGGGAACGCCTTTCGCGGGCGGAACGCAGCCGAGCTGCTACCTATTGGCCCAGATTTGGCAGGTCGTAGGACAAACGCACCGCTGGGCGGGTGATCGCTTTACCTTCGATGCCGGCCGTTTACCTTCCCGCAGGTCGGATCATGGCTCTGGTCTGGGCTTTTGTGCTCTCCCGAGCGGTTTCACGCTCAGCCGGGCGGGCCGGTCACGCCGTCCCGGGCGCGCCCCGTCCGGCGTCCCGCTCGGCGTTCTTCGCCGCCACCACCGCGTCGAAGACCTCCCGCTTGGGCAGCCCGGCGTCCGCCGCCACCGCCGCGATCGCCTCCTTGCGGCGCTCCCCGGCCTCCTCGCGCACCCGCACCCGGCGCACCAGCTCCGCGGCGTCCAGCTCCCCCGGCCCGCTCTCCGGGGCGCCCTCGACGACGACGGTGATCTCCCCGCGGACGCCCTCGGCGGCCCACGCCGCCAGCTCGCCCAGCCCGCCGCGCCGGACCTCCTCGTAGGTCTTGGTCAGCTCGCGGCAGACCGCCGCCCGCCGGTCCGCGCCGAAGACCTCGGCCATCGCGGCGAGGGTGTCGTCCAGGCGGTGCGGCGCCTCGAAGTAGACCAGGGTGCGCCGCTCGTCGGCGACGTCCCGCAGCCGGGACAGCCGCTCCCCCGCCTTGCGCGGCAGGAACCCCTCGAAGCAGAACCGGTCCACCGGCAGCCCGGACACCGCGAGGGCGGTGAGCACCGCACTCGGCCCGGGCACCGCGGTGACCTTGATGTCGCGCTCGACGGCCGCCGCGACCAGCCGGTAGCCCGGGTCGGAGACCGACGGCATGCCGGCGTCGGTGACCAGCAGCACCCGCGCCCCACCGGACAGCGCGTCCGCCAGCTCGGGCGTGCGGGCCGCCTCGTTGCCCTCGAAGTACGACACGATCCGGCCGGTCGGCTGGACCTCCAGCGCCTGGGTCAGTCGGCGCAGCCGCCGGGTGTCCTCGGCCGCGATCACGTCGGCGGCGGCCAGTTCGGCGGCGAGCCGCGGCGGGGCGTCCGCGACGTCACCGATGGGCGTCCCTGCAAGTACCAGCGTTCCAGTCACGCCCCCATCCTCCCAGCCCCGCGCCGGTGCCCGGCCGGGCCCGGGCCGGAGACGCGCGGTACCGGCCCGGCGCCGCGCGCCCCCGCCGCACAGACCGCTTCCCTACGATGGGCCGGGTGACGAGTGACACCAGTGCGACGCATCCGGCCGCCCTGCGCACCCCGGAGCCGGCCGACCGGCCCCCCGCGTGGCAGCGGCGGCTGCGCCGGTTCGGGTACGCCGGCCGGCCCGCGGCCGACGTCCACACACGGCTGGTGGCGCCGTTCCCCGAGCCGGACGGGCGGGTGTGGGCGCTGTTCGGCACCGGCCCGGAGCTGGCCCGGCGGCTCGCGCGTTGGTCGGGCTGGCTCGGACCGCTGCTGGTGACGCTGTTCGCGGGCGTGCTGACCTTCTGGAACCTCGGCAGCCCGCGCAAGGTGATATTCGACGAGACGTACTACCCCAAGGACGCCTGGTCGCTGCTCCAGTACGGCTACGAGGGCACCTGGGCGAAGAACGCCAACGACGCCCTGCTGGCCCATCCCCCGCAGATCCTGCTCTCGCCGGAGCACTCGTACGTCGTCCATCCGCCGATGGGCAAGTGGCTGATCGCGCTGGGCGAGTGGGCGTTCGGGATGAACCCCTTCGGCTGGCGGTTCATGACCGCGCTGCTCGGCACCCTGTCGGTGCTGCTGGTCTGCCGCATCGGGCGGCGGCTGCTGCGCTCGACGGCACTGGGCTGCCTGGCCGGCGCCCTGCTGGCGGTGGACGGGCTGCACTTCGTGATGAGCCGCACCGCGCTGCTCGACCTGATCGTGATGTTCTGGGTGCTGGCCGGCTTCGGCTGCCTGCTGGTGGACCGGGACCGCACCCGGGCCCGGCTGGCGGCGGCGCTGCCCCTCGGCCCGGCCGGGGTGGCCCGACCGGACGACGACGTCGGCGACCGGCTGCGGCTGGGCTGGCGGCCCTGGCGGCTCGCGGCCGGACTGTGCCTGGGCCTGTCGGCGGCGACGAAGTGGAACGGCCTGTACTTCCTGGCCGCGTTCGCGCTGATGTCGGTGCTGTGGGACATGGGCGCGCGGCGCACCGCCGGCGCCCGGCGCCCGTTCCGGTCGGTGCTGCGGCGCGACGCGCTGCCCGCGTTCGGCGCCACGGTCGTGGTGGCGCTCGCCACCTACCTGGCGTCCTGGAGCGGCTGGATCGCCACCAAGGGCGGCTACTACCGCGACTGGGCCACCTCCCCCGAGGGCCAGCAGGGCTCGTTCACCTGGCTGCCGGACTGGCTGCGCAGCCTGTGGCACTACCAGAGCGAGGTCTACGCCTTCCACACCGGCCTGACCACGCCGCACACCTACATGTCCAACCCGTGGAGCTGGCTGGTCCTGGGCCGCCCGGTCTCGTACTTCTACGAGGACCCCAAGGCCGGGCAGGACGGCTGCACCGCCGCCGAGGGCTGCGCCCGCGAGGTGCTGGCGCTGGGCACCCCGCTGCTGTGGTGGGCGGCCTGCTTCGCGCTGCTGTACGTGCTGTGGCGGTGGCTGTTCCGACGGGACTGGCGGGCCGGGGCGATCGCCTGCGGCGTCGCGGCCGGCTACCTGCCGTGGTTCCTCTACCAGGAGCGGACCATCTTCCTCTTCTACGCCGTGGTCTTCGTGCCGTTCCTGTGCCTGGCGCTGGCGATGATGATCGGCGCGATCATCGGACCGCCGGGGGCCAGCGAACGGCGGCGCACCCTCGGCGCGGTCGGCGCCGGTGTCCTCGTCCTCCTGATCGTGTGGAACTTCATCTACTTCTATCCCCTCTATACGGGTATGCCGATCCCCAAGAGCGCCTGGCACAACCGGATGTGGTTCGACAGCTGGGTCTGAGCCGAACCGATGTGGCGAACCCGTCACATCGGTTCGACGGAGCGTCACCGGACCGTGCCCGGATCGAGACTCACCGCGTGCCCGTGTCCCTTAGAGTGCGATGGGCGTTCTTGGGTGCGTACTCAAGGATCAAGCTCCTGGGAGGGGATCGGTGGCATGCGCCGCGAGGTGAAGTACGGACTGATCGGCGGGTCGGTGGCCCTGGTGGCGGGCGTCGTCGGTGGTTTCACGCTGTTCGGCGGATCGGACGACGGGGCTCCGCAGGCGGTCAGGTCGGCGGATGCCAAATCGGGCGACGGCGGCCCCGCGGTGCCCTCCGGCCCGCTCACCGCCAAGGAAGTCAACACCACCGCCCAGACCTTCCTGACGGCCTGGCAGTCCGGTGACGTCGCCAAGGCCGCGGCGCTGACCGACAACCCGGACGCCGCCCGGACCGCCCTGACCGCCTTCGCCCCGCAGGCGAAGTTCTCGAAGGTGACGCTGAAGCCGGGCACCCCGGCCGGCGACAAGGTGCCGTACACGGTCAGCACCGAGATCGCCTACAAGGCCGTGAAGACCCCGTTCTCGTACGGCAGCACGGTGACCCTCCAGCGCGCCAAGGCCACCGGGAAGCCGCAGGTCGCCTGGGAGCCGTCGACGCTCTACCCGGGTCTGGCCAAGGGCGACGAACTGCGCACCGGGGAGGCCGAGGCGCCCCCGATCAAGGCGGTGGACCGCAACGGCGTCGAGCTGACCGCCAAGGACCACCCGACGCTCGCCGGGGTGCTGGACAGCCTGCGCACCAAGTACGGCAGCAAGACCGACGGCAAGCCGGGCGTGGAGCTCTACGTCCACCGCGCCAAGTCCGCCGACAGCAACAAGCAGCAGCCCGACAAGACGCTGAAGGTGCTCTCCAAGGGCACCCCGGGCACCCTGCACACGACGCTCGACGCCAAGCTCCAGACCGCCGCCGAGAACGCGATCAAGGGCAAGAAGTCGGCGTCCGCGGCGGCCGTCAAGCCCAGCACCGGGGAGATCCTGGCGCTCGCCAACTCCCCCGCCGGCGGCTTCAACGTGGCCACCCAGGGGTCGCTGGCGCCCGGTTCGACGATGAAGATCGTCACGTCCGCGATGCTGATGGACAAGGGGCTGACGGCGCCGGACAAGAAGAACCCGTGCCCGAAGTTCGTCACCGTCGGCGGCTGGAAGTTCCAGAACCTCAACAAGTCCGAGATCCCCGACGGCACCTTCGCGCAGAGCTTCGCGGCGTCCTGCAACAACGCCTTCATCGGGCACGCCAAGGACCTCGGCGACGACGACCTGACCAAGGAGGCCCGGGACGTCTTCGGCATCGGGCTGAACTGGGCGACCGGCATCCCCACCTTCGACGGCGCCGTCCCCGTCCAGCACGACGCCCAGATGGCGGCCTCGCTGATCGGCCAGGGCGGGGTCCGGATGAACCCGCTGAACGTCGCGTCGATCGCCGCCACCGCCCAGTCCGGCGGGTTCCGCCAGCCGTACATCGTCGCGCCGTCGCTGGACAACCGGGCCTTCGCCAAGGCCGCGCGCACCATGAAGCCGGACACCGCGTCCAACCTCAAGTCGCTGATGAAGCTGACCGCCACCGCCGGCACGGGTGCCGAGGCGATGCAGGGCATCAGCGGCGACATCGGCGCCAAGACGGGCTCCGCCGAGGTCGACAACCAGGACAAGCCCAACGCCTGGTTCGCCGCCTACCGCAACGACCTGGCGGCCGCCGCGGTCGTCCCGGCCAGTGGGCACGGCGGCACCAACGCCGGCCCGGTGGTCCGCGCCCTCCTCACCGCCGGCTGAGCCGCCCCGGACGCCGGACGCCCCGAACAGCCGGGGTGTCCAGCGTCCGGATCTCGTTCGCATGGCCCGTACAGCTTTCGCTAGCGTGCGGGCCATGAGCGATTCCGCGACCGACAATCCTCCGACCGCACCGACCGCCCAGGCCCACCCCCGCTTCGCCGAAGCCCTCGCCGCGCTCGACCTCAGCGTGGCGGTGCGCGCGTTCCCCGAGGCCACCCGGACCGCCGCGGAGGCCGCCGCGGCGGTCGGCTGCGACCTCGCCCAGATCGTCAAGTCGTTGATCTTCGTCGCCGACGGCGAGCCGGTGCTGGTCCTGATGGACGGCGCCTCCCGGGTGGACCTGGCGCGGGTCCGCGACGAACTCGGCGCCGCCAAGGTCACCCGGGCCGACGCCGCGCTCGTCCGCGAGACCACCGGCTACGCCATCGGCGGCGTCCCGCCGTTCGGCCACCGCACCCGCACCACCGTCCTCGCCGACCGCCGCCTCCTCGCCCAGGACACGGTCTGGGCCGCCGCCGGCACCCCGCACACCGTCTTCCCGCTCGCCCCGCGGCCCCTGCTCGCCCACGCCGGGGCCCGGCTGGTGGACGTGCGCGAGCAGTCCTCGTGACGCCGCTGGTCGTGGCGGCCGTGCTGCTGGCCGCCGTCACCCACGCCAGTTGGAACGCCATCGCCCACGGGATACGCGACCAGCTCCTGGCCTTCACCCTGGTCGGTGGCGGCGGGGCGCTGTGCGGCGCGGCCCTGGCCTGCTTCACCCCGCTGCCGGCGGCCGCCGCCTGGCCGTACCTGCTGGGCTCCGCGGTCCTGCACATCCTCTACCAGGGCCTGCTGATGCAGTCGTTCCGCATGGGCGACTTCGGCCAGATGTACCCGATCGCCCGGGGCACCGCGCCGCTGGTCGTCACGGTCCTCGCCGCGCTCTTCGTGCACGAGGTGCCGAGCAGCTGGGCGCTGGCCGGGGTCGCACTGGCCTCCGCGGGCCTGGTGGGGCTGGCGGTCTGGGGCATCCGCGGCTCCGGCGCCCGCCCGCACTGGCCGGCGATCGCGGCCGCCCTCGCCACCGGCCTGTCCATCGCCTCGTACACCACCGTCGACGGCCTGGGCGTCCGCGCCTCCGAGACCCCGCTCGGCTACATCGGCTGGCTGATGCTCCTCGAAGGGCTGGCCATCCCCCTCTACGCGCTGGTCACCCGCCGCGGCCGCCTCGTCGCCGAACTCCGGCCGTTCGCCCTGCGCGGGTTGGCCGGCGGGGTGCTCTCGGTGTTCGCGTACGGGCTGGTGCTGTGGGCGCAGACCCGCGCACCGCTGGCGCCCATCGCGGCGCTGCGCGAATCGTCGATCATCGTCGGGGCCGCCATCGGCACGGTGTTCTTCAAGGAACGCTTCGGGCTGCCGCGGTTGGCGGCGGCCGGGTTGATGGTGGCGGGGATCGGGCTGATGCTTGCCGGCTAGGCCGCCGGGGGGGGCTTCCCACGTTGTTGGGTTTGCCGCCGTGGGGCGTCTGTCCTTTCGCCTTCGGCGGGGGTGGGGTGTGGGGCGTCGCCCCTTTGTCGTTCGTGGTGGCGGGTCCGGGGGCCGCGGGGTGGGTTGTCGGACTGCTGC
>NZ_BAAARK010000040.1:0-54216 GCF_039532155.1 Streptomyces lunalinharesii
CACCATCACCAAGGCCAACACCCCGCTGAATGTGCTGGCCTCGCCGCCACCAACTCGGCGGGGGCTGCCTGGCACGGCAAGGGGCCTGCACCCTCAAGTGCAGGCCCCTTGCCGAGGGTCTTTGGACTGTCGGCCCCTCCTGGGGGTTTGTGTACGACGAGCCGAAAGACCCCGTTCGCCAAGCGAACGGCGGGAGCCACAGGAGACTCCCCTTCCACACCCAACAACGACCAGACACACCAAGTCGTCACGCAAAAAACGGGACGGGCCGGGCGGCTGACGACCGACCGAAACGGGCCCGCACCGGCGACGCCAACAACCACCAACCGGACGGCGGACGACGGACGACGACGGAGCCGGAGCGACAACCCGGTCGACAACCACCAGGACTGACCGGAACGCCCGCTCCGCGGATGACGCGCAGCAACCGGATCACCGACGCCAGGCGAACGCAGCCCAGTGACGCCCGCGGGCCGACGAGCAAGGAGGCGACCACCAGGCGAGCCGCCGGCGACCACCAGCTCCCCCGCGCCCCGCAGCCAAGAAGCCGAGCAGGAACCGCCAGCGGCCGGATGGCGAGTCAGGGCCGGCACACGGCGGGCGAAGACGGACCGCGGCCGGCGACTCGGAACGGCGCCGACCGACCGCGGCCCGCACACGGCGGTGAAGCCGAACACGAACTCGACCAGAACGATCCCGCGCCCGACGAGGAGGCCCAGCGACGAGCGCGGCGCCGCGGCCGCGGCAGGCGGGGCGACGGAGGCTGGCCCGGAACAGCCAGACCTCGCCTGCTCCACGGCCAGCAGCCGGCCCGGCCCGGGCAGCGCCGCCCCGGCCACGGGAGCGCGGATCCGCCCGAATCAGCAGGACGCCGACTGCGCTGAAGGTGCATCGGCCGCTTCGGGCCGAACCGCCCGAAGCGTCGAGCTGCTGACCTGGGCGAACGCGCACGGCGGGCGGCACCCGGAGAGTGGGTGCCGCAGGGACCGCCGCCGGTGTCCGCCCGGCGCGCCCTGGCCCTCCTCGGGGTCCTAGCCGCCGTACTGCTGGCCGCCCGACTGCTGGGGCAACTCACCCAGTAGGGAACCGATTTCGCCACCATCACCACTTCGAGCCAAGCACCGTAAAGCCGCTTTACATGTCAAGCCGCTTTACAGCATGCTCTGTGTATGAGCACCGCACGAGCCGACGCGATGGCCGCACTGCGCGACTGGTCAACCCCCGGACGCCGGGCGGCCCTTGTCGGGGCCGCATGGCTGGCCGGAGAAAACAACATCGTCGCGCTCGCCGAAGCCGCCCGCACGAGCCGACCGACCGTCTACGCCGACCTGCGCACGCAGGGCATCGTCCCGGAGCAACGACCCAAGGAGCACGACATGACCACACCCGTTGTCATCAACGGATTGACCGGCCTGGACCTGGAATCCGATGGCCGCATCATCCTCGACGCGACGCGCCGTTACGCCGCCGAGCACCCGGGCGGACGCGGCATCGTGGAGTTCGAGGGTAAATCCATCTACCTCCAGGCAGTCCTGCGCGTCTACAACACGCTGCGGCCCCTGCTTGTCGCCGAGGAGCGCGCCCGCGCGGACCGCGACCGCGCCCTCCACCTGGTTGAGGCCGGGTGGGAGGGGCTGACCAGCGCGGCGAACTGGCTGGGGGCACACCACGCCTACGTCGTCGCCGTCGACGAGGCCCGCACCGCGATCAGCGCGTGGGCCACTGCGGCGGCGGACGCCGCGGACGCCGAATGGTTCCGCGACGACGCTCAACTTGCCGTGTACGAGGAGCGCATCCTTGCGGCCGGCCACCCGCCCCTTAGGCGACTGCCCTCCCCCAACAGCGAGCGCGACGAGCTGCTCCGCCGGCTGGACGAGACCCACGCCCACCGTCGGACCCTGACCGCGCAGACCCTCGGACTCGCCACGGAGGCGGGCACCCGATGACCACCAACGACCGCTGGATCGACCGCTTCATCATCGACGACGGCCGCCACCTGCCCGAATTCGTCATCGTCGAGGATGCGTCCACCGCCGCCGGTGCCGCCCGGTACCAGGTCGCGTGCTCGTGCGGCAGGATGCCCAAGCACGCGGCAGGTACCCAGGACGAGGCGCTCGCCACGCACATGGCCCACGTGCAAACCAAGGTGGGCCCGAGCAAGGGGCCGAAGTGGCTGCCGGAAGGCGCCCGCGTCGCCCTCCTCGCGGCGGCCATGATGGTCGGGTGGGGGGCGTGCTACGCCGCTGGGAACATCGTCGTCGCCGACCAGGCACTCACCGGCGCCGCGGCTAAGACCGTCCTGGGCGGGGCGGTGCTCCTCGGGTTCACCCTCGACTTCGCGCTGATGGTCGCCACCCGCCGATACATCGCACCTACCCGAACCTGAACCCGCATTCCGCAGAGGAGAGGGGACTCACAACGAGGGCCGGAGACAGGGCTAGTGCCTCCGGCCCTCACTCTGAGGGTACGCGTGCCTCACTCCCACTTGCTGACCGAGCGGGGCTCAGCCTCTGGCTGGGCCCCGCTGCGTTTCTGCCGCCCTGACACCACGCGCCTTGTGCTGGAGGGGCCGGCCGAGGCTCGTAGCATCACGCCATGAGCACCACGCGCCGCCGGCCCCTCGGCCACGGCCCCCAACAGACCCACACCGCCGCCACGGTGGCCCGGGACGTCCAGCCTCATGTCCGCGCTGTAGAAGCCGACGTCGACCGGACACCGCTGCGGCTCGGCATCGGCCTAGACGACGAGCTCGCCCGCCTTCGCGACCGCGGCATCCTCGGCCCGCAGACGGCGCCGCACTGAGCGCCCTTTCGACCCGCTCTTCGCCATCTACCGCGGCAGAAGAGATGTCGGCGGCCAGGCAGCCCTGCCCATCGGCCCTGAGCTGCGTAGACAGCCCGCGCGCTCTAGGAGGGCTTCCTACCTTCGGCCCCACCTTCGAGACCACGATGCGCCCCAGCATCCCTCCGTCCTGGGATCCCACCTCCGGACCCCCGGGTACTGGCCAGGCTCAAGGCCGTCAACCTCTGAACCGACCGTCGTCTACCTGGCAGGTCCTCCACGCCGCGCGGCTGAAGACAGGCTCGGTGCCGTCCGCGATGCGGTGTAGGACGCCAGCCATCGACCTGCCGTCGGCGACGACGTCCAACGAGCGCGTCCACGGCACCGGCTGGCCGTCGCGGGGCACACTCGGGATCGTGCTCCCGGGCGAGTCCGTCCAGCCGAACCAGGCCGACCAGATCCCCGCGACAGCGGGGTCGAGCGTCGAACGCGTCGCCCACGGGTGGAGTGGGTCCGGGCCGAGCTGAATCGGCTGGTCGGGCAGGCGCAGCAGTGCGTCCGGGTAGCGCGAGGCGGGGCCCATGAAGGTGGGTTCCCTGATCACCCGCCGGTCGGCGAGCAGCGCGTCGAGTTGGTCGAGGACCGCGCGCCGTTCGGCGGTGCCGTACTCGCCGGCCGGGGCGGTGTAGAGGGCGTGGCCGTCGTGCATGGCGACGACGGCGACGGCCTGCTCGGCCGGCAGCGCGCCCGGTTCAACGTCGACTACCAGGAGCACGGCCCCGGTGTCGGCGACCAACTCGCGGGCCAGGACCTGGGCCTGCTCGTGCTGCTCCCACATCGTCACCACATACCGGCAGCCGTCGCAGTACCGGCCCTTGCCCAGCGGCTCCTCCCCCCGGACACCGCACCGCCGGCATTCGTGCTGGAGCCCGCGGGCACGGTCGAGGGCGGCGCGCTGCGCCGGTGTGCACGGCCGCTTCGCCACCGCGGCGGCCGTCTCGTACAGCGGGGCGTAGCAGTTGCCGTGGTAGAGCACCTGGCCCACCGGCTCGATGCCGGGGCCGGGTTTGAGGCCCTGACGGTCCAGCTGCGACTTGGTGTGCAGGCCGTCCGGGACCAGGTCCCAGCGGGTGTAGCGCGGCAGGCCCGGCAACGGCGGGACGGAACGGGGCATGACGACCTCCTGGCAACAGGCCGGGTACGACGCACCCGGCTCGATGACACGAAAAGTGACATAACCACGCAAACCATGTCAACAAGCTTGCGTGCGGCGGGAGTTGGGGCCGTGCGCTTAGATCCGCACCCGCGTACACGAGGCCAGCAATCACCCGTTCAGGGCACACGCCCCGCGCCAAGACACACCCGTCCTGCGTACTCGTGGCCGAACTCGGTCCAGGGCGGGGCCGGTCGTCGATACGGTCGGCTCCATGAGCGCGACATGGGGCCTGGGCGTCCTGCAAAGCGATGACGGTGACCGGTGGGCCCAGGTGGTCATCCAACCCGACGAGACCAGCGAGCACGCCGAGCTGGCGGTCCGGCTGAAGTCCGCCGGCTGCAAGCGGCTGAGCCGGCGGGAGTGGGACGGCGGGCTGTGGCCGCTGTCCAAGTGCTCGGTCACCGTCGAGGCCGGCCGCCTCACGCAGTTGCACACCGGCCGCTCCCGCATCCTGTGCTCCGAGCCCATGCCGGCCTCGACCCGATGGCAGGCAGCCGCCGAGCGCGGGCGCGTCCTCCTGGCGCTCGTGCAGCCCGGGACACTGAACGGCGTCCCGCTGGACGTCGACGTCGTCGCCGACGCCGCCGAGCCGTGGCCGGGGATGCTGGACGCGGTCAGCGCCGGCCGGCTACTGGGCGGGCTGGCGGAGGTGCGCACCAACGCAGAACCGTACGGACGACGCTGGTAGCCCCCTGCGCCGAACTCCAGCAAGACCACGCCCGGACCACAGCATCAGCCCTCTCCCTGGCTATCGCAGAGAGAGGTGTCGGCGCGCGAAAGCGGCTTGCCCACGGGGTCTGACCTGGGCAAACACGCGGATTCGCGAAAAGGGGGTGCCTACCTCCGGTAGTACCTCCGGTGCACCTGTGGGCCCCCCGCTGGGCGCAACGGTGGAGACAACCCTGGGCGCAACCCTCCCCGACAGCGTCAGCGCTTCCTGCGGACACCCCGCTTGATGATCCGCTCCCACCTCGCGGCCCACTGCGGGTCCGCCTCCCGGATCCGCTGCCACCGTTGCTCGCGCAGCACCGGCCAGTACTCCTCGGTGCGGCGCAGCGCGGCCAACAGCCGCTCGGGGGTGGTGGCGAAGGTGGGTGCGGCCCAGTCCTCCCAGGCGATCCACTCGTCACGGGCGTGGTCGTAGTGGGCGAGGGTGAGGCGGCCGCGGTGACCGGTGGTCTCCAGCTGCCGGTAGGTCTCCTCGGCCAGCCCGAGCGCCTTCGCCATCTGACCGCGGCTGCGACCGGTGAACACCCTGAGGTGGACCAGCCGCTCGTTCTCGATCGTGCACAGGTCCGCCGGCCCGACACCGAGCGCCGCCGCCAGCCGGGGCAGCACCTCCGGACGGGGCACACGGGCACCGGCGAGGTAGAGGTGCACCGCGCGTTCGCTCACGCCCACCTCCCGGGCGATCCGGGAGATCGAAGCCCCAGCCGCGGTGCGGGCAGCGCGCGCCTTCGCCGCGTCGAAGCCATACGGAGCGTTGCTCACACCCGTCTCCTACCCGCCGTCGTACATCAAGGTCCGTTCACCCTGAACAATCGGCACAGCACCCGGGCCTGTGGAGGTCCGTTCAGGGTGAACGGACCACACCAGACCGCCGTCATCACGGTGTCACGGACCCCCGAAGCCGCACGACCAGCTGTAACGGGGCCGGGCCCGGCGGTCTCGATCGACCCGGCCCGACCCCGTTACGGACCCGCGTGCGGATGCGGGGCAAGCCCTACGCCGCCCGGCAAGCCCCTCCAGGAGTGGCTGGGCAAGCCCCGGCCTGCCGGGGCAAGCCGGCTGGGCATGCCTCCGCGCGGCTAGAGCGTGTCCGACGGTCGGTGCCGAGCTATCGGACGTGCGGCACGGAGGCGAAGCGGGTACGACGCAGCGGCGGCCGCGGGGTGGCGGGGCTGGCCCTGTGGTGCAGGCCCCGGCGCGCCGTGATCAGGCGGTCAGGCCGTCAACTCCGTCGACGTCCCTGCCAGGCGACAGGTACTCCTGCAAAGCCCGCCGGCGCCATCGCCTCGCGCCTGCGGTGTAGTGCGCGTCGCGGGGGGTGTTCGCCATGTGGGCGGCGGTCAGCTCGTTCACCCAGTCGTCGACCTGGTGGTGGTTCTCCAGCACGTCCAGCGCTGTGCGCATCCGCAGCCGTTCGTCTCCTTCGACGGTCAGGCGCTTGTCGTTGAGGGCGTCCATGATGCAGATCTGCCCGACGCGCAGGAAGTCGCGGTACTTCTGCCCGCCGGCCTCGATGCGGGCGGCGGCTTGCTCGGTGGTGAGCGTGCCGCCGCTGCGGGCAGCGAGCGCGGCCGCCAGGTCGGCCGTCTCCTGGCGGTGCTTCTCGTCGTAGCGGGCGGTGCGCTCGGCGTACGGCTCGTCGGGGCGGCGGTCCATCAGCTCCCGTCCCTCCTGCGTCCAGTTGTGGTTCCAGGCGTCCGGGTGGCGCGGCCCCCACGTCTCGGCGAACGGGAACGGACCGCCGGTGCCGACACGCAGCAGGGCGGCGGCGATGCCCGCCGAGCCGCGGCCGCCGACGATCCAGCCGAGCGTCATCCACCCGCCGTCCTCGGACCAGACCCGCAGGTCGTAGGTCGGCGGGTGCTTCTCGCCCTGGAACCAGGTCGGCTCCGGAGTCGGCTCGTTGGAGGCCGGACGCCCCTCGGGCCAGGTATCGAACGGCAGGCGGGGCACCACCAACCGGTCCGGGGCGGCGTCGGCCCGGTGGACCCGCGCGGGCAGGGTGCCCAGGTCGGAGGTGACGTGCTCGTAGACCTCGGCGCGCAGGACGCCGCAGTCGCCGCCGGCCGGACGCTCCGGCACACTCAGCCGGTGGGCAACCGCCGTGTCCGCCAGGAGGACCGCCTTGTCGAGACGGTCGCACCAGGCCCGCGTCCACCAGCTCGGTGCGCCGCCGGAGTGGTCCTCGCCCACAACGCCATCCGGCACGCTGTAGACCCGCACCTCGTACGGCAGGTCCGGGCTCGGGCACACCGGATCGAGGGTGGCCGGGAAGGTGCCGGGCTGCTCCACCGACCAGCCGTTGTGGACGTAGCGCCAGAACGGCTGGTCGTTCGAGCACCAGACCACCGGCCACAGGGCGGCGACCTCCACCCGGCCGTCGTCCAAGCGGCGCGGCACGGGCACCCGCGTGCCCTTGGGCGCCACCCCGACGTCGCCGCGGACCTCGCGGATGACGACGCCGTCGGCGGCGGGCTCGGCGACGCCCCACCGCACGCCGTTGTCGCGCTGGACCATCGAGTGGCGGGCGTCCTCGTTCCAGATCACCGTGACGGGCACGATGCCGTGCTTGGCGACGACGTCGGACAGCGCGGCCACGACCAGGTCGTCCCACTCCGGGGACGCGGGATCGGGGGAGGCGCTGCGCAGCGCCTCGGTGTACTTCGCGCCCTCCCGGGCGGCGGCGCGGGCCCTCTTGCCCGCGGTGCTCTGCTTCTTCGGCGACATGCGTACTCCAGACCCAGCGGTCTCCCACGCTCCCGCCGGCCGTGTACGTCGGGGCCGATCCAGGACAGAGCAGTGCTTGAACTCGCGGGCCCCGAGAGACCTTGACCGGCGGTGTCCCGGGCGGCGTGGGCGCCGGGACGGCGGTGGACGGCAGTACGCGTCTAGCCGTACGGAAACGGTAGCGCCCACCACTGACAGGGCGCCAGGAAACAGCGAGTGACCCCGTGAACAGCCACGGGGCCACTGGTGAGGGAGATGACAGGACGCTAGGCCTGACCTGGGAGGGGCAAGGGATTGAAGAGCAGCGCGACTAGCCCTCGCCACCCAGTGCGCTGCGGTCCGGTCTTCGTAAGGGTGAGCATTCAGGATTTCGCTCACCAGCTCGCAATCAGAGGGCTACATGGCCGGGGTACCCGCCCTGACGCTGGGGATCTTCAACGCTTTCGCGCCCCGGGACGAGGCCCTGGCGGCGATGCGCGCGGACGGCGCAGCGCGCTACGAGGGCGAGGCGCCGTCGTCCTGACCCACGGTGCCTCGCCGAGGCCGTGACATCTGGGACATGACATGTGGGTGGCCCTGGCTTCAAGCCAGGGCCACCCACATGTCATGTCCCAGATGTTGTGCTCAGCGGCTAAGGGTTTCCTTCGGGAGCAGCCCCTCGTCGTCCATCCGGTTCAGGTGACGCTGGACAGTCCTTACACCGACGGTGTGGTGCTTGGCGAGGTCTGGTCCCGTGATGGGCTCACCGGCCGCAAGCGCGGAAAAGACCAGTTCGACAGTGCGTCGGTAGGTGGCGTCGCGCTCTTCTTCCTCCCGGTCCTCACGCTCTTCGCGCTCGCGGCGGGTCTCCACCGCGGAGGTGGGCTCGGTGTGCTGCTGGGCCGGAACGGTCGGTGCGGCGACGGCCTGGTCGACGGTGCTGAGGACGTCGGTGGTCATGGCGTACGGCTCGTCCCCGGCCGGTTCGGGAACGGTGTTCTTGCCCACGGGGAGGGCCGTGTGCTCGCCAGGGTTCTGCAGTTCTTTGCGGGGTGCTGGCCGGTCGTCCTGTCGGGTCGGGGGCAGGACGGGCTTGCTCATCTGCTGCATCAGGACGGTGTAGCGGCCGGGCTCCTCGCCGCCCCCTTGACCCTTGCCCTGGAAGCGGGCTTCGGCTTCGGCGAGGATCTCGGTGCGGGTCCGGAGCCGGATGTGCTTGGGCACCTGGCTCCACTTCTTGTCGGCGGTGAGTTCGGCCTTCTTGACCAGGAACTGCTCGTGGGCCCACATCGCTTGGTCCGGGGAGTCGATGTTGTGCAGGGCCATCAGACGCCAGCGCGAGAACGTGTCGCCGAAGTTCAGCAGCCACTCGACGGTGCGCAGGCTGGGCATGGGTGGCGGGACCAGGCCCATGTCCTCCAGTGCCTTTCGGCGTACGGAGTGCACGAGGTACTCGAAGCAGACAATGAACATTGCCACCGGTACCACGTGCGTCAACTGGCCCGCTAGATCGGTTGAGTTGGCACTGAAGTTGGTAATCAGAGTGGCGAGCGCTCCCAGGGCTACCAGTGTGCGCAGGATGGGGGCGCGGCGGCCCTTCCGGGCCTCGCGGATCACGTGCAGGCTCAGGATGATGATGCCGCCCTCGAAGGACAGCGGCACGATGTTCGACATCGTGTCGCCGAAGTGGCCCCGCTTCCTGGCGATCCCGCGGATCGTGTCGTAGGACGCGGTGAACCCCATGCCGATGAGGGCGTAGGTGCCGGCGGTGGTGGCCGTGGAGGTCGCCCAGTCCAGCCATTCGCCGGCGGTCCGGTTCTCGTTCGCCTCCTTGCGCCTCTCGCGGAGCACCTGCCACCGGTTTCCCCGTTGGTCGGCGGCGGGCGTCTCCTGGGCAGTGGGCGTCGTCACCTCGTCGTCCATCGCGCGTGTTCCTCCCTGACCTGGCGGGTCCTGACTGGGCGTTAGAGCTCTGCGATTCTCATGATACCAGCCAAGTCTCGCAAGTTTCGCTAAACTTGATGTCGCATCAGTTACACACGCTGGAACCCGCGAGTTGGCGCCGGTCAACCGGAAACGAGGACGCAATGGACGAAACGCTGAAAGCGGCTCTGAAGGCCTACTACCGGCTCTGGAAGGCCCTACAGGTAGCGGCCGCCGAGCCGCATCACCCAGAGACCGAGGACCGGCTGCGCAGCGTCGGCCGGGACGCTAACTCGCGGCTGCGGGAGGCGGGCCTGTTCGACGAGGACGGACGGCTCGACGAGAAACGCCTGACCACGCTGATGATCGCCCAGTTTCCCGACTACGACCCGTCTCTGTAACTGGCTGGCGTAGCCCGTCGCCGCCCGGCCCCGCTCGCCCCAGGCCGGACGGCGGCTGAGTGCGCCAGGCGATGTCGAGTCGGAGACGCAGCGCCCGGCCCCGGCATCTACACCTTCCGCTGTGCTGTCGTCGCCCGGGACTTCCGGGCGGCGTCCACGCTGTCCTGCAGAGCGGCCATCAGGTCCACGACTCCGCCCGGTGCCTCCGCCGGGGCGTGGGGCGGCTTGCTGCCGGCGAGCTTCGCCGTCACCACCGCGTCCAGGGCCTCTCGGTAGTGGTCGCGCTCCTGGTCGAGCCGGAAGTCCTCCGACAACGAGGCCATGAGCGTCTTGGCCATCTGCAGTTCCTGGCGCCGCGGCCGCGGCGCCGATTCGACCAGCCCCTGGGCGCTGCGAATCTCGTCCGGCCACAGCAACAGCTGCGCCACGAGCACCTCGTCGCGGACCTGGAGGATGGCCAGGCGCTCGCGGCCGCGCAACGCCATGCGGGCAATACCTACTTGGTGGCTGTCGGCCATCGCCTGCCGCAGGAGGTGATAGGGACGCACCCCCGCCCCCTTCACCCCGAGGTAGTACGGCCGGTCCAGGGCCAGTGGGTCGATCTGATCAGCGGGGACGAACCCCACCACCTCGATCGACCGCACTGTGGGCAGGGGCAGGTCAGCAAGGTCTTGGTCGGTCAGAACCGCGAGGCGTCCATCCGGCGACTCGTAGCCGCGGGCGATCTCCGCGTACGGGACTTCGACGCCCTCGGCTTCGCAGAATCGTCGCTGCCGAATTCGGCCGCCGTCCTTCGCGTGGACCTGATGCAGGGGAACGGCCCGGCGCTCCGTGGCTGCGTGGACGGTCACCGGGATCGACACCAGCCCGAACGTGATGTGCATGCGGGTGATTGGCATGTCTCCCATGCCACTCTCGGTACGACGTGATCGCATCCGCTGCGCAGTCATGGCGCATGGCGCGGCCCTTCGAGGAGCGATGAGGGTGCCGCGGCCGTTCATCGGCCGCGGCACCCTCATCGAGGCGCGGTGCGGTTACACCAGGGACGACACCCTGCGCATCAGGGCAGTGTCGCCCGGCAGGATTTCGCTGTCCTCTCCCCCGTCGGTATCCCGGTAGGTGATCTCCACCCACTCATCGCCCAGGGCTTCCTCGTCGTCCTCGTCTTCGTAGCCTTGTCCGAAGTGCAGGTCGAGGACCGTTACGAACTCGTCCCGGCCGGGCAGGCGGATCTGGTCGTCGACATCCAGGTCGTACAACCCCGCCTCCTCCTCGTTGTCCGTATCCGGCGCGGGTGCGGCGTTGGCGGCGTCGACTGCCTCCTGGAGCGTCGGTAGCGGGGTGCGGTCGACGGCGGGGACGGCGTGGTGTTCGGCTGTGCGCAGGTAGCCGAGGAATTCCAGGGGGTCGGCATTGGCATGTGCCTCGGCCTGGCGGGTCATGCGGGCGACGAGTTGGTCCCAGATCGTAGCGTCCTGGTCGTCGAAGTCGCCGGCGTCCTCCGGGGTCATCAGCCGCAGCACTTGGACGTGCTCGGGGCCGTGATCGCCGGTCGTGATGGCGCGCCCCTGGATGTTGGGCAGGTCGGCGCCCACCCGGGAGTCGCCCCACATCATGCGGGCGAGCTCGGAGGTGGTCTTGTCGAGAGAGATCCGCATCCGGAAGCTGTCTCGTGCCAGGCCGGTCAGGAACTCGGCATCCGGGCGCTGGATCCCCAAGACGAGGTGGATCTGGGCGGTCCGGGCCAGGACGGCCAGACGGCGCCACAGGGACATGCACGGGTGCTCGCGGCCCTTGAGGTCCTTGTTCGCGGCCTTCATTCCGGCCCAGATTTCGGCGATGGCCTCCTTGAAGACGTAGAACTCGTCAAGGATGAAGAGGATTTTCCCGAAGTCTCCCTTCCTGGCCCTGCGGCTGCGAATGTCAAAGTAGCGCCGCATCATCTCGTCGTGAGTCTTCGTGATGGCTGCGGCGATATGCGTGGGGTCGGTAAGGACCGTAACGCCTTCCAGGTTCTCGAAGTCCAGGTACTCGGTCATCTTCGGGTCGCAGAGAACGACCGGGATGCCCAGCACCCTCGCGGCGACGACGAGGTTGCGAATGAGGACCGTCTTTCCGCTGCCGGTGGGGCCGACGATCAGCGCGTGCGGGTTTTTGCTGCCCAGTTTCCACGAGACGATTTCTCGTGCCTCATTCACCGCGTAGGGAATAGTGAAGGGTTGCATTTTGTGCATGAGCGGGTAGCGGACGTTCGTTGGGAAGGGTGGGCGGAGTTCGAACGTCGCCCGGTCTTCCTGGAAGTTCCACACGTCGCGCCATTCACCGGGCAATTTGGAGTCGATTTGCATGGTGACGCGGGATCGGTAGTTCGCCGACAGGTCGCGTGTCGTCGTCGGGTACTTCACCTCGATGCGACACGGGGTGTCGCCGTCGAACTCGACGTCGGTGACGGTGGCGGCGACGCCCATGATCGCCTGGACGACGCCTGTCGTCCGCTGGCGCAGTCGCGCCTGCTCGGGGGTGTCGTTGACGGTGTCGTCGGTGATGGCGGTGTCGCTCTCGACGATGACGCCGGCCTTCGGTGTCGCGACGAGGAGGCAGTCCACGCGACGGCGGCGGGGGTCCCACGTCGCCGTGACGGTGGTGCCCGTGCGGGTCGCGACGATGTCGCGGACCTTGTCCCGGCTCGGCTTGTCGTTGTCGGCGAAGGTTGCCGGGTAGGCGATCCGGATCTTGGTCGGGAGGCCGTCGCTCCGCTCTTTGATCTTGATCTTGCCCTTGGGGTCGGGCCACTTCATCGCCGGCTCCAGGGCGGCGGTGAGGTCTCGTACGGGACGGTGGCGGCGGTGGATCCACAGCCACAGCAGGGCGCCTGGGGCGGCCACCGCGATGAGGGCGGCGAGGAGGGGGAGGCGCAGTTCTTCGGCGTGGAGCAGGCTGGTGGCGGCGTAGCCGATGAGGGCTAGGCCGGCCACGGTGGCGACGATGCTGGGCAGCGGGGAGCGGTCGCCCATGCCGGCAGAGGTGTCGGGTGGTGCCATGGGAGTCTCCTGTGGTGGTTACTGCTGGTGTGCGGTGTGCCCCTTCTCTCCGGGCTTGACAGTGGGTGTACGCTGATCCTGAACCGCACGAAGGAGGATCTGAGGAATCAGCGTCCCCTCACTGCCCGCCCTTCGAGGCGGGTTTTTTCGTTACGCGAGGTGTTCATCTCCGGCCGCCTCGGCTGGGGCCGACTGTTCGGTCTGCTGGGCCTTGCGGTTGCGGGCGCGCAGCTGGGCGCCCCGAGCGGCCCCTTCTGGCCCGGGACCCGAAGGCAGCCGGCCTTCGACGAGCGGGAAGGGGCGGCCCGCGTTGTAGGTCGCCTCCAGGCGCTCGACCTCCGCGGCGAGCAGATCGCGAACCATGGCCGAGACGGTCTGGTAGCCGTCGGCTCGGGTGTTGGTGTGCCATTGCGCTGAGCGGGCCCGGGCCATGAGGCTCGGCGTCAGCGTGAACGAGAAGTTCTTGCCTCGCTCGACCTTTGTCGCCGGCGCGGAGGCCTCGCCCCCTGACGCTGTCGCCGCGCCGTCGCCAGCGCCGGCTGAAGGGCGGCCGTCGCTCGGGGGGATGTCGCGAGAGGTCCGACCCTGTCGCGACACGGATGCGGGAGACGATGTCGCGGACGGCGGTGTCGCCTCCGCCCCCTGTGTCGCTGTGTCGCCATGTCGCTGTGGGTGTCGTGTCGCGTGTCGCTCGGTGTCGCCCGAGGTGTCGCTGCGGGGCCCGGTGTCGCGTCGCGTCGCGTCGCCGGGGGCGCCGGCCATGTCGCCGAGGACGACATCCACCGGATCCGCCTCGACGCGCGGGGTAATTCCTGCGGGCTGTCGTCGCGTTTTCCCGCGGCCCTGTCGCGTGCGAGTGGCACCCTCTCTTGAGTTGCCGGATGTCATTTTCCTTCTACCTTCTTCAGTAGGTCGTCATAGATTTTCTGGTACCTGTCCGCTACCTCTTCCAGGTCCGCTCCCCCGTACTCGCGGCATGGCGTGTGGTAGCTCTCGATTGCTTCACGGACTCTCGATCGTCGAGGAATCGGGGGTTCAATAAGTGCCTCTTTGAAAAGGGTTCGCATTTCCCCGAGCACCCTGACGGAATCCTTTGATGCGTCATATTCGGTAACGATTACGCCGGCGACTGACAATTCCGGGTTTCCTTTTTGCGTGACACGTGATGCTGTGTATCGCATTTCTTCGGCCCCTTGCGCTCCCCACACCGTGGCACGGGCGGCCACAAAGAGATACTCCATACCCAGAAGTCCGGTGGCCGATAGTTTTCCGATATCTCGCGGGAGGTCGATTATGACGTCGTCCACGATGCCTTCGAGCTCACCCGAGAGGCGGGCATTGCGTAGTGCGGAAATCCCTTCGGGGGTGATGTCGACAGCGCGGTTCCCCAGGTAGCGGTCGGCTGGTGCGACGAGGAGCCGCTCCCAGGCCGTCGGCACCAGGACCTCGGCCAGCGGCAGCGGCGCGGGACGCGGCTGGCCGCCGGTGGGTGCGAGCGAGGCGAGGGCGTCCTTGATCCCTACCGCTCGGGTGGTCGGTTCCACGACGTCCGTGGCGTTGCCCTGGGGGTCGAGCTCCAACAGGGCGACGCGGCGCCCGCGTTGAGTGGCCGCGTAGGCCAGTTCCAGGGCGCTGGTGGTGCATCCCGCGCCCCCCTTGCCTTTGCCGAGGCCGATCCACACGCCACCTATGCCCCACAATCTCCCCCTTTAGCTGCCGTTCGAGTTTCACGAGACATGGTAGTTCTCGCCTGTCCGCCCTCGGATACCCCATAACCGGGCCGTTTTCGTTGCCTTTTCAGCGCGGGATGGGCTTATGCTGGTACGCCAAGTCACCAGAAACTATGGTGACTTGAGAAACTAAAACATACTGGCAGGAAGGTAACGATGCGTCTCCTCACCCCCCGGGTGCGCAGCGCCCTCGAACACGTCAGCCCCGAGCGCCGCTTGCTGCGCCGCCCGCTGACCTCGACGTACAACTCCGTTGCGGCCGGCGCCGCGATGACCGGCGGCAGCGTCCAGCTCGCCGCCTTCGGTACCGGAGGCCTGGAGGGCTTCCTCAAGGGCGACGCCCTGCAGGTTGGCATCCTCGTCGCAGGCCTGGTCATCCTCTACGGCGCCAAGCGCAAGGACTGGTCCGGCACTCTCATGGTCGGCGGGATCGCCCTGGTCGGCATGGCCGTGATGGGCATGGCCACCAAGGGCATGAACATCGGCGACTTCCTCGCCGGCTGGATCTGGACCGACAGCAAGAGCTAGGCGGCCGACATGCGAATGACCACCGACGACGAGGTCTACGCCGTCGACGACGTCTTTCTGGGACCGCCCCGCGGCTCCCTCCCCTTCAGGGTGCGCTACAGGGCCTACGCCATCGGGGCCGCCCTCTACATCCTGATCCTGGCGCTGGAGATCTGGACCGGGGTCATCGGCGCCTGGAACGCGGTCTACGGACTGTTGGTCACCATCGGCCTCACCACAGCGGTCATGGAGCACATCAGCCACGAACGCACCGTCAAAGCCGCCGCCGCGACGTTCCTCCACGAGGTCGCCGCACCTCGCGGCCGCAAGAAGGGCCGGGGCCACACCACCCTGACCCTCGCCGGCGTGCGCCGTCGCGCCCGCCAGAACAACAGCTGACCCTCACCTCACCCCTGCGCAGAACACCACTGCGCCTGCCCAACACCGCAAGGGGAACCTTCGTGACCCAGCACCACACCACCACCAAACGCGCCGAACAGCGCCGCGGCCTGCTCGGCCGCCTCCTCACCACCACACACCACGACAAGACCGCGCGCCCCTACCTCTCCGGCCTCCAGCTGACCGACGTCATCGGCAACCTCGTCGTCTCCCGCACCGGCACGGTCACCGCTTGGTACGTGGCCGCACCGCAGCGCTGGAGCTTCCTGTCAAACGATGACCGCAACACCCTGCTGGTCACCCACGCCCAGCGCCTGGCCGATCTGACCGGCCGGCGCCTTCACCTGCGCATCACCCACCGCCCCTACCCTGTCGCGCGCTGGGCCCGCGCCCTCGACGAGTCCGTCATCCACCCCCTCCCGGGCTGGGACCGCTACCTGCACGAAGAGCAGCTGAAGGTCGCGCAGCTGCCGCTGGACAACAAGGTCGTCTACTACGGGGTGCGCATCGGCCGACTCTCCGGCCTGGGGCGGACGACAGCGAAGTACCTGCGCGCCTCCCAGCGGGAACTCGACGCCCTGGGCCGCGAACTGCAAGAGGTCGACTCCACCATGGGCGCCGCCGGCATGTCCGCGATCCCGGCCACGCCCGACGAGATGCACTGGCTGCTGGTCCGATCCCTGTCCCTGGGGCTGCCCGCTCCCCTGGACGTGCCCCCGCAGACGACCGATCACTGGCACACCGCCGACCTCGCCGAGTACACCGACGCCGCCGAGTGGCGCTCGCCCGAGCCGTACGGGCCGCACATCGAGGTCATCGGCACCCGGGACGGACGCCAACTGCGCCGGTACGTCTCGGTGCTGACGATGGGCCGGATGAGCCTGCCCGCGATCCCCGAGACCGGCCACGCCCCGTGGCTGCAGCGCCTGGACCGCCTGCCGTGTCCGTACGAGGTCAGCGCCACCTTCGAGGTGCGCGAAGGCGATGAGGTCAACAAGGAGATGCGCGACCAACTGCAGCGCATCTACCACCAGGTCCGCCACCACCAGGAGCACGGCGTCGACATCCCCCAGCAGCTGGCGCGCCAGCGTCAGCAGGGCCTGGACACCGAGGACGAAGTCAGGTCCGACGGCTTCGCAGGGGTCTCCACCCGTGTCCGCGGCTGGATCCGCATCGCGGTCGCCGGCACCACCCCCGAGCAGGTCCACGACCGCGCCCAGCGCGTCGAGCGGCTCTACAAGGGGCACATCCTGATTCACCACGGCGCCGACCAGTACCGCATGGCGCGGGAGTTCATCCCGTGCGAGCCCCTGGCGAACGACGCCTACCAGCGCCGCATGCCCGTCACCACCCTCGCCGGCGCGCTGCCCGCAGCCTCCGCGCTGGTGGGCGACCGGTCCGGCCCCAACTTGGGCTACACCTCCGGTGCCAGCCGCCGTGCGGTCATGTGGCACCCCTGGCGGTCGACCGAGGTTCACGAGCGGTCCGGCCTGACCGTCATCGTCGCCTCCCCCGGCGGTGGAAAGTCCACGCTGGCCGGCAAGATCGCCTACGACAGCGCACGAATGGGCGTGCCGTTCACCGTCCTGGACCCGTCCGGTCCGCTGGTGCGCCTGTGCCAGTTGCCCGAGCTTCGGCCGTTCTCTCGCGAGGTCGACCTGATGGCCGCGGAGCCCGGCACCCTCAACCCCTTCCGGATCATCCCGGACCCCCGGGCCGACCACTACACCCCCGACCTGCCGGCCTACCGTGACAAGCCCGACCCCAGGGAAGCCGCCGAACGGGCCTACCGCGCGGCCGTGCAGTCCGCGCAGGCCCAGCGCCGCACGCTGGCCGTGGACGTCCTACGGGGCCTGCTGGACTCCTCCCTGCGTTCCAGCGAGGCGACCAACAAGGCGCTGTTGATGGCGTCTCAGCGTGCCGACACCAGCGTGAACAGCTCGCCGTACGCCATCATCTCCGCCCTGCGGGCCATGGAGGGGTCGCTGGAGGAGCACGCCAAGCACCTCGCGGAGTTGCTCGAAGGCGCCGCCGAGCTGCCGCAGGGTCAGCTGATCTTTCCGCAGGTCGACGGGGGCGACGACACCTACCTCACCGAGCACCACCGCCTGGTGGTGATGAGCCTGCGAGGCCTGTCCCTGCCGACGGCGGGCGTCCCGAGCAACGAGTGGACGCTGGAGGAGCAGTACTCGATGCCGCTGCTGTACCTGGCCGGCTGGTACGCGCAGCGGACGATCTACCACCGCGAGATGAGCGAGCGGAAGGGCCTGTTCCTCGACGAGGCGTGGGCGCTGCTCAGTGTCAGCAGCGGCAGGGCCCTGGCGAAGAAGACCGGTCGCGACAGCCGCAAGCACAACTGCCGGTCGCTGGTTGCCTCGCAGGACGCCGGTGACCTGATCGCCGCGGACTTGGCGAACTGGATCGACAGCGTCTTCCTGGGGCGTACCACCAGTGCGGAGGCGCAGCGGGCGGCCCTGCAGTTGCTGGGGATCTCGCCGGGCAGCGGGTACGAGCGGGTGCTGGCGGAGTTGTCCCAGCCGCGCAGGGACAGCTCCGGTCAGCACAAGGCCGACCAGTTCGACCGCGAGTTCGTCTTCGCCGACGGGGTCAGCGGCATCGAGCGGATCCGGATCGCGCTGCAGCACCGCCCCTCGCTCCTTCAGGCGCTCAACACGACCGCGGCCCCGCTCGCGGCGAAGACCGCGGAGTCCAACCCGTGGATGTCCGACGACGTGCTGGACCTGGTCAAGGGCGGTGCCTGATGACGGCACTGACACTGCGAGCGAGTCGACGGCGTACGTGGTTCCTCGCCTTGGTCCTCGCCCTGGTCGGGTACCTCCTGGTCGGCCCGCAGGCCGGCGCCGCACGGGCGGACGACTGCGACAAGCTGCCCGACAACGTCAAGGGGTACTGCCAACGCGACCCCGCGCCCGGCACGGGGAAGGACCAGCCGGACCCGTGCCGGGGGCTGTCTGGGCCGGCGAAGGACGACTGTCGGCAGCAGAACGGCAAGACAGCTCCCCCGCCCCCGAAGCTCCCCACGCCCTGCGACCTGCTGACAGGCAAGGTCAAGGAGTTGTGTGAGACCCGCAGCAAGGGCACCCCGGACCTCGGCGGGCTGACGCCGGGCTGCCGCACGGCGCCCACGCCGGCCCTGCCGGACCGTGGCCCCGCCGCCTGGGCAGCGACGCCTCCCAAGACGGCGCCGGCGCCGATGGATCCGACCAAGCCGCAGGCGCAGGCCCACCTCTGGGAGCAGTACGGGGTGTCCGGTCTGGAGTGGCACACCTACGACCTGCAGTGCCAGGGCGTGTCCGGCATGGTCAGCGCTGCCGGGACCGAGTACGAGACGAAGATCGCCAACACGGTTCTCAACATGTCCAAGTGGTGGACGACCCTGGCGATCGGCCTTCAGAAGGAGGCGACCGGCGACGGGTTCCTGGGCAAGCTGAACGACGTCTTCGGCACGGCCACCCAGGCCGTCTCCAAGGCGGTCTACCAGCCGTGGATCGTGATCAGCCTGCTCGTCCTGGGCCTGGGCATCGTCTACCGAGCGCGGTCGCGGAACCTGCCGGACGTCGTCAAGGGCCTCGCCTGGGCCATGCTCGTCATGACGATCACGAGCCTGGCGTTCAACTACCCCCAGGAGGCGGGCAAGTTGGCGGACACTGCGCTGACGCAGACCGTCGGCCGGATCCAGCAGGGCGTCGCCGGGGACACCGACCACGGTGGAGACACCGCGACCAGCCAAGGCAACCTCCTGACCAGCGCGATCCTCTACCGGTCGTGGGCCGAGGGCACCTTCGGCTCCGCCGACTCCCAGACGGCCAAGAAGTACGGCGTGCAGCTGCTCGATGCGCAGAGCCTGACCTGGGCGGAGTCGCGGCTGCCGGCGGATGAGCGGGCCACGGTCATGCAGGCCAAGTCCAAGCGCTGGGAGGAGATCGCCTCCCAGATCAAGGACTCCGACCCGGACGCGTACAAGTACCTCACCGGTGAGGCCGATGGCCGCATGGGCGCCGCGATGAGCAGCGTCATCGGGGCGGTCCCGAGCAACTGGTACTCGTTCGCCTCCTCCATCGTGATCATCTGTGCGCGGCTGATCCTGAAGATGATCCTGGTGTTCTTGCCGGCCATCGCGCCGATCGCGCTGCACAAGCGGTTCAGCGGAACCCTGCAGACGCTGTTCAAGAGCGGTGCGGCGGCCCTGGTCAACGCGCCGCTGTTCGTGCTCGCCGCGGCGGTCGACACGCTGCTGATCAAGGTGCTGTTGGACTCCGACAACGGCATCAGCGGCTGGTTCGCGTTCGTTCTGATCTGGATCATCACGGTCATGCTGTGGGCGATCAGCCGGCCCTTCAGGCGCCTCAACTCCATGGTCAGCCCCAACAATGAGTGGTTCCAGGCGGGCACCGGCATCCTCGGCAAGGCGAAGGCGGCCGCGGCCGGCGGTGTCCTGGGGTACGCCAAGGGCAAGATGTCGGCCCGGCAGATCGGCCAGATGGTCAACGGCGGCCGTGGCGGCGCCACCGGGGCCGGCGCCGCCGGGAGTGCGGCGGAGGACGCCGTCGAGGAGACCCTGGTCGAGCGGAGCGTGCGGTACCCGGGTGAGACGGAGTGGACTGAGGAGCGGCCCTACCAGCCGCGCCCCGCCGCGCCGCAGCAGGATGAGGGCTACTGGGCCCCCAGCCGCGGTGAAGAGGGCGACGTGCCGTGGGTCTCCGAGCCCCAGGAGTCCGCAGGCGACGAGACGCCGCAGCAGCCGACCTACGTGCCGCAGGCCGGGCCCACAGCCGGTAGCGACGGCGGCGAGCAGCCAGAGACGGCCGAGGCGGGCACCACCGTGACAGCGGAGCCGTGGACGGCCCCGTCCTCGACTCCCGTCCCCGATGACCACGCCCTCGTCGGCGCGGCCGCGCCGGCAGCCGCGCTGCCGCCGGCCGGACCACGCGGGCCGGTTCCGCCGCAGGGCGGCGCGCCCCGCGCCGAGAGCGAGCCGCAGGCATCCCCCGGCCCCGTCGGCGAGGACCGGCCGGAACCGCGGGTGGCGCCGGCGGTGACCGAGCCCGACGGCAGCACCACGTTCGTGATCTACAGCCCGAGTGAAGGGTTCACCGCGCACCGGACCGGTGGCGGTGCGGAGGAGGGGAATCCTGATGCGTGAGCACATCCGTACGTGGCTGCGCTGGCCGCTCTACAGCCCCCAGCGCCTGGCCGCTGTCCTGATCGCCCTGGTGGTGGTGCTGTGTGTGATCAGTGCTCTCAACACCGGCAGTTCACCGAGCTCGGCCCCGGCCGGTGATGCTCAGCCCTCCCCCGCGGCGCCGGATGCCTCGGCCAGCCCGAGCATGGCTTCCTCGCCGTCGGCCGGCCCGAGCGCCTCGCCGGACCTGGACGGCGCGGTCGTCTTTGCCCGCGCCTTCGTCGCGGCCTGGGCATCCCACACCGAGTCCAAGCAGTGGTACGCCACGCTCGCGCCGAGCTGCACCGAGCGGCTGGCCACCAAGTTGGCGACCACCGACCCGTCGCGGATCAAGGCCACCAAGGTCGGGGGCGCGAAGGTCACCGACACCGGCGGAGGCGAGCTGACCTCGGCTGCGGTCGATACGGACGCGGGGCAGGTCAGCGTCGGCATGGTCTGGACGGGCAACGGCTGGCTGGTGCGTGACATCGAGCCGGGCGCCCAGGCTGTGGGGTAGGCCGTGGTGCTGAATGCGGCGTCCTCCCGGGCCGGCCGCAAGGTGGCTGCCGCCACGGCGGCAGCCATCCTGGGCACCGGCGCCTTCGTAGCCGTCTCCGTCGGGCAACTCCTCGCCCTGACGCCTGCGGCAGGCTCCATGACCGGAGTCAGCTGCCCCGCGGACGGCGTCGCGGTAGGCGAGGGCGATGGGCGCACCGGCCTGAACGCGGAGCAGATCAAGAACTCACAGGTGATCATCGCGGTGGGACAACAGATGCAGATACCGACACGAGGCCATGTGGTGGCCATCGCCGCCGCTCTCCAGGAGTCCGGCCTACGCAACGTCGCTGGCGGAGATCGGGACTCACTCGGGTTGTTCCAGATGCGGCCGTCGATGGGCTGGGGCACCCGCGAGCAGATCCTCACCCCCTCCTACTCCGCGCAGAAGTTCTTCACGGTGCTGCAGGGCGTATCCGGGTGGGAAGGGATGTCGATCACCGACGCAGCCCAGGCGGTCGAGCGCTCCGGTTTCCCGGACGCCTACGCCAAGCACGAGAAGCAGGCGGTGCAGATCGTCGCCTCGATCGGCAGAAGCACGGGGGCGGTGACCCAGGTCGACACCAGCGGATGTTCGCCGGCGGTCGCGACGCCGGCCGGGCCGACCGGCGAGGCGCTGCAGGTGATGCTGCAGCAGGTCGGGAAGCCGTACGTGTGGGGCGCTACGGGTCCGGACTCCTTCGACTGCTCGGGGCTGATCGTCTACGGCTGGCGGAAGGCCGGCTACGAGCTGACAGTCCGGACCAGCCAGCAGATGGCGGACGTGACCACGCCGGTGCCCAGCGGTGACGAGCAACCAGGAGACCTGATCTTCAGCGAGTTCGACCGACAAGCCGGTGTCTCCGGTCCGGCGCACGTCATGGTCGTGGTGAGCCCGGGACTGCTGGTGGAGGCGCCCAGGCCGGGTAAGGACGTGCGGGTGCGGCAGTACAACGCGCAGAAGGAGGGGCTGAGGTTCGGCCGGCTGACGAAGGGGGCGCTGACGGCCAAGAGCTGAGCCAGAACGCACCGGTGGGCCCGATCTACGGATCGGGCCCACCGGTGCGTCAGGTGACGGTGATGCGGAGTTCGTACGGTGCGCCGCGGCTGATGGCCTCGGCCTGGTCGACGAAGTCCTGGTGTCGGAAGCCCAGCAGCGCCTCGTCGGCGGCCTGTCGGAGCAACGGCACGATGTCCGCCGCAGGGCGTCCCTTGTGGCTGTGGGCCAGGGCGTCGAACGCCTGCTGGTAGGTGGTGGCCCGGCTGCCGGCGTGCCGGAGCAATCGGTCCAGGGCTGCTCTGTTGATCGCGATGTCTCCCATGGGTCTCCTCAGGTCCGGTGTGTCCGTATCTGGGCGACGGTACGTGCAGGGTCTGACATCGCACGGGCGGAGAGTGACATCCCCGACCGCATTCGCTCGCATCATTGACAAGTGATTAGCGACTGAACAGTATGGAGGGGTTGGGATTCACCAACAGCAAGGGCGCGGCTCCCGCATGCCAACGAGTCGCCGCGCCCTCCAACTCCCAAAGGAGCGTGAACATTGTCCCTCATGATCCCCCACCACGCCGCACCGCCCGCCGAACAGGCCGCGGTCGACCCGGGGCTGGCCAACAACGCCGCGTGCACCTTGGTGGAGCTGTCCACCGTGCCCGACGACGCCGCGCTGCAGCGCCGCGCCGCCGAGGAGCTGCCGCAGCTGCTCACCCAGCTCCGAGCCACCCTCGGTCGAGCCAGCACCGACGCCCCGACCGGGGCCGACGCCGACTGGCTGGACGTGTGGCGGCCCTTCGGCGTGGTCGTCGAAAGGTAGAACGCCCATGACGCGCACCCCGAGCAGCATCCCCGTCCGAGCCACGCTGACCACGGGCGGACTGTGGGAGGCCGAGATCGTGGAGCTGCCCGAGGTGCGCCCCGCGCACCGCTCCCTGTCCCAACTCCAGGCCCGTGTCCGGGCCGCGATCGCCAAGGCCCACGGCACCGACTCCGGTGACGTGGAACTGGACCTGACGATCAGCACCGGCAGCGCCGAGTTCGACGCCGAGATCACCGCGGCCCGCGAACTGCGCGCCAAGGCGGCCGAACTGGAGGAACAGGCCCGCGCCGCCGCAGTACCGCTGGCGCAGCGGCTCGTACGCAGCGGCGTTTCCACGCGCGACGCCGGCCTGCTCCTGGGATACAGCGGAGCCTCCGTATCCGGCATGACCAAGAGCAGTTAGCACCACAGCACCACCGGCCACGGGAGCACCACGCCCGACTCACCACTGGGCGCCCGCACCGGCCGGATGACCGCACACCCTGCCCAACACCAGGGAGACCACCATGGTCCGACCGTCCATGCCCACATCCCAGTCCTGGGAAGGCAACCTCGCCTCCAGCCTGAACAGCCTGCGCATCAGCGCCGACCGGGCCCGCCACGCCTACCGGGGAGCGTCGGCGGCCGCTGAGGCCCGGCGCCAGGCGTCCGCGACCGCCGACGCCAACCCCGGTGGCACCGTGCTCTACGCGGCCACCGTCCTGTGCGAGGGATACCAGCGCACCCAGTACCCCAGCGTCCTGGCGCAGATCGCCTTCGCCCACCAGAGCCTGGCCACCAGCCTCGCGCGGGTCTGGCGCAATGCCGCCATCGCCTACGCCTACGGACTGGCCACGGCCGACCACGACCTGGCGCGAGGTCGAACCCCGGAGCGCGCCTCCTTCCGTCAGGACAGTGCCGTCCCCGCTCCGCCCGAGGACGACCAGGAGCTGGCGGCCGGCTACCAGTCCGCGGTTGCCTGCGAGTACGCCGTTGCCCGCGACTACGAGACCAGCGGCGCCGAATCCTGGGCCGAGTGCGCCGAAGGATGGCAGCGCTACGCGGCCCAACTCGACCACCGGGTCTGGCAGCGGCTCACGACCGCGACGAACCGGTGACCGGCATGAGCCAGGACGCCGAGTACCACCGGGCGGTCCAGCTCGGCGCGGCCCGCGCGATCGAGCGCCTGCTCAAGGCGGCCGGCACCCCGCGCGTAGCCACGTGGCAGATCGGCGAGAGCGGCACCGTGCGCGGGCAGCTGCTGCTCCCCGATCGCTGCCTCGAAACGGCGGTGAACGCCGTGGACGCCGTGCGCCGGCAGTACCCGGGCAGCACCGTCGTCAGCCGCGCCGCCCACGGCGGAGCCCAGGAACTCATCGTCCGCCTGGAGTTCGAACTCTGGGACATCGAGCTCTGGGCGTACACCCGCTACCCCCGCGGCTGACCTGGTGGGGCGGCCAGTTGGAGCTGGCCGCCCCACCACACCGCGCTCCCGCGACTTCTTCGGGCCGACCTCTGCCCAACTGCCGCCGCCGGCCCGGCCCACCTCACCACGGAGACACCACCGTGACCTACAGCGAAAACGACCTGGCCATCATCCTCGTCGCCAGCCCTCTGATGCTCTCCATCAGCCCGCCGCACCTCGAGCAGATGCGGGCCGCGGTCGCCTACCAAACCCTCCACGGTGGCCTCGACGCCGCCCTGGCCACCTGCAGCGACGACATGGGCCACTACCCGCAGGCCAGCCGCAGGCGGATGGCCGCCGTCCGCACGGCCGAGACGGCAGGTGCGTGATGGCCTATCCCCACCGGATCAAGGACGCCGGCGCCAGTGCCCTCCAGCAGGCCGAACACCTGCGTACCGAGGAGATTCGGCGCCAGCACCGCCGCGGTATCCCCCTGCTGATCCTCGCCACCGCGGTCGGCTACCTCATCAGCCTCCCGGCCCAGCAGGCCGATGCCCCCCTCGCTGTCGTCGTCGTTCTGATCGCCGCGCCCATGCTCTGGGTGACCCGCCGTGCCTACCGACCGGGCCAGCTGGTCCGCAGGTGGCGGCAGGGCGCCGAAGGCGAACGCCGCACTGCCAGGGAGCTCCACCCGCTCACCCGTCGCGGCTGGATCGTTCTGCACGACCGGGCCCTGGCTGGGACCCGAGCCAACCTCGACCACGTGGTCCTGGACCCGGCCGGGCGCAGCGCCCTGTACCTGGACACGAAGTTCTACCGAAGCGGGCGGCACGTCGGCCTGCGCAACGGGAGTCTGGCCTGCGGCAAGTTCACCTACCGGGAGGCCATCTCGACAGTCCGGTGGGAGGCCCAGCGCGCGGCCGTAGCGCTCGGCGTGCCGGTCACCCCGATCATCGTCATCCACGGAGCGCGCGTCCCCGGCGGCAAGTTCGACGCGAACGGGATCACCATCATCAACGCCCGCCACCTGCGCGCCGAGCTTCGGGCCCGCAGCGGTCAGCCCAACTCCCATGTGCAGCAGGCCCTGGCGCAGCGCGCCGAGGCCGCGCTCCCCCGCTACACCGCCGTTCACTGACGGACCCTCACGGGGCCCGGACGTCCGCACGCAGACGCCCGGGCCCCGGCAAGGACCGGACAGCGCCCGGCGCCGGCCTATCGAACGGAGGAGCACGAATGTCCCTGGTCACCGAGTGCCAGACCGACCTGCACTACTGCGCGCGGTCGCTTGCCGAACTGGAGCAGCACCGCCCGCACAGCACGCTGGACCGCTGGCTCTACCTCAACTCCCGCCGCAACCTCCTGGGCCAGCTCGCCGACGCCGCCGCCAACCTGGCCGACGCGCACGAGGAGGCCGACGACCTGCCGGCGGCCCGCGGGACGACGGAGCTCGCCGAGCACTACCTCTACCTGCACAGCGTCGCCGATGGCCGAGTAGAGGAGTTCCGACCGGTGGTCGTGCGCGCCATCGACTCCGCTCTCGGAACCCGTCGATGACCGCCCCTCGCCCGACCATCGTCCCGCCGGCAGGCGTCCTCACGTCGCTCGAAGAGACCGCAGCTCGCGCCCGCCAGGCCATCACCGAGCTCATCAGCCAGGCCGCCGAGGACCCGCGAAGCAGCTACCCCGTTCTGGTGCACCTGCTCTGGACCGATACCAGCGTCCTGGGAGCCTGCGCCAGCGCACTGGCCGACCTCGCCAACAGCCTGACCGCCGCTCGGCAGACGCAGGCCTCCTGCGTCCTCGCCGCTGTCGTGAAGGAGCTCCGCCGCATCACCGGAGACCACCCTGACGTCACCCGCGTCCTGCAGATCCTCGCGCCCTACCACCCGTGAGAGGCCCGCAATGACCGACATCGACGCGCACACTCGCCTGCAGACCGCCCTGGCGAAAGTCGACACCGAGATCAGCCGCAGCAACACCAAGAGCGGACTCCTGCTCAACGCCCTGACGCTCCCGGCCGCGGTCCTCGTCGGCACACTCCCCGGCCGCCATCTCCCTGTGGCCTGCTCGGCCTTAGTCGGCCTCGGCACGACCGGGCTGGTCGCTGCCATGCTGACCGTACTGACGGTGGTCCGGCCCCAGATCCGGCACGCTGCTCGCGGCACCTTCTTGTTCTGGGCCACCTGCACTCCCGAGGAGGCCGAGGAGGACCTGGCGCTCGCGCAGGACACCAAGGCCGCCGACCTCGTGCGGCTGTCGCAGATCGCGAAGCGGAAGTTCAGCGGCCTGAAGGTCGCGATCGCCGTCATGCAGGTGTCGCTGGTGCTGCTGGTCGCCTCCCTGCCAGCCGCGCTCCTGTAGTTGAAGAACCGCAGCGGCTGCTCCACGCAATCGGGCGCTGGAGCAGCCGCTTGTTGTGTGCCGGGCTACGGGATACTGCGGCAGTGACTGACCTGCCGCCCCTGGAGATCGACGGTGGGGACTGGTACCACGCCGTCCCGCCGCCCGCCGTGCCCGTACCCGCCGCCAACCTGGCCGATTTGGACGGCCAGCGTGCCATCGAAACGGCCGACGCGGGCGTACTCACCGACCTCCGGATCGTGGGGGCGACCTCCCGCGAAGGCGCCACGACGTCGTGCACGGTCACGACCGAACTCGACTACTGGCGCGCCAGGCTTTCCCCGGGCCAGGCCGTCGCCGCCCGCAGCGTCCCCATCGACCGGCTGTGGGTGGAGCACCGCCTCGCCTACATCCCACCGTCGTCGGATGCGCAGCCAGCACGGTCAGCCACTGGGGATGAGTTCGCGATCTTCCGTCGCCTGGCGCCGACCGCCAACTCCCCTGCTGCGCGCATGCCGGTCCGAGCTCGAACGGTTTCGCACCTCCACGGCCGCCGGATCATCCAGGTCACCCCCCTCGGCTTCGCCTGGGACCTGCGCGCCATCTCCGAGCCCTACGACCTCGACGGCGAGGTCACGGTCAACGTCTGCAGCGCCCGCGACTATTACGGGTGGGTCATCAGCGGACGCCGCCCCGAACCAACTGCCCTCGGCCTGTACCTCCTGTGGACCGAGTGACCAGCCGACCAAGATCGTTTGTCTACAACTGTACGCAAACGATCTTGGTCGAGTGGCGATCCGGCGCTGCCGGACCCGCTCGTGGGTAACGAACCCCGCGCTCCTGGATATCGTCGCTGCCATGAACGAGACAGAGGCTGAAACGGCGCTTGCTCCGCTCGGCGGCGCCAGCGGGTTGCCGTCTCCCCGCATGGGCAGGCCCGAGCAGACCCGCATCATCGCCATGTGCAACCAGAAGGGCGGCGTCGGAAAGACGACCACCACCATCAACCTCGCCGGCGCACTGGCCGAATACGGCCGGCGCGTCCTGGTGTGTGACTGCGACCCGCAGGGCAACGCCACCACCGGGCTCAAGGTGCCCATGCTGGACCACGAAGCGGGCCCCACTCAGGCCACCACGGTCATCGAAATGCGGGACCCACACCCGCTGGTCGCCAAGACCAAGGTGGAGAACATCGACGTTCTGCCGGCCAGTATGGACATGGTGTTCCTGCCCAGCCGACTGCGGGAGACCGGGGCGGCGCTGCAGTACTACGCCCGGATGCTGGCCCACTTCCACGGCGAGTACGACGACATCCTGCTCGACATGCGGCCCGCCCTCGATACCGACACTGACGCCCAGACCGCAGCCGCGAACGGCGCGATCGTCATGGTCGACGTTGACGAATGGGCAATGAAGGCGGTCAAGATGCAGGTCGCCCAGCACAAGAAGATCATGGCCGGTCTCGGGCGGGAGAGTCTCGACATCCTCGGACTCGTCATCGGTCGTGTCACCAAGCCGATGGGCGACTTCGACGCCACCGTCTACAAGATGCTGCGCAACCACCCGCGCATCCCCTGCATCGGCGAAGTACCCGTCAGGTCCGCTGACCTGAAAGAGGCACGGAACGCGGGCCTGCCCGTGGTCTTCTTCCGGCCGAAGTCCGACACCGCCGGCTTCTTCCGCAGCATCGCCACCAACGCCAAGCTGGTGACTGCGGCATGACGTCCCGAGAATTCGACCTCGACGGCTGGGACGACGACGACGCTTCGGACAAGGCCGCCCGCAGCCTGACGCAAACTGACCGGGACTTGGAGGCTGAGCGCCAGGCCCTGAACGAGAAGGAGCTCGCAGCGCGCATCACGGCCGCAGTCGAGGCCGTGCGGCCGGGACTCGACAAGATCCCAGACCCGGTTGACCCAGCCGGCGCCGGCGACCTCACCGAGGAGGAACAGCAGCATCTCGGCGCTTGCCAGGCCGGCCTGGAGCTGTTGTCCACCGCGATCTGGATCGCCGGCAAGAGCCTCGACACCATCGCCACCGGCAGGCTGTTCCGCAAGCTCCCCCATAAGTTGGAACCGGAGCGCTGCTACAAGACGATCGAGGAATGGGCCGACGTCGAGTACGGCATCAGCCGGGGCCGGTGCAGTCAACTCCGCGACGGCTGGCAACTCGGCGAGGTGCTCAACGCCTGCGGCTACAAGGCCCCCGAGGGCCAGGTGCGCGAACTCGTGCCCTTCACCAAGCAGCATGGGCTCAAGGCGGCCGTCGGCGTGTACGAGATGGTCCTCCAGGCCGCCGGCGCCAACAAGGTCACCGCCCAGCGCCTCCGCGAGACCGTGAAGCTCTTCCCCGGCGACCTCGCCCTCAGCGACGAGGACAACGTGGACGTCATCGCCCAGACACTGGCCACCGCCATACAGGGTGTGGAACCGCCCGCTTCGAAGCCATCGAACGCTCTGCCCACCGCACTCAAGCGCGATGTCGAGCTGCGTGCCGTCGCCCTCGCCGACAAACTCGACCGGCGACGCATCGCACGCAACGAAGTTCTGGTCCAGCTCCTGGCGGCCTTCGCCGACGAGAAGGACTCCCGCGTCTTCGACGTGATCGCTGAGCGGATGACGAACAGCACCAGCTGACCAACGAGACGGCGGGTGCCCGACCAAATGTGGTGGCCGGGCACCCGCCGCTTCTCCAACCGCACCCTACCGGCCGACGCACCGCGAGAGCCCGCGAGTTGGGAAAGGCTTCGCCTGAACAGGATCGGCGAAGGGCCGCTCCCGCCCCGCCTAGTTGGGCATGATCGAGGCATGAGCCTGCGAGCATGGGACACGGTGACAGGCAAGGTCATCGACCTGTCAGGAAACCCAGACAGCGCTGACGACCTGCCCGACGGCACGAGCAAGAACAAGCGCTACGCATGCGACATGTGCGGCCAAGTCCTCTCGTTGTCTCGCCGCAGGAGTCCCGACTCCTCGTACACGTCGCGGTTCGCCCACGAGCACAAGAAGCAGGCTGGCGCCGACGACGACGGGTGCCCAGCGCGGGCCGATGTCCAGAAGCAGATCTCCGACGAGGTCCAGATCGTCATCGACCTCGGGCAGGCCCTGGCCCACGCACTGCCCGGCATGGCGATCTGTGTCGAGTATCCGGGCCCCTTCCGCCCGGGGAAGCCCGCAGAGGCACCGGTGGTGGTGTGCCGCAACGGCCCGGACGGCCCACCCGTCGTCATCATCGACCGTCCGCGAAGGCCCCTGACCATCGATGCCGTCCGCCGCCGCGCCGCCCTGGTGCGCCGGCGATACGGACCGAGCGCATTGCACTACTGGTTCTTCGCCGACGATCCGGAGCACTTCCGTGAGCTCCGTCCCAAGCAGGTCAAGCCCGTTGGCGTCGCTGCTCCCGTCCGGCATCAGCGCGTCCGGCCGACCAACCAACAGCTCGCCATCGTCGCGATGGGCGGCCACGTCTGCTGGCTCCAGCGCGACCGAACGGTCTTAGTGCCGTATGGCGGCCGCGAGTTCTGGCACGTGCCGGACCCGCGGGAGGACTGGAGTGGCCCGATGGCCGGCTCGCGGAAAGACTGGGAGATCAGCCACCCCCAACCTGCTCCGAGCGCCCACTGGTGGGGGCTGGTGCCGATCCCGCTCTCCTCCCTGGGCGGGACGAAGCGCGTCTTCGCCCCGCAGGACGCCTACCTCGTCATGGAGGGGCTGGAAGCTGCTCAGGAGCGCCGCTGGTCCTCGCTGCGCCGACGAGCCCGCGAGCAGTACAACCAGAAGCGGGCCTCCGCCGAGCGCCCGGCGTCCTCACCGCTGCCCGCCCCGCAGGAGGACCCGCTGCCCGCGGCGCCAGACTTCTCCGAGGCCTCGGAAGCGCAGGCAGTCGAGCCCAGCCCGCCGTCGCAAGCCGCGGCACCGCTGCCTGCTCCGGTCGAACCGGCTGCAGCGTCAGAGCCCGTCGTGGAGGAAGCCAAGCCCAGTTCCTCGCCGGAGCGCGCCGTGCCGTCATCGTCTGCTCCGCCCACCGCGCCTGCCGCTACTCGGCCGCCGGTTCCGAGGGTGCCACCGCGGCCGCAGGTGCCTCCGGTGGTGCCGCCACCACGGTCGGCTGAGCCGATGCTCCGGCGGGTGCTCGGCTCGCTGTGGCCATTTCGACGGCGCCCGAAGCGCTAAATCCGTACCCTTGGGTATTTTTTCCTGTTCAGCGGCCTTTGTCAGTGGCAGCTGCTCTCATGGTGTCGAGGCGGGGAATGCCATCAACTCTGGGGAGGGCGCGTGCCGTTCATCGGCAACTACACCCGGCGCGACGGGACGGAGGTGCAGGCCCATTCACGGTCAGCTCCCGGATCCCGGCGCCAACTCTCGATCGCCGCGATCATCATCATTCTGGTCTGGGGCGCGGGGGAGGGCGGCATCCACATCAAGGGCAGTGCCACGACGCCGCCATCGAAGCCGATGATCAGGACCACTGTCGCGCCTGCCGGGGGTGGCCGGTGACGCAGCGCCGCCGCCCCGCTCGTCGACCGTCGCGCCGGCCGAGGAAGGGCAGCTCATCCGTAGACGGCATGACGGTCGTCGGTGTGCTGGTCGTGGTCGCGGTGGCCGCAGCCACCATCCAGTGGTTGCTGCTGCACTGGTGGCTCCTGCTGATCCTCGGTGTTGCGGCCGGCGCTGGTGGGGTTTTCTGGCTGCACCGTCGACAGCAACTTGCTCAGTGGGCTCAGGTCCAGGCCCGCGCGCTCCGCTTCACGCTCGCGCAGATCGACGGCCTGCACTATGACGCCTTCGAAGTCGCGATCCGCGACTTGATGATCAGGGACGGCTGCAAGGCGACGAAGCAGGGCGGCCGCGGTGACGACGGCTGCGACGTGCTCGGCATCGACCCACAAGGTCGTAGGTGGGTGCTTCAGTGCAAGCACCGCAAGCGCGGTCCGGAGGGTAAGCCGGTGGGGGTACCGGAGCTCCAGGTCCTCAACGGCACGGCGCGGCAGATCCACAAGGCCGACGTCGTCGTGATGGTGACCAACGGGCGTATGACGCGCACCGCCGCTCCATGGGCGAAGAACCAGAAGATCCACCTGGTGGACCGGCACGTGCTGGGGGAGTGGGCGGCAGGGGCCAGGCCGCTGTGGGAGGTGCTCGACCGGATCCCGCCGCCTCGGAGAGGTGGAATGTAGGTGCGGGTAGGGGGAGGGGCCAACCACCGCGGTGGTTGGCCCCTCCCCCTACCCGCACCTACGACCGGTTCCGCGGCATGCTCTCCGGCGTTGCTACGCAGCGGAAGCCGGTGTCGTCGTCCGCCATCACGATGCCGTCGGCGTCGTTGTACATGCTTGGCTCGCCCCGGAAGAAGGGGGTCGTCCAGGCACCGCCTTTCAGCTCGTAGCGGCCCTTGGTCGTCTCGTCCGCGCACCACTCCCAGACGTTTCCGATCATGTCGTAAACGCCGTATTCGCTTATGCCGGAGTGGTAGGTGGAGACCGGCGTCGTCGCTCCGATGCAGGTTTCCTTCACGTTGCACTTGGCGGTGGTCCGCTGGTCGCCCCATGGCCAGATGCTGCCGCTTGTCCCTCGGGCTGCCTTCTCCCACTGCAGCGTGGAGGGAAGTGCTTTGTGGGCCCACCTCGCGTAGGCGGTGGCCTGCTCGTGCGTCACCCAGACGACGGGGTGGTCGTACAGTTCACGCGGGCATCGGCCATCGGGCCAGTGGCGTGGGGGAGTGGTGCCGGTAGCGGCGCAGTAGCGGGCCCAGTCCGCGTTCGTCACGGGATGGGCGTCGATCCAGAACGCGTCGACCCAGTTCGGTTCGCTGTCCTGGCCGGCCAGGAAGATCCCCCCGGGCACTTTCGCCATCATCTTGCCGTCGCGAGGATGTCGGACGTACTCCCCGATCTGCGTCTCGGTGAACTCGTCGGCCTCGACGACCACCTGTCGAGGAACGCTGGCGTCCTCGGGGGCGAGTAAGGCGACGAACCGGGCCGTCACTTCGGGACTGGCCTGTTCGAGCAGCGTGTCGAGGCCGGCCTGGTTCACCATCCGTGGGACGACGGCTTCACCGCCGCTCTCCCACTTGACCACCATGCGATCGCTGATCTGCAGGCGCGCTGCGAAGTCGACGATGGGCAGGCGCATCGCCTTTCGGAGCGCCAGCGTCTCGCGGCCCGTCCACTGTGTTACCACTGGCATGCCTGTGCCTCCCCCGGTCGCGTGCTGTCGCCCATCTCAACTCCCCGTGGTGCGTGCGGTTACAGGTGTTCGCCCTCGATGGCGACGTAGTGCTGCTGCAGTTCGTCGAGGACAGGGTCCTCTGTGGCGAAGGGGTGGCCGTCGATTGCGCTGATGGGCCTGACGCCGATGGAGGTGTTGGTCGCGAACGCAGCGCGCAGTCGCGGGAGTTCGGCGGTCGTCACCGGGGCGGTCTTGTGAGGGTAAGCGTTCTGCAGGAGCTGCATCGTGATGCCGGGCAGCACGGGGGCCTGCGGCCAGATCACGGAACCGTCTTCGGCAACGAAGCCGACGTTCCAGGTGCCGCCCTCGCTGATGCGTCCGTCGGTCTCTGTGAACAGCGCGTCGTCGGAGCCGGCCCGCTGTGCCAGTCGGCGCAGGCGGAGCTGAGAGAAGAGGCCGATGTGCTTGACCTCGGGGGTGTCGCGTGAAAATTGGAAGCTGCGGACGGCGAGCGGCGGCGGGGGCATGGCGCCGGCGGGCCGCATAGTGACCAAGACCTGCGGGGCTGCGTCCGAGCCAGGGTGCCCCATCTCCAGTGCCGGGTCGAAGATGGTCACCCGGACGACGGCGGTTCCGGTCTCGTCTCCTACAGCGTGGCGGACGTACTCCAGGACCTGCGTGCGGTCGAGTTCGACGTCGAACACCGCTCGGCAGTCACGCTGCAGCCGGTCCAGGTGGAGCGAGAGACCTCGGATGGTCTGGTTCTCCATCCGCATGCTGGTGAAGTGGCCGTAGTTGACCAGCGCCAGCGTCTGAAGCTCGCTGACGGTGACAGGGTTCCCATTGAATTCAGCCATCATGTCCGCAACCCTCTCACCTGTGGCTCCGGAAAACAGCCCGCTCACCGGCCAAAGTTCGGTGCAAGTTCGGTGCTGCGGCGGGGATAAGTCATTCCGTTCCGTGACCGGAGGCGGAACCCTGGTATAACTGGCGAAACGGCCATCACCACGGGGAGTTCACCATGTCGTTGGACAGCTGGGAGGCAGCGCCGGTCACGGGCCGGCAGGCCAAGCCGCTGTCCTTGGCCTCGACTCCATCTGGCGTGCCGCCGTGGCTGTATCCGGGGGCGGATGTCTACGACACGGTGCGCGATTGCGCGGCGGTCGTGACCGACCTTGGGTTCCCCGGAGACGACCCTCGCCAGACCGATCGGGCATGGGTGCGACCGCCAGGTGGCGGACGCGAATGGAACCCGTTCGTTGACGACCTACGCCCGGCTGGCAGCAGCGAGAGCACCTGGAGGACGCCATGAGGCCAACGCTCCTCACCGACGAGGACTACACCGCAAACGACATGGCCGAGGTGCATCGCCAGATGGACAGCCTGCTGGCCGAGATCGCCGTGCTCGCAAAGCGCACCGACGAACAGGGCCAGTGGGCCCCAGCCAGCAGCTCCAGGCTGGCGCAGCTGAAAGAAGCCCAGCAGGCGCTCGACCAGCTCTACGCCGCCTTGCGCAGTGTCCGCACCGCGGTATCGAACGCGGATGCAGCCGCAGGCACGGCGTTCTCCGCCCGCGCGGAGGCAGTTCATGAACTGCCCGAGTACGTGCTCGCACCGCATTGATGCGTGGTGATCCGTCACCAGGATCACCGCACCAGGGCCCCGGCTGGCCGTCTGCCCAACACCGATACCGGCCGCAGGGCCCAGGCCCGTCTCACCAGCGGGCCGGCCGTGATCGCCCCCCGGCGAATGTCTGCCCAACACGACCGCCGTCGGGGGGTTCCCGGTCTCACGAGCTGCCCAAGGCCTGCAGGGCCGTCCTCAGGTAACAGCGCCGGCCTGGAGGCCGTCGAGGCGGGAGAGCGCAGCCCGCAACATCTCCGAAGTCGCTTCTCCGCCAAGGCGAATCACGGCGACGACCTGTTCGCCCGCCCAGATGGAGCCCGCCCGATCATCGATGCGCTGCCAGCAGGCATAGGCCCTTCGGAGCGCCTCCTGGTACGCGCGGGAGTCGAGGCTGCTCCATCCGCGCGCGGCGATGACGTACGCCTCGCACGCTCCGCTGGCGTCTTCGTCCTGCAGCAGCGCGGCACCGTGGAGTTCCTGGGCCTGAAGGGCGTACGGGTGGGCTGCGCCGTGCTCGACGGCCGCCTGGTCTGCCAACTGGCGCGCCAGCACAGCGGCAACGCCGGCGCGGCCCGCCTTGCAGGCCTCCACGATGACGCGGGTCTGCTGGGCGTAGTCCTCGGGCACGTCTCGCCCGGTCGGATCGGCCTCCCGCTGCTTCGCGACCGCAGCGTCCTGTACTCGGCCGTCCGCGTGCACCAGGAGCTGCCACACCGTCCCATCAGCGTCGGACGCCTGGACCTGGAGGGGCTGGTTGTCTGCGGCCATCTCCGCGACGACGCGCAACGCTGCTGCACGAGCCTCGGCGGCAGTTGCATTCGGTTCGGTGGTGACGCGCGATCCATCCACCCATGCAACGCCGTTGGCCGTGACTGCCACCTGTACTACGTGGTCTGCGGACATGCCGTGCTCCCTCAAGTCTCCTGCTATTGGGCTTAATTGCTATGTACCACGCGAGTCCGACAATCCGTCGCTGGTTGGTCTGTGACCGGCACCTGCAAGGCCCGTCGAGCGTTGGTTCGGGTGGGATCGAAGAAAAAGCTGGTGCGACACGCCACCCGAGGTTTCTTGACAGGGGCTCAGCGTAATAGGGTCTTTGTTTGTCAGTGCGTTCAAGGGAGGGAGACGATCGTGGCTCGGAGGCCAGGCTTTCCGCATCGCGTCACATTGGACTTGACGTCTGAGCAGTTCCAGACGCTGACGGAGGTCACGGACGAGACCGGGGGGTCCATGTCTGACTACCTGAGAGCTCTCATTGAGTTGCACGGATCCGACCAGACGCTGGCCGAGCGCACCCAGGCTCAAGTCCGAAGCGTGGCGGCGAACCGGCGACGCGCTCGTCGGGCCCGCACAGTCCAGGAGGCCGTCGCATGAGCCCCTAAATGCTGGTGGGCCCCCGGCACCACCCGGAGACCCACCAACGAAGCTGACCGCACACCACTGTGTGTCTACCCAACGCTTCCAAACGTTTGAGACTTCCACTCGTCGCCTCACCAGCGACTAGGTGCGTTGTCTGCCCAACAGCACTGAGGATACCCATGCGCATCCCCGCTGCCGAGACGGCGGCCTCATTTGCCCGAATTATCTCCGCGCTGGAGCAGTCGGGCTCACGCTCCGCGTTCACAGAACAGCATAGGGCGAAGTTTTCGTGCCCCGCCCACGAAGGCGAGAGTTCCAGCCTCGCGATCGACTACAACTCGGCGGACCGTAAGACGCTCGTCTGCTGCGACTCCGGGTGCGACACCAAGGACGTTTTGGCCGGGATCGGCCTGCGACTTCCTGATCTTTTCGACGACGCGATGCCCGAGGGGAAGGCCACGCGCCGGAGCGCGCTGCCGTCCGCGCGCCGTGCCGATTCCGGCACCGAGGGCCGCAAGCAGGTGGGGGACCGGCGCCCTGTCAAGAAGACCAAGCCGGCCACGCGGTCCGGTCGCGCGACCGCGGTGGCCTCGGGTGAGCCGATTCCGGGCGACGTCGGTCAGCCGAATCGCAAGGACGAGTACGCCCTGCGCCACGGCGAGTTGGTCAAGGTCACCCGCAAGACTGACGGCGAGGTCGCCTTCGACACCGTTCTGGGCTGCGCGGTGCGCATCGTCCGCGTCGAGACGGAGAACTGCGGGACCGACCAGGCCGACAACCCCGGCCTGCCCCAGTCCGTCCAGGACGGCCAGGACGAGGAGGTTATCGAGCAGCAGCCGACCACTGGCTACGTGCTGGAGCTCGTCCACCCCAAGTTGATCGATCAGCCGGTCCTGATGAGGGTGGCCCTGAAGAAGTTCGCCGACGGCTCGTGGCTGAGCGATCTGCCCTGGCCCAACGTCTACCACCGCAGCACCCGCGGCGCGGTGGCCCAGATCGCCGCGGCGATTCGCGCGGTCAGCGAGGACATCGCCCGGGTGCCGGTCTACAAGGCGACCGGCTGGCGTCGCCACGGCGAGGGCTGGATGTGGGTCCACGCCGGGGGCGGCATCACCGCCGACGGTCATGTTCCGCTGCGCACCGAGTTCCTTGGTCGGCTGAGCCTGCTCGCCCTGCCCGCGCCGACGGACGATCGCGTCCGGCTCCGGCAGGCGATGGAGGACGCGCTGTCGATCATCGACCGGACGCCCGCCCATGTCGCGGCCCCGCTGCTCGGGCTGGCGTTCCGCGCGCCGTACATGCACTGCCCCTCCAGCATCTCCCTCTACGGGCTGCCGGGAGCGTTCAAGACCGCCCTCGGCACGATCACGATGAGGTTCTTCGCCCCAAACCTGACGCGCACCCACAGTCTGTTCTCGCTCAGCTCCTCCGGCTCGACGGTGAACGCGGGCCCGGAAGTGCTGTGGCGGATGAAGGACATCTTGATGCTGGCCGACGACTCGGCCCCCGACAAGGGTGTCCAGGACGCGGCCCGCCGCACCAGCACGGCCAGCCGCAGCCAGTACAACTCCGAGGCGAAGTTGCGCATGCGGTACCGGGACGGGCGCCCGGACCTCGACGAGGCCCGCGGCCCTCGCGGCAGCCTCGTCCAGACCGGCGAGGTGCTCGCCTCCGCGGACAGCGCGCAGCAGCGGATGCTCACACTGGAGATGCGGCAGGGGGAGACCGACCTCGCCGAGCTCCAGGACATGGACCGCCCAGAGTTCCGCCACTCCTGCGCGGTGCTGATGGCCTCCTACATCCGGTGGATCGCCCGGGACTACACCACGCATCTCGCGACGGTTTCCGCCCTGGAGACGCAGCTCGCGAATGCCCTCAACGACTACGCCGGCAACCGCCCTTCCGAGCACCTGGGCCGGATCGCCACCGGCTGGTACATGATGCTGCGGTTCCTGTGCGAGACCGGCATCACCAGCGCCGACGAGGCCGCCTGGTGGTGGGGCAAGACCTGGTCCGCGCTCTTGGACGCTGCGGATCACGAACGCAATCTTCTGGAGGCTCAGGCGATGCACACGCGCGTGCTCGACTACCTGGCGACGGCCCTCACCGGCAAGCAATGCCACCTGGTAGACGGCAAGGGGCTCTGCCCGGCCGACCCCAGCGACCCGCGCGACCACACCCCCGCCCTGCGCTACGGCTGGTACGCGGTCGACACCGTCAAGGACTCCGAGGGGAAGGACGGGAGGAAGGCCTCCGGCGGGCGGCCGGTGTTGAAGCCGGGCGGCGTCCAGCTCGGCGTCGTCACGCACGTCCCCGATCAGACGACGGGGCTGGTGGAGGAGCGGCTGTGGATCGACCACAAGCAGGCCACCCGGATTGCGTTGCGCGTGGCCAGCGAACTCGGTCAGGACCTCAACGCTCGCGACTACGACCTCACCGAGGCGCTGAGACAAGCTCAGGTGATCGCGGTCGAGTGGGAGTCCACGCGCGGTGGTCGATGGGTCAAGGTGCGCCGGCCGATGCCCGGCGGCCGTACTCGGGTGTGGGACATGCCTGCCTCCGCCCTCGGCCTGAACATGCCGGAGAAGGGCGACGACGGCGCACCGCGAAAGCCGCGGCCGGCCGCCCCGCCGGCACCGACCGCGCTGTTCGACCTGTCGGAACTGACGACGGCCCCGCCCGTTCTGGCCCCGCCGCAGGTCCTTCCCGCGCCGGAGGAACCAGAGCAGGAGCAGGAGCCTGAGCCGGAGGCCCTGGCGGAGCCGGAGCCGGTTCCGGCCTCGGAGGCGACTTCCCCGGTCGTGACCGAGGAGAAGGCGCCCGCCGCTGAGGCCTGCGTGGCCCCGACGCCCGATCGTGCCCCGTGGCCCGCGCCCTTGTCGGACACCGACCCCTGGCGTGCTGCCGGCGCCGTGGTCGACGTCGACGGGGTGTACCTGCCCGACGGCACGGTCTTGGACCTGCCCGTGCCCGCCGACCAGATCAATGCCGGCACGCTCGCCCGGATGGCGTGGGACCTCGGCCTGGGGCACGGCGGAAGCCGACGCGGCGTGGGACCGTCGAAGAAGTGGCGCCCCGACGTCGGCGTGCTCTTCGTCCACGACGCGCTCGCCGCCGTTCTCGACCTGCCGGACCCCGACGCCACAGTGGACGACGAAGACGACGACGAGGACTACGGGGTCGACGGCGGCCTCCAGGAGCTCCGCCGCCACAACAACCACCCCTTCCTCAAGCGCGCACGCGACAAGGGCTGGAGCGTGGAGAAGTGGGGACTGCCGACCCGCATCTACCGAGAGCTGCCCGACGGCACCACCATCGGCGCGATGATCGAGGTCAGCCCCTGGGCCCGCACCACGGCCTGGGGGCGCCACAAGGGGGTCGAGTTCCTCCAGGACCACCCCTCGCCCGCCGTGCTCGCCTCGCGCATCCAGCGGATCTGCGACCTGGGCGGCATCAGCTTCCGCCACAGCGCCGGGGCGACCTCGCACGACCTGCTGAAGGCGATGCGGCCGGAGCGCGGCGGAGGCCGGGCGGCGCCGCTGGTCCGCACCGAGATGCCCGAGTTCCTGCGGAAGCGGGTCAAGCTGTACGCGGGCCGCAGCTGGGTCCGTGGCCTGACCGCCGGGCCTGACCGCCCGGCCCTCACGGAAACGGAGAAGGCCAAGACGTACATCCTCGCGTTCGACCAGCGAGCCTCGTACCTCTCGATTGCCGGCTCCACGCGGTTCGGCCGGGGGAAGCTGACGCACCTCACCGGCCCCGACATCACCTTCGACCCGACGCTGCCCGGCTACTGGATGGCCGAGCTGCCGCAGTGGCACCTGCCCGGCTGCTTCGACCTGTTCGGCCCCCGCCGCGAGGGCGAGCCTCGCCCCTACGTCACCCCGACCCTGGCGGCCGCGCAGCAGCAGGACATCGAGTTCACGGTCACCGAGGCGTGGGTGTGGGAACAGCACGACCAGACGCTGGAGCCCTGGTACAAGCACCTGCGGGACTCCATCAAGAGCCTCCCGGATGCCCCGGAGACCATCGACAAGCCCGTCCGCGAGACGGTGAAGGCGTTCTACACCCAGGGCGTGGGCAAGTTCGCTTCTCCCGCGCTGGGAGGAAATCCCCGCAAGGGCATCGAGCCGGACATCCTGTGGCGCCCGGATATGAACGACACCCTCCTGGCGACGCAGCAGGCACACCTGGCCAAACGGATCATCACCATCGGTGAGACGACCGGCATGTGGCCACTGGCCCTGATGACCGACTGCCTCTGGTACGCCACCGACGACCCCGACTTCGCAACCGCCGTCCCGGGCCTGCCGCTGGGGCCGAACCTGGGGCACTTCAAGCCGCACGGGGCCGCGCACATGACCGATGTGCTCGCCCACCTGGGCAGCGACCGACGGGCCGAACTCATCCACCCCAGCCTGTACACCCAGCCGGCTGAGTGGGAGGCGGGGGCATGAGGGACCAAGACGCACTCCTGTGGCAGGCGTTCACGGGCGAGCGGGTTCCCCGCACTGTCCGGCAGCTGGTCACCGCGGCCGGCAGCATCCGGCGCGCGGCCCGGTTGACCGGTTGTGCCGATTCGACCCTGCGTCGTCGACTGCAGAAGGAGGACAAGGCGCAAAAGGAGCTGGCCAGCGTCGCGTCGCAGATCCAGGTGATCGGTTCCGTCAAGGAGGCGGCGGAGGCCGGAGGCGTCTCGGCGGGGACCCTGTATAAGTGGCGCAAGCAGGAGCAGGAAGGCCGGCCGTTCTCGAAGCGGCAGCAGTCGCGCATGGCCCGGCTGCAGCGCGCCTCCGCCAAGGCACAGCAGGCCAAGGCCGGCCCCGTGAAGAAGGACCCGGTGGTCGCGAAGTTGCGCAAGGCCGTCCTGGGGGATGCCCAGGCCCGACAGAGCGCCATCAAGCCCCTGCGCGCGGCTCGGATCTCCCAGGCCGGGGCCCGCTTCCAATCCACCGGTCAGGTCTCGGTGATCTCGACCGACGGGCAGAAGGACACCCGGGAGCGACGTCTCGACCTGGAGATGAGCGGCAGTGCGATGCGCAAAGGGATGCAGCAGTGGCTGGCCGGAGGCGACAGCAAGAGCGTGCGGGAGAAGCTGTCGGACGGATTCACCGACCACTACCTGGCGATGGAGTCGCACGCGGGTGCTGCCGGAGCGCGCTGGGAGTTCGACAACTTCCAGAGCTTGACGATCAGCCGTAACACCCCCGGCGAACCGAGGTGGGGCGAGGAGTAACCGGCGGCGGCCTCGGCCAGGGCATGGTCGCGATACCTGCACCGCGCGTCATGCCGCGGCTGAGGTCGCCGGTTGTGCCTTCGTCGTGGACTGGCCGGCGTGCATGGATACGAAACAAACGGCCTGGGCCAAATGGGGGCACATGCGCGATATCGTGGAGCGCCTGATGACCGATGAGTTTCATGATCTGGCAGGAGTGCCCCGCGTGGCTGAGGACCCCATCGCGCACAACGAGATCGACGCGCTGACCCGCCGTGTTGAGTCGGTCGAGGACCGCGTTGAAGCGCTGCAGGTTCAGTCGGGCGGGAACTTCGCAGCCGTGATCGAGGGGCAGGCCGCGCTGCGACGGGAGGTCCGAGACGGTTTCGCCAAGGTCAACAGCCGTTTCGACGCCCTGGAGGGAAAGGTCGACGCGCTGACCGAGGCGATGCAGCGCAACCAGGCGCAGATCGTGGAGTTGCTCACGTCCTTGGTCGGTAAGGACCCGAACGCCAACTGACTCTCTCCGCGACGTGAGGGCCGGCGAGTTTCTCGCCGGCCCTCACGTCGTGTGTGCTCTTTACGCCGCGTCGAGGGTCTGCTGGACGCGGTTGCTGTCCCAGGTGCCGCCGTCGAGCATGGGTCGGACGGCGGTTTCGTAGGTCTGGAGGGTCTGGGGTGCGGCGTGGGCGCCGGTGCCCCAGACGGTGTCGAACCGCTGGGCCCAGCGGTCGACGCCCTGGAAGTGCACGGACGAGCGGCCGTGGTTGTAGTCGGCGTCGCCTTGTTCTTCCTCGACCAGGACGGCGGCGGAGGCGAAGACGATGTAGTCGACGGCTTCTTCGGCCCGGAGGCGGTCGCGGATGGCCAGGCCGGCGGTGACGCCGATCTGGCGGTGCTGGTTGATCAGGGCCAGCAGGTCGCGGGCGTAGGCCTCGCGGGTGAGGTCGTCGCGGTTGGCGATGAACAGACGCTGGATCTGGCCGCCGGAGTCGATCATCTGCCGGTTGGCGTTGAGGTACTCGCGCCGACGGGTGAGCAGGGTGGGGTTGGTCGTCAGGTCCGCGGCCAGGATCCGCTGCGGCTGGGACTGGGCGTCGATCAGGGTTTTCACGAGCATGACGGACAGGCGTGGTACGTCGGAGGCGTAGACGCGCATGTGGCCGTTGGCGATCTCTTCGTAGTCCTGCACGAGGTCCCGTTCGACCTGCACGCGGACGCGTTCGTAGAAGGCGGCGTCATCCATGGCCGTGAGGTTATTCGCCTTGGGCAGCGTGATAAAGCGCTTCGAGCGCCATATGTGGGAGCCGACCAGCAGCAGGACGATCCCGGTTTCGGCGGCCAGGAGGATGTTCTTGAGGTCTGGCGTCTTGGTGGCCCAGGCGACGGCCGGGGTGATGATCCCGACGAGGCCGATGAGGTTGGCCAGCCCTGGTGAGGCGAGCGCGTCCAGGGTCCGTGACCCGGGCGGTCGTTGAGCAGCCACGATGAAGTTCCCCCTCCAGTGGCCCCGGCGGGGCCGTGTGTCGATGTCCCCGGTCAGGTGTCGCCCGGTGCGGGCAGCGGGATGTCGTAGGTGACCTCCCAGCGCTCCTGCGGCACGACGATGTCCGCGGTCTCCACCGGCCGGCCGGCGGTGTCGTAGTGCGTGCGGGTGATGTGCAGGGCCTGGGCGCCGGGGCGCAGGCCCAGCAGGTGGGCCTGGTCGTCGTCGAGCCGGCACGGTGCGGGCACCTCGACGAGGCGGACGACGGTGATGCCCAGGTGCGCCATCCGCGCGATGACGCCCTGGCCGGCGAGCGGGCCGCCCTCGGGCAGGACGACGACGGTGCCACCGGTGAGGGCCATGGGCTCCCAGCTGGTGGTCAGCATCACCGGTTGCCGGTCGGCCAGGTGCTCGTAGCGGGTGCGCACGCACAGTTCGCCGGGCGCGATGTGCAGGCGGGTGGCGACGTCGACGTCGGCGGGGACCTTGGCGAGAGAGTCCGACTCCCAGGTGCCGCCGACGCCGGCCGGGGAGATGCTGGTCGGCGTCGTGCCGGGTGCGGGGGTGCGCAGCATGGGGCGGCGGGTGTAGGTCGGGCGGACGTAGGTTCCGGCGCCCGGACGGCCTTCCAGCAGGCCCTCGTTGATCAGGAGCTCCTGGGCGCGGCGGATGACGTTCTCGCCGACGTCGAGTTCGGCGCCGAGCTCCTGGCGGGCGGGCAGCCGGTGGTCGGCCGGCCAGGTGCCGTCGGCGATGCGTGCGCGGAAGACGGCGGCGACCCGCTCGTAGGGGTAGGGCGGGGTGCGTGACGCGCCGTCGGTCATGCCTCTCCTCGCCTGGGTGGTGATCGTCCAATTGACAAGCTAGTCACTAGCTTGGAATCTAGTGACTAGATCAACCGTGAGTAACCGAGCTGAACGGGGTGCAGTGGCCTACGACCCGCAGATCGCCCTCATCCATTCCCTGAGCGCCCAGCTGGGAGCGATGGCCGGCGTCGAGCCCCGCGTCATCTACGACGACGGCATCGCCCACATCGAGGTCGAGGTCACCGACGACCTCCTGCGCCGCTGGGAACGCGCGATCCCCGTGCTGTCCAGGGGCGACGCGTTCGGCCTCACCGACACCGAGACCGGGCAGATCGCCTGGCTGCGCATCTCCAGAGACGGCAACCACTGATGACCACAGCCACAGCCCCCGCCGTTTTCCTCAAAGGGCACGGCGCGCAGAACGACTTCCTTCTGCTGCCCGACCCCCACGGTTGCCTCCACCTGACGCCCGAGGACGTGCGCCGGCTGTGCGACCGACGCCTCGGGATCGGGGCCGACGGCCTGCTGCGCGCGGTGCGCTGCGCCGCGGCCCCGGAGGCGGCCGCGATGGCCGGCGAGGCCGGCTGGTTCATGGACTACCGCAACCCCGACGGGACCGATGCCCAGATGTGCGGCAACGGGATACGGGTGCTCGCCCGCTACCTCGTCGACGCCGGCCACCAGCCTCCCGGCGACTTTGCTCTCGCCACCCGCGCCGGCCTGCGCCACGTCCACGTCCGCGCCCGCAGTCTGGAGTTCGCCGGCGAAGTGGCCGTCCAGATGGGCCACCCCCGCCTTCCGGGCCCCGACGGCATCCGCGTCAGTGCCGGCGGCCGCTCCTGGCCCGCCCTGCACGTGGATATGGGTAACCCCCACGCCGTCGCCTTCGTCGACGACCTCGACGATGCCGGCGATCTGCGCACCCCGCCCACCGTCACGCCCGTCAGCGCCTATCCGGCCGGCGTCAGCGTCGAGTTCGTCGTCGTGCGCGGCCCGCGGCACCTGGCCGTCCGCGTCCACGAGCGGGGCGTCGGCGAGACCCGGGCCTGTGGCACCGGCGCCTGCGCAGCCGTCGCCGCCGCCCTCGCCCACACCGGCGCCGGCGCCCCGAGCGGCGCCCCGGCGCGGTACGCCGTCGACCTGCCCGGCGGCCGCCTCGACGTCGACGTCGCCTCGGACGGCACGATGCAGCTCACCGGTCCGGCCGCCATCGTGGCCCGCGGCACCCTCAACCCGCTCCCCAGCATCCCCGGTCCGCGGATCGGCTGGTCGCCCGCCCGGGCCCGCTGACCCGCGGCGAACAGAACGAGGCCCGGCCCCCGTTTTCCGGGAGCCGGGCCTCGCGCACGGAGCGGTCCTCACACGGCCAGGTGGACCGACGCTTTCTCTTCCGCGGGGGTGTCGGTCGTGCTCCGCAAGGCGCGAAGGTGTCGACCGGCGACCGTCTCGGTGCCCACGAGCAGTCCGGTGGGGGAGTAGTGCGGGGAGCCCAAGTGCCGTTCCAGGGCGGGCAGGTAGTTCCAGCGCACCGCCGGGTGGGCGGAGTGCGCGAAGTGGTGCAGGTCCCCGTACGGCAGCCACGTTGCAGCTGCCACCGCGGCCAGGATGCGGTTGTGCGGGTAGAGCCGAAGGCACCGCCCCGCTTCGACCTCGGCCGGCGTCCCCACGCGGTGGTCGGCGTCGAACCAGGTGTGCTCCACCAGCAGGCTCAGCCACGCCAGCAGCGGGTACAGCAGCAGCCGCGGGACCAGCATCGCGAAGACGACCGCGTTCACCCCGCCGACCAGGAGCGCGGCCGCGGTGACCGTGGCGACCATCGCGATCCGGGCCGGCGAACGCCGCAGGTTCCCCGCGATCTCGCTCAGGGTGGACCACATCCCGCGAGGAGTCAGTGGCAGCACGAAAGCGACGGCGAATTGGCGGCGAGCGATACCTGGCCGCAGCCCGGCCCGGCGGAGCTCCGCGAGGTTCGGATCGGCCGCCAGGGTCGCGTGGGGATGGTGGTCGCGCACATGGCGCCGGCGCCGCACCTCGACCGGGACCAACCCCATGGGCAGGTGCACGAAGGCCTCGCCCAGGAGCCGGTTGGCGCGGGCGGTGCGGGCGAGCACACCGTGCACGGCGAAGTGGCTGATCTCCTGCAGATGCCGGCAGGCCACGGCCACGCCCACGGCGGCCGCCAAGGCCGGCAGCGGGCCACGGCCGGCAAGCAGCCACCAGCCGACGATCTGCAGCCACTGGCCGCACAACAGCAGTACCGGGCTCCAGTTGTTCGCCCGGCGGCGCTGCAGGGATATCAACTCCGCTGCTCCAGCGGCACGGGGGCGGCCTCGGGCGAACCAGACCCGGTCGACCTGGCGGAGAGCGATGCCGACGGCGATGACGGCTAAGCACAGCATGGGCAGTCCTGGGTGAGCAGCAGGCGGCGGGCACTTCCCACCGATCATCACGCACAGTACATCTAGTGACTAGATTTACCCCATAGTGACGATCGGGGTATTGACAAGTGTTCAGTCGCTGAACACTATGGATTCGCCTTGGGGCAGCCAGATTGCCCCTGACGTCGACCACCAAGAAACGGAGCCTCATGGACGCCGAACTCGCCCGCATCACCAACGTGGAAACCTCGACCGAGCGCGGCCGCAACGACCAGCTCGGCGAACTCGCTTACCTCGCGCCGGCCGCGGCCGCAGCTCTGCAACTACTGGCCGACGCCATCAAGCGCGGCACCGCCGACCAGGACGACGTCCTCCACAAGCTCCAGGAGGCGGGAGTCCACACCGCGTTCGCCGGCGTCCTCGACGCGGCCAGCGACGCGGTCAGGAACGAGACAGACGACCCCTTCGACGTGGACTACTCGCTGGACGCCGACAACCTCTCGGCCGCCGCGAGGGAAGTACGCGACGCCTTCTGCTGGCTCTGAACCCCGCGCGAGAGCAGCCACGCAGCAACTCGGTTCCGAATGCCAGCGGTGTGCCGCCATGCGATATCGGTGCCAGCGACTCGGGAACGCCAACGGCCCGTACTCAGGCGTGAGTACGGGCCGAAGCGTGTCCCCGGACGCGGAGCCGGGGGTACCTTCCGAAGTAGGCGAACATCCGGAAGGAGCAACCCGATTATGGCTCGGTGGGCGGACTACACGACAGGTGAACGCATCAAGATCCTCCGCGGCAAGGACCGGCAAACGGACCTTGCCCGCATGACCGGCCTCTCGGTCGTCACGATCCAGAAGGCGGAGCAGAACAAGGTCCTAACCCTTCCCACGCTCATGGCGCTTGCCGACGCGATGGAAACCGACACCTCCGTCATTCTCGGCCAGCAGGAACCGCGGAGGGCTATGGGGCGAGGCGACCGGGCCATCTCGCGGGCGCTGTCTCGGGCAGTGCACGACACCGCCGCGGGCCTCCTCCCCGACAACATCGACCAGGCCCCGACGCTGGCGGAATTGAAGGCAGCGACCGCGCGGTGCTGGGACCTGTACTGGCGCGGCCACTACAGCGAGGCCGGCAGCGTCGCCGCCCAGTTCCTTGCCGCTGCCGCCGCCGCGGTGCACGAGCGGCCAGTGGGCGACCAAGCGGCGGCGCTGGGAGCGCTCAGCGACGCCTACCGGGTCGCGGGATACGTTGCCAACCTCATGGGGAACCGCGATCTCGCGTACGCGGCGATCGGGCACGCTCAGGTGATGGCGGAGCGCGCCGCCGACGACCTTCGCGGCGCCCTGGTGATGTCGGGTCGGGCCTGGGTGTACCTGCGTGACGCCCGACTCCCGGAGGCGCTCACCCTCGCCGAGAAGGCCGCGGTGGACATCGAACCGCGCTTCTCGACCGCAACACCGGAGCTGCTCACCGTCTACGGCTCGCACATCAACTTCGCGGCCGTGGTCGCCTCGCGGATGGGCAACAAGGAACGCACCGCGGACTACCTCGGCCAGTCCCACGCCGCCGGCGCGAGGATGGGCGACGAGCACAAGGCCCACGGCACGCTGTTCGGACCGGTCACGGCCACCACTCAGGCCGTCGGCATCAACGTTGCACTCGGCCAGCCGGGGAAGGCGCTGAAGCTGGCGGAGAGCATCGCGGACGTGTCCCCCCTCACGCCGGCAGCGCAGAACCGCTACGCCATGGACAAGGCGATGGCGCAGGCCGACGCCAAGATGTGGGACGCCAGCCTGGACACCCTGGAAACCGCGCTTCGGGCGGCGCCGGAGTGGGGCCGGCACCAGGCGCTCCCCAGCGTCATCGTGGAGAAGGTCGGCCGTGCCTCCACGGCCCGTCTGCGGCGCGTCTCCGAGCTGATCGGCGTTCGGGCCGCCGGGGTGGACGGGTTCGCGCCGGCCACGGCCCGCACCGCTCTCTGACTCTCCGGCTGGTATCGGGCGGGCGACTCTCGAAGGTCGCCCCCTCAACAGTCGTCCGTGGCGGACGACTTCGAGCCCGGCGAATCATCGAAGTCGTCCTCCTGGTGTCTTCGCTTCCACGCTCTGTAGCGGCACGGTTACGGGCATGGGTAACAAGCCCCCTCGCCGCTTCCCCGTCGTGCTCTACGCCGCAGCGGGCGAGCCCGAGCCGCTCGCCGACTACTGCCGCCAGTACGCCCACGCCCGGGACTGGGACGCCATCGAGACCGCGACGGACACGGACCGTTCGGCCCCGCTGACCTCCCGCCCCGGCTGGACCCGGGTACTTGAACTTCTTGCCGCCGGCACCGTGCGAGGTGTCGTCACCTACTCGGCGCAGATGATCGCCGAATCCACGACCGACTTCGACGCAGTCCGGGACGAGTTGCAGGACCGCGACGCCTTCCTGAGCGTCGCCCGGTCCATCACCAGCACGCCCCACCCCCCGACCCGCCACACCGCCGCCCAGGCCACCCGCCGCCGCGACGTCGCCGACATCGCAGCCGGATACGACGGCTGCGGAACAGAGAGGGAGAGCGCCGCAACGGCCTCCCCCTCGGCGGGCATCGGTGACCTGGTCCACGACCACGTCGCCGACCGCAAAGGCGTCGTGACCGACCTCGCCGTCGGCGGCCAGCCCGTCCTACGCCCTCTCTTCGGCAGCGGGTCGACCTGGATCCCCGAGGACCTCGAAGAGATCAAGGTCGAGGCCCGGCGGGGCGCCTGGAGGCTCCCGTGAGCCCCATCGGAACCCGCCGCGCCATCATCGGCCCGTACCCGCCGGGCGAGGTGGTCTTCGACATCATCGCTCAGGCCGTCGGTCGGATCGCCGACCCCGACGCCTACCCACCCGGTTGCCTCAGCTGCAAGTGCGTCCTCGTCGTTCCCCTCATCGGCAGCGCCCCCGCGTGGCAGGCCGAGCCCGAAGCGCTGCGCACCGCGGCCCCCGAGGAGATCACGGCCACCCTCGCCGACGGAGTTGAGCAGTGAGCGCCCGGCGCCCCGAGGTGGGCGACCTGATGACCAACGTCCTCACTGACGCTGAGTGGGTGTGCACGGACATCGCCGGCGCGGCGACCGACACCCCGGTGTGGCTGCTGCGCCCCCGCCACGGCGCGGACCCCAAGCGCTTCCTGCGCGTGGACCACCGCGACATCGTGACGTACGCCGTCACCGCACCCCGAGGTGAATGGGGGCAGCCGTGAGTGGCCATCACGCTCGTCCGACGAAGCCGGCCGGCGAGGGCCTGTGGCGCCCACTGACGTTCCTCGCCGTAGTCGGCCTCGGGCCACCCCTCGCGATCGTCAGCAGCTCCCCGCACGCCCACGCGGCACCCGCCGGCATCGAACGCCCCGAACTCACGACCGACACCACCGGGGAGCATCACGGGACGTCCGCACCACCTCGGTACGTCCCGCACACTGACCAGACCGGCTCCAGGAGGCACCTGTGAGCCGTCACGCGCGCCACGGGCCGCGCAGCCCCGCCCGGGAGGCCTCTACCGTTGCGGTCGCCGCGGTGGTCGTGGCGGCTGGCCTCCTGGCGGTGCTTTTCCTCGCCGCCACCTAGAACTCCGGCGATCGCGCGCTGAGCCCGCGGCCGCCAGCCACTCCATCCCTGGCCGCCGGGCCCCACGCTCGGCCTGGACCGGTGGCGGTCCCCCCAACGGTCATGGCGGGGCAGTCCGGAGGTGTCCCTCGTCGCCACCGGGGCCACCGCTCCACCTGGTCCTTCAAGCGAGGCCGAGCGGGCACGGAGGGGCCCCGGCGTTGACCGACCGCCGGGGGGCCGCCGTTGTAGCCCCAGCCGAAGCCGCCCAGTTCGTCCACGTGCTGAACACGGTCACGTGTCCGCGCTGGATGGGCCCGCGTCGGCCGGTGTGACGGCCAAGAGATCCAGTGGCACACCCCGCCGACGGGTCAGCCGCCAGCCATAATTGCTGGCGCCCTGCCGACGTAAGGGCGTTGTGTGCTCTACAGCTATGCGCGGGCGGTGCTGTAACCGGCCCCGGCCGTCGCGAGCAGCGGGGCCACGCCGTCGGGGTACCACGGCATCAGCGCGCTGGCCTCCTCCACCGTCACCCAGGCCGCCTCCGACACGTCCTCGTCGTGCCGGTCGGCCGTCGGTTCTCCGGAGAGGAACTCGGCGCGGAAGACGGTGAAGACGTCGTGTACTGCGGCATCGATGCGCTCACTGACGTGCACCACCGGGCCGGCCTCGACGACCACCCCGGCCTCCTGCCCGCACCCTCTCCGTCTTCTCCTCCGATTGTCCCGCCCTCCACCCGCCGCCGCAGGGCACCGCAGAAGGTGAGGGCCCTGTCACACTCCACCGTCCCGGCATGCGGCGGGCGCTGCCCCGGCCCTGTGTGAAGTCACTCCGGGTGCGTAGGCGACACTGGACGGGCCCGGCGGCGCGACGACGTCCGGCCGATGCTGCCGCCGCCGGGCCCCTCCTCGTCCCCCGGACCCCGGGCACCGATAACCCGGGCCCGTGGCGGTTGGGCCGAAGAACCCCGCGTAGAAGCGGGCTCAGTCCTTCGGGCGCTTCCACGACCAGTGCGAGGGGCCGTGCTCAGTCAGCGCCCTGCACACACCCTTGACCAGCGACTGCGGGTTCACGCAGCTGCCGGCCTTGTACTCCGTCCACTCCAGCGCATAGACGAACAGGTCCCGCACGTGCTCGGCAGCAGCTGCATCGCCGGCCGCCACGGTGAACAGCGCCTCGAAGGAGTCCGGGTCCTCCGAGGACCAGGCCGACATCAGCCGCAGGGTGTGTGCCCGGGCGGGCGGCACCCGCTCATCCAGGCTCTCCGTCTGCTCCTCGGCCTTGGAGGCGAGCTTGCCGGTGGCCCACTCGTTGCCGGTCACCATCGTGATCGAGTCGAGGAAGGCGGCTGTCGCCCGAGCCATCGACAGCAGATCGAACCCGCGCAGCGCCAGCACCGCGTCCAGGCGTTTGCAGGCGGGCTCGAACTCGCCGAGGGCGGCCTGCGCGACGGCGGCCTGCAGGTGGACTTGGGCGAGCTGGTGGTCATCGGCGGCGTACTTCACGGCGACAGGGCTCCTCGCGGTGACGGGGAATCAGCTGATACTGCGGTAGGCGACCAGACCCCTGGCACGCGCCGCGTGGCGGGGCCCGCGCCAGCTGCTGCTCCGCGACGCGCGGACCCCGCCAGCGAGTATCCCGCCCCAGAGATGATCAGTTCAGAGCTTTGCCCAGATCAGCGGGCTTCTGCCCGAGCCGCTACCCCGAGGTGAGCGCGCGCCGATGCGAGGACCGGATGCGAAGCCGTCACCGTAGATGCCGCAGCACCGCGTCGGGGCTGCACACTTCGCAGGCCACGGCGATCTCTGGATCGGCGAGCATCTCCATGGCCTGGGTGTCGGTGATGGCCTGCGTGCTGCGCGTCTGGGCGCAGTCGGGGCGGTGGATGAGCAGGTCTGCGCGCATCCAGTGTGGGGCGTCGTCCACCCGCCACCGTTGACGCTCTTCGGGCGGGGGCGGATCAAGGGAGACGTAGCTCTGCCCTGCTACGGGTTGGACGACGGGGTAGGGCGCGCTGATCGGCACGGTGCGTGTGACCAGCTGGGGCCCGCGGCGACGGTCGAACTCAGCGTCTGGGAGCTCGACGAGCAGGTCGTACCACCAGATTCCGGAGCGGTCGCGACGGCGTCGTACGACGGGGGCTCGTAGCATCTGGCCGTCCGGGAGTGTGATCTCCGCGATCGGAGCGGAGGGCGGGGTGCCGTCCTCGTCGGTCATTCGTCTGCGGACTGGTGCTTCAGCGCGGAGCGTGCCTTGGGCGGGTCATCAGAGGTAGCCCAGTACGCGTGGCAGACGACGGCAGTGGCGAGTTCGAGGCGGCGGGTACGCAGAGCCTCTACCTGGGCCTGTTCGTCCGTTGTCCAGCCGGGAGAGTCCGGCCTGCTGCTGGCGAAGTAGTGCCCGCCCGCTTCCTTGCTGCGTGTCCAGCCGGCCTGCGGGGCGACTGACCACGGCAGGCGGTCGTAGAGGGACTGCAGCTCGTCTTCGACACGCCGAAGGGCTGCTTGGGAGTCCAGCAGATCTTGAGGGAATTCGAACGTGTGCGCCACCGGCAAAGGGTACCCGGCGGTCACCTTCCGCCGCATCGCGACGTGAACGCTTAAGTCATTGACAAGTGATTAGCAGCTGAACACTATGAGGGTGGGTTGATTTCCACCCACCGCATCACGAGGCACCCAGGCGCGGCCGACTTCAGGCGAGCCCTGGGCGCGAGCACGAGAGAGGGCCGGGAGTTCCCGCTCCCAGCCCTCAGACCGGCAGGAGTTCACGCTCCGCGCCGATCTCCGGAAACCCCTATGCGTCTCACCGAGAGGGATCTCCATGCAGCATCTTCCCAAGCCCCACCACGAACTCACCACGCGGGGCACCCCCATCTCCACCCCCGGGACCCTGGTCGCCAGCCGCATCGCCGGCCCCTGCAGCGACTGCTTGGACTTCCGAGCCGTGAAGATCCGGTTCAGCGACGAACTGATCACCGTCACGTGCAAGTGCGCCACCACCGCCGGCCTCCTCGACGACATCGAGGGCGAGGACGGCGACGACCACGAGGCGGAGGGACGCGCCGCATGAAGTCCCAGAAGGACCAGGCCGCTGCCGCACGAGAAGCCGCTGAGGCCGCCCGCAAGGCGGGGGAGACCAGGCGGAAGTGCGAGCAGGAGCTCCGGCGCCACGGTGAGGCGATGAGCGGAGTACGCCGGTGACCAACCTGCCGCTGCCCAGCCGAACTGACGGTGACTCCATTGCCGCCGAGATGGCCCGCACCGCACACGAGCTGCGTGCCAGCGGCCACGACGACGAGACCGTCCAGCAGACGCTGATCGCCGACGAATTGACCATCGACATGCACCTCCGTCCGGCTCAGCCCGAGTGACCCTAGAGGCTCGGATAGCGCCGCGACACCGGCCGGGCGGTTCGGCTCCTCACCAGGAGCGGAACCGCCCGGTCTTCCCGTTGTAAACCACGGCCGACGGCACGGTCAGAAGCCGGGAAACGGTGGCCTCTCCCGCTGCTACTCCTCGGATGCATCCACTGGTTCGGGGGCAGCGACCGGAGTGTCGTCCGGCATGAAGAAGATGACGGTCAGGTCGGGACGTTGCCCGGTCCTCATGTTCAGGCAGCGCCACACCGTGTGCAGGCCGGCGCCTGTCCTCCAGATCCACTCCGTTCCGTCGAAGGAGGTCGGAGCGCCGGGGGCCGGAGAGTGATCTTGGTCTAGTTGTTCGCGGAGCTCGGTGAGCGCGGGGTCGTCTGGGTTCGCTCGGAGCCCAGCCTGGAGCACTGCGCGAGCGATCACAGTCAGGTCGCGGTGGTTGACCAGGCGGCGCTCAGCGTCGGAGTCGAGCAGCAGCCACGCCAACAGGCTGGACCTGTCCGTGGCCAGTGGCAGCTGCTCGGTGAGGGCAGGGGAGCCCTCGGTGATGCGCCAGCTGTGGTCGGCGATCGCCCACAGCGAGGTGCTGGCGAGGAAGAAGGCGCGCTCGTCCCCGGAGAGCGGGGCGCCGGTTTGCACTTCGAGCCGCTCACGCTCGGGGCCTTCGATCCCCAGCGCGTCGAGCACCGCGGTGTACGCCTCAGCTCCCGGCCAGCCAGTGCCGGCCTCCAGCGCCTCAAGGCGTTCAGGCGCGATCCCCGCCTGCTGGGCGAGCTGCTGCTGGCTCAACCCGACGCTGTGTCGCCGGGCGATGAGGATGTCTTTGGTGACCATCGAGAACATATAGGCCGACAATACCTTTATGCCGCCAAAGTCTCGGACAGGCCGTTCGGCCACCATTCCTCCCAGTGGTGCTACGGCACGTACTCGCGGTGGTCCAGCCCGTACAGCAGCATGTCCATCCGCTCACCCGTGTTGATGTTGATCGCCGGCGCAGGGTTCGCGCCTTCGCGGCGAAACCCGGTGCGTTCAAGGAGCGCAGCCGAGCGGCTGTTCCGGACGTCGCACTCGGCATAAACGCGGTGCAGCCCGCGCGCGAAGAGGTGGTGGAGGACAGAGGTCACCATCTCAATGCCGTACCCCTGGCGGTGGAAGGCGGGTGCCAAGGTGAAGCCGACTTCGGCCTGCAGCAGGCCCTCGTCGAGACGTACACCGAGATCGCCAGCGAGGGAACCGGTGCCCTTGTGCTCGACTGCGTACTGGAACCAGCCCGCCTGTGTGGGGTCTTGGCTCGCGTAGAGCAGCACCTGCTGCTCCGCAGTCTCGGGGGTCAAAGGAGAGCGCCATGCCTGGTATCGAGCGATGGCGGAGTCATTGCGGTAGGCGCGCATAGCCGGCGCGTCAGCGAGGGTGAAGCGGCGCAGTATCAACCGTGGCGTTTCGATCATCCGGGCAGCCTGGCACGCAACGGACACCAGAAGAACGGCCGGTCCCAGTCGGAACGTAGACGTTGCGCTCGCTGCCGCTCAGGACTTCCGCTTCGAGGGCGACGT
>NZ_BAAARK010000041.1:0-51923 GCF_039532155.1 Streptomyces lunalinharesii
CCGTCCGTTCGGGCCCCCCCCCGCCCCCTCCCCTCCCCACCCCCTCGGCCTCTCCTCCCCTCCTCCCTCCTCCCCGCCCCGGTTGCCGTCCGGTGCCACCGCTCACTTCAGCTCACTTCACCGCAGTACGCCCTCCAGGAAGTCGCTGCCCAGTCGGGCCACGACCTGGAGGTCCAGCTGGTGCAGGACGTAACGCCCGCGGCGCCGGGTCTGGAGCAGGCCGGCCTTCTTCAGCACCGCGATGTGGCGCGACACCTCCGGCGACGTGATGCCGAACGCGTTGGCCAGTTCTCCGGTCGTGTGCGGTCCCCGCGAGAGGGTGCGGCACAGCTGCATCCGCATCGGGTGGCCGAGTGCCTCCAGTCGTTGTTGGACGAGTTCCAGCGTGGCGGGTGCCGGCAACTCCGGGCTGGCGACGGGGTATTGGAGCACCGGGCGCCAGCCGGGTGCGTGGCTGAACACCAGATGTGGCCAACCGAACGACGTCGGGATGAACGTGAGGCCGGGGTCGGCCGGGTCGGCGAATCCCGTCGTGCGCCCACTGGCCAGCTTGTCGACCAGGATGCGGGTGGTGCCAGTGCCGTCTTGGGCCTCCTCCAGCGTCAGCGCCAGTGAGGTCGCGGTCAGCGTTTCCGCGAGCCCCTTGCGGCGCAACAACTCGGTCTTGTGTCGTGCGTCGGCGGCCAACTGGATGCTCACCCGCCGCCAGATGTCCCCGAAGAACGCGGCTTCGCAGTCCTCGAAGAGGCGGCGCAGCCACACCCGCAGGCCGTCGGGGTCGGTCAGCATCCGGTCCGTGAACGCCGCCTGCCGTGGTCCGCGAGCCGCCGCCATCTCCCGCACGCGTGCCCGCTCGTGCTCGTCGACCAGGGGCGACGGCGTGGGGCGGGTGTACTTGGGGGAGCAGCTGATCTCGAACGCGGCGGCCACGAACCGCTCGTCGTCGATCCCGTCGAGTTCGTCCAGTTCCTCGGCGAGGGTCGCTCCGGGGCGGGTGGGCAGCAGGATGTCCGAGCGGGCGGACCGCCACAGGAAGTCCGCTTCGCACAGCCGGTCCGCCAGGTCGGTCTTCAGCCCGGCGTTGGTCGCGGTGACCCAACCGTGCAGCCCGGGGTGGTGTCCCGGCTCGGACAGCGCGTGCAGCGCCGCACCCAGCTCCGCCAGCGGTGAGGGCGCGAAGACGAGGCGCTCCAGCGGCAGCCCGGTGATGTCGATGACGTTGGCCATGTGACCATCATGCGCGAGGCCGTGACCTGCGGCGTCGTCGATTGACGGCTCTCGTCAATCGGCGCGCCAGGGGTCGTCCGGCGGTCTCACAGTGAGGGCCATGGACACCATGCAGCAGCACCTCCTCGACAGCTACCGTGCCGCCCAGCGGGGCGAGGCCGCCCCGCCCGCCCCGGGTGAGGCCACCGTCCGCACCGTCCGGGAGATCCGGCAGTGGCGCCGCTTCAAGGCCGTGGTCACCGATCCCGCGGAACGCTGGTGGGGGAGTGACGGGCGCATCGCACGGGGGCTCGCGGCACGGCTGGCTCGCCGCGTCCGGCCCCTGGACGACAGCGCCGCCGCACCGGTCCGTCCCGCTCCCAGCCGACCGGTCGCCGACCGCGAGGCCGGCGCCCGCGGGAGTGCGGACCGTGCCACCACCGCGCTCGCAGGCCGGCCCAACGCCGGAGCGAGCGATGCCTGAGCGGGTCGCCCGGGAACGGTCGCCCAGGAACGGCCGCCCCGGAGCAGTCACCTCGGAGCAGTCACCCCGGAGCCACCTCCGAGCAGCCACCCCGGAGCAGGGCACACCGGGAACGACCGGGCCGCGGCCCTTCCCGCACGTGCCGCGAAGGCGTGGCTGTCACCGGTCCCGCTGCTGCCACCGTCAGTCGTCGATGCGCCGGACGAACTCGCCCACCGCCGTGCGTATCTCCTCCGCCGTCCATTCCAGTGCGGGGGAAGCGACCGTCACCTCCGTCATCGCGACGCCGGGCGGTCCGGTCGAGTCGGGTTCGTACCACTGTGGGAACAGCGCCGTGCGGGTCTCTTCCGCCTGACGGGTGCCGGCTTCGTTCAACACCTGCGGTGAGTGGGGCAGCCACAGCTGGAACTGGTGGGTGTGCGGCTCTTCGGGGTGCACCCGGAACCATGGCACGCCGGCCTCCGCCAGGCCCTCCCGCAAGGCCCGCGCGACGGTCTTGGCCTGGGCGGTGTACTCGGGTAGCCGAGGGAGCTCGTGGTCCAGCCCGACCAGGGCGGCGAGCGCGGTCGGCCACTGCTGGAACAGCTGACCGCCGTAGCGGTGGCGCCAGGCGCGGGCTTCCGCGACGAACTCCTCGGTGCCCGCCAGCGCGGCGCCCGCGATGCCGCCCAGCGACTTGTAGAAGGAGACGTAGACGCTGTCCGCGAGAGCGGCGATCTCCGGGAGCGGTTTGCCGAAGTGCGCGGTGCACTCCCAGAGTCGGGCGCCGTCGAAGTGCACCACCGCGTCGAGGTCCCGGGCCGCGGCGACCACCGACTTCAGCTCCGGCCAGCTGGGGAGGACGTATCCGGCGTCCCGCAGCGGGAGTTCGAGGGCGAGGGTGCCGAACGGTTCCTCCAGGTCGTAGACCTCCGCGGCGGTCGGCAGGCGCGGGGCGCGCGTCGGGTGCACCATGCGCAGTCCGCTGACCACGGCGTAGGCGTGGCGCTCGTGGACCTCCAGGTGGGACAGCGGGTGGCCGGCGACCGTGGCGTTGCCGGTGCGGCCTGCCCAGCAGCGGAGCGCCACCTGTTGCGCCATCGTGCCGGTCGGGAAGAACACGGCGGCCGCGGTGCCCAGGGCTTCGGCGGTGCGGCGCTCCAATGCGCCGACGATGCCGTCGTCGTTGCCGTAGAGGTCCGTCCAGTCGTCGAGGTCGTACGCGCCGGGGGCGTCGGTCGTCAGGCGGGCCAGCCGCTCGGCGAGCGTCTCCGGCGGGCGGGAGCCGGACAGCGTCCGCACCGCACCGCGGTACGCGGCGAACCGTCGCGCCCGGTCGTCGGCCGTGTCGCGCTCCCCGTCGTCCACCACTGGGGTGTCGAGCCCCGTCGTGCGCTGTTGTCCGTTCTCGGTCATGGCCCCCGCCTTCGCTCCGTCCCGCGCCGTCCGCGCCGGGTGTCGGGACCGATCATCGCGCAGCCGGCGACGGCGCCGCGAGGGCTGTGGATAACTCTCCGAACCGGTGCGGAGTGAGGGGTTCCGTTTGTCGTTCGAGACCCTCGTCTCACCCTCCGTACGGCTCTCCGGGCGGCGGGAGGCACTCGCGTAGCATGGCGACGAATCGTCCGGTACCCCTCGCGGACTGGAACGGAAGGCCGTCGCCCCGTGAACCCACATCCCTCCATCGAGGCCCAGGACCGGCCCGCCCGACTCACCGTCGGAGTCGTCGGCGCAGGTCGCGTCGGGCCCGCGCTCGCCGCGGCGCTGCGCCTCGCGGGGCATCGTCCGGTGGCCGTCTCGGGGGTCTCCGACGCCTCCGTCCGACGCGCCGCCGAGATGCTGCCCGGCGTCCCCCTGGTCACCCCGGGCGAGGTGCTCGCCCGTGCGGACCTCGTGTTGTTGACCGTCCCCGACGACGCCCTGGCGGACCTGGTGGCGGGGCTCGTCGAGACCGGTGCGGTACGCCCGGGCCAGCTGCTGGTGCACACCTCCGGCCGCTTCGGAACGGCCGTGCTGGAGCCGGCCACCAGGGCCGGTGCGCTGCCGCTGGCCCTGCACCCGGCCATGACGTTCACCGGGACGTCCGTGGACGTGCAGCGGCTGGCCGGCTGCCCGTTCGGGGTGACCGCCCCGGAGGAACTGCGGATGGCCGCGGAGGCGTTGGTCATCGAGATGGGCGGGGAGCCCGAGTGGATCGCGGAATCTGCCCGTCCGCTCTACCACGCGGCGCTCGCCATCGGCGCGAACTACCTGGTCACCCTGGTGGCGCAGGCCATGGAACTGCTCCAGAAGGCCGGCGTGCAGGCTCCGGACCGGATGCTCGGCCCGCTGCTCGGCGCGGCCCTGGACAACGCGCTGCGGTCCGGTGACGCCGCCCTGACGGGCCCGGTGGCCCGGGGCGACGCCGGCACGGTCGCGGCCCACGTGGCGGAGCTGCGCACGCACGCCCCGCAGGCCCTCGCCGGCTACCTGGCCATGGCCCGCACGACCGCCGACCGGGCGCTGGCGCACGGTCTGCTCAAGCCGGAACTGGCCGAGGAACTGCTGGACGTGCTCGCGGGACCCGCTCCCGACAGCGGTACCGACCCGGGCGCGCGGCCGGGGGAGCAGGGGTCCCCCGACGGCCCCCAGGGCGAGCGGTCCGAAGCCGCCGACCACCCCACCGGCGAACCGCCGGCCGCCCGCCCCCAGGGCACGGACCCCATGAACGCCGCCGGCCCCGCGCCCGCGGACGGTTCCGATGCCCCGGGCGACTCCGCGTCCCCCGACGACCCCGCGTCGCCCGACCACGGCCCCCACGGAGGCGGCTCATGACCTCCTCGCCCGTCAGCCCGCCCCCGGGCACCGCCCGACCGGCCCCGGGCCCCGAGCTCGTCCACACCGCCGCGGAGCTGCGGGCACTGCCGCGCCGCAGCGGCGTCCGCGCCGTTGTCATGACCATGGGTGCGCTGCACGACGGGCACGCCGCCCTGATCCGCGCCGCCCGGGAACGGGTCGGACCGCACGGCCAGGTAGTGGTCACGGTGTTCGTCAACCCCCTGCAGTTCGGGGCGGGCGAGGACCTCGACCGCTACCCGCGGACCCTGGACGACGACGTGGTGCTGGCCGCCGGGGCGGGCGCCGACGCCGTCTTCGCACCGTCGGCCGACGAGGTCTACCCGGGCGGGGAACCGCAGATCCGCATTTCCGCCGGCCCCATGGGCACCGTCCTGGAGGGCGCCAGCCGCCCCGGGCACTTCGACGGGGTGCTCACCGTCGTTGCCAAGCTGCTCCACCTGACCGCGCCGGACCTGGCGCTCTTCGGGGAGAAGGACGCCCAGCAGCTCGCCGTCATCCGACGGATGGCCGCCGACCTGAACTTCCCGGTCGAGATCGTCGGCGTCGCCACGGTCCGGGAGGCCGACGGACTGGCCCGCTCCAGCCGCAACCGCTACCTGTCCGGCCCGGAGCGCCACACCGCGCTCGCGCTGTCCGCGGCGCTGTTCGCCGCCCGCGACCGACTCACCGCCGAGGAGGCACTGCGCGACCGCGCCGCCTCCGCCGGACACCCCGGACAGGACCGTTCCGCGGCACTCGCCGCCCTCGGCGAGGACCGGGCGGCCGCCGACGCGCACGCCGTCGCCCACGCCGCCGGCCCCCTGCACGGCCCGTCCGTGGCCCGCGCCGCGGCCGGTGTGGTGCTGGAGGACGCCGCCCACCTGGACCCGCCGCTCGACCTGGACTACCTGGCGCTGATCGACCCCCGCGACTTCACCGAGGTCCGCGACGGGTACGAGGGCGAGGCGATCCTCGCGGTGGCCGCCAAGGTGGGCACCACCCGGCTCATCGACAACATCCGGCTCGTGTTCCCCGCCGGCGGGGACCCGTCCCCGGCCGTCGCCAAGGAGCCGCACACCGCCTCCCGGGAGGAGCCCGCCGCCTCCCAGGAGCCCACGGCCGGAGCGATCCCCGCAGCCCCCCGGAAAACCAGGAAGTCCACTCCACCTCACGGCCCCCTCGGAGCGACCCGATGACCGCTACCGGAACCGCCGCCGGCCCCACCGGCATACGCCTCACCGCCCCCGCCCCCGGCTGGTCCATCACGGCGGACGTCGTCGTGGTGGGCTCCGGCGTGGCCGGGCTGACCACCGCGCTGCGCTGCGCCGCCGCCGGCCGCCGGACCGTCGTCGTCACCAAGGCCCGGCTCGACGACGGCTCCACCCGTTGGGCACAAGGCGGCATCGCCGCGGCCCTGGGGGACGGCGACAGCCCCGAACAGCACCTGGCCGACACCCTCGTCGCGGGCGCCGGCCTGTGCGACGAGGAGGCCGTGCGGACGCTGGTGACCGAGGGCCCGGACGCCGTCCACCGGCTGATCGCGGCCGGCGCCCGCTTCGACACCGCCGCCGGGAGCGACGAGATCGCGCTCACCAGGGAGGGCGGCCACCACCGCCGCCGGATCGCGCACGCCGGCGGCGACGCGACCGGGGCGGAGATCTCCCGCGCGCTGGTCGCCGCGGTCCGCGCGGCCGACAGCGGCGCGCCCGACGCCCCCACGCCCCGGGGCGACGGCCGGCCGGCGGACCTGCGCACCATCGAGAACGCCCTGGTCCTCGACCTCCTCACGGACGCCGAGGGCCGCACGGCCGGCGTCACCCTGCACGTCATGGGGGAGGGCCAGCACGACGGCGTCGGTGCCGTCCACGCGCCAGCGGTGGTGCTCGCCACCGGGGGCATGGGCCAGGTGTTCTCCGCGACCACCAACCCGCCCGTCTCCACCGGCGACGGGGTGGGCCTGGCGCTGCGCGCCGGCGCCGAGGTCTCGGACCTCGAATTCGTCCAGTTCCACCCGACCGTGCTCTACCTGGGGCCGGACGCGGAGGGCCAACAGCCGCTGATCTCCGAGGCCGTGCGCGGCGAGGGCGCCCACCTGGTCGACGCGGACGGCACCCGCTTCATGGTCGGCCAGCACGAACTCGCCGAACTCGCCCCGCGCGACATCGTGGCCAAGGCGATCATGCGGCGCGCCCAGGAGCAGGGCGTCGGGCACATGTACCTGGACGCCCGGCACTTCGGCGCCCAGATGTGGGAGCACCGCTTCCCGACCATCCTGGCCGCCTGCCGCGCGCACGGCATCGACCCGGTCACCGAGCCGATCCCGGTAGCCCCGGCCGCCCACTACGCCTCCGGCGGCGTCCGCACCGACCTGTACGGCCGGACCACCGTGCCCGGCCTGTACGCGTGCGGCGAGGTGGCCTGCACCGGCGTTCACGGCGCCAACCGGCTGGCCTCCAACTCCCTCCTGGAGGGCCTGGTGTTCGCGGAGCGGATCGCCGCGGACATCACCGCCAACGGGACGACGGCCCCGGCCGCCGCCCCCGTGGAGGCCCGCGCCCCGCTGCCCCTCCTGGTGCCCGAGGCCCGTACCGCCGTCCAACGGATCATGACCGCCGGTGCCGGCGTGCTGCGCAGCGCAGCCAGCCTCGCCCGCGCCGCCGACGACCTCGACCGCCTCCAGCGGGAGGCCGCCGAGGCGGCTGTGGACGCCTCCCCGGCCGCCGCCAAGGCCCCCGAGCCCGGTGTGGAAGCCTGGGAGGCCACCAACCTGCTGTGCGTCGCCCGCGTCCTGGTCGCCGCCGCACGGCGCCGCGAGGAGACCCGCGGCTGCCATTGGCGCGAGGACCACCCGGACCGCGACGATGCCCTGTGGCGCCGGCACTTCCGCATCACCCTCGGCGCCGACCGCACCCTGAACATCCGCACCACACGGACCGCCGGCTTCCCGCCGACCGCCGGCACCGCCCCTCAGCCCGCCCCCACTCCCGATACGGAGCCCACCCCGTGAGCAGCACCCCCGACGACCTCCCCCTCCTCCAGATCGGCCGGCCCGGCGCCGCTGCCGCCGGTGGAGGCTGCGGCGACGCCTGCGGGTGCGCCGCCGACGACGGCGACGGCTACGAGCTGGACCCGCTGACCTGCGGGCTCGACCCCGACCTGGCCGCGCTCCTGCTGACCGCCGGGCTCGACCCCGTCCAGGTGGAGGACATCGCGCACATGGCCATCGAGGAGGACCTCGACCAGGGCGTGGACGTGACGACCGTGGCGACCGTCCCCGAAGACGCCGTCGCCACCGGGGACTTCACGGCCCGTGAGGACGGCACGATCGCCGGGCTGCGGATCGCAGAAGCGGTGCTGTCCGTGGTGTGCACCGACGAGTTCGCCGTCGAACGGCACGTCGAGGACGGCGAACGGGTCGTGGCCGGGCAGAAGTTGCTGTCCGTCACCACGCGCACCCGCGACCTGCTCACCGCCGAGCGCAGCGCGCTCAACCTCCTGGGCCGGCTGTCCGGCATCGCCACCCTGACCCGCACCTGGGCGGACGTCCTCGACGGCACCGCGGCCAAGGTCCGCGACACCCGCAAGACGACGCCGGGCCTGCGCGCCCTGGAGAAGTACGCGGTGCGCTGCGGCGGCGGCGTCAACCACCGCATGTCGCTGTCCGACGCGGCGCTCATCAAGGACAACCACGTCGTGGCGGCGGGCGGCGTCGCGGCGGCGTTCACGGCCGTGCGGAGCGAGTTCCCCGGCGTCCCGATCGAGGTCGAGGTCGACCGGATCGACCAGATCCCGCCGATCCTCGCCGAGGGCGCCGACCTGATCCTGCTGGACAACTTCACGCCGGAGCAGACCCGCGAGGCGGTGGAGCTGGTCGCCGGCCGCGCGATGCTGGAGTCCTCCGGCCGGCTCTCCCTCGACAACGCCGCCGCATACGCCCGGACCGGCGTCGACTACCTCGCGGTGGGCGCGCTCACCCACTCCGCCCGGGTCCTCGACATCGGCCTGGACCTGCGCGAGGGCGACGACGCCGACGCCCCCGCCGGCCCGCACGACGACGAGAGCCGCTGACCATGTTGCTGACCATCGACGTAGGCAACACGCACACCGTGCTGGGCCTGTTCGACGGTGACGAGATCGTCGAGCACTGGCGGATCTCCACCGACTCCCGGCGGACCGCCGACGAACTGGCCGTCCTGCTCCAGGGCCTGATGGGCATGCACCCGCTGCTCGGGGACGACCTGGGCGACAACATCGAGGGCATCTCCATCTGCTCCACGGTCCCCTCGGTGCTCCACGAGCTGCGCGAGGTGACCCGCCGCTACTACGGGGACGTCCCCGCCGTCCTGGTGGAACCGGGCGTCAAAACGGGCGTCCCGATCCTCATGGACAACCCCAAGGAGGTCGGCGCCGACCGGATCATCAACGCGCTGGCGGCCGTCGAGCTGTACGGCGGCCCCGCGGTCGTCGTCGACTTCGGCACCGCGACCACCTTCGACGCGGTGAGCACCCGAGGGGAGTACGTCGGCGGCGTGATCGCCCCCGGCATCGAGATCTCCGTGGACGCACTGGGCGTCAAGGGCGCCCAGCTCCGCAAGATCGAACTGGCCCGGCCGCGCAGCGTCATCGGCAAGAACACCGTCGAGGCGATGCAGTCCGGCATCCTCTACGGCTTCGCCGGCCAGGTGGACGGCGTGGTGCAGCGGATGGCCCGGGAACTGGCCGACGACCCCGACGACGTGACGGTGATCGCCACCGGCGGGCTGGCCCCGATGGTGCTCGGCGAGTCCTCGGTGATCGACGAGCACGAGCCCTGGCTCACCCTCATCGGCCTGCGGCTGGTGTACGAGCGCAACGTGGGCCGGCTGTAACCACGGCCCGCGGGCAGCAGGGGCGCGCCCGGCACCGCACTGGCGCGCCCGTGTGACGTGCGCCCCGCTGCCGCGCCACCGATCCAAATTAAGAGGCTTTTGTCCGAATTAGTCGTAAAGTCGCGGCATGCCAATGCCATACGGATCCCGCGGCGGCATGGCCTTCGGCGCCGATGAGTTGCGTGTTCTCCGTCGCGCCCTCGCCCATGCCCTCCAGACGACCTCCCGCGCCGCGCCCCTGGGCGTCCCCGCCCCCGACCGGTCGCAGGACGTCCAGGAATACCTCCGGCTGGCGGAGGCGGTGGACGAGGCGGTCCGCGAAGGCGCCCGCCTGCGCGCCTTCCTGCTCGCCGACCTCGCCCGCTACCGCGACGCCCTGCCCGGCGCCGCCACCGGCTACCTCGCGCGGCTCCAGGAGGCGCTGACGGCCGGTCACGTCCCCGGCCCCGACGACCTCGCCGCGCTGCGCGCGCTGCTCGCCCGGCCCGCCGTCGAGACCGAGCGCAAACGCCGCAGCGCCCTCCTCCGGCACTGCGAGCGACTGGCCGAACAATCCGTACGGGCCCGGCTGCGCGCGCTGCCCGGCGGGCGCTCCGGCGCCTCCCCGCACGCCCCGTCGAACGGCCGCACCGGCGCCCGCCCGCGCCCTCCGGCCCTGGCCTCCCGCAGCGCCGCGACCACCGGGGCGGACTCCGAGACGGACCCGAAGCAGGACCCCCAACAGGAACCGCGACCGGGACCCCGCCGGGAGCCGCCCAAGCCCGGGCAGCGCCCCAGGGAGCCCCGACCCGACCGCCCGATCCCGACGCCGGGCGAGGTGTTCCCGCCCCGCCGCAAGCCGGCCCCGCCCCCGGAGACCCGCACCGCCTGAGCGCTGCGTACTCTGGCGGGGTAGTCGTCGCGGGCTCATGCCCTGAAGGAGGCCCCTGCCATGGATTACGTTGCCGCGCTGCTCCCGCCCGTAGTGATGGCCGTCGCCTTCACCTGCCTGATCGTCACGATCATCAAGAGCCAGGGCGGTCAGAACAAGTCGAAGGAGGACGCGGCCGTCGACGAGGCGTTCGCCCGCGCCGAGGCCGCCGGGCAGGAGCCCAAGGCGTTCGGCGCCTGAACCGCCCCCATTTCCGGCGGATCACCCGCTCAGTACGGCCCGGGATTGACCGTCCCGGGCCGTACTTCCTTTTTCCGGACCAAACGCAACCAGATCAACCGGCATTCGCGACATCTCCCACTATTCTTCTTGTGTGCCGAGACGCTTGGGTGATCTGGAAGACGCGGTGATGACGCGGGTCTGGGAGTGGAACCGCCCGGTGACCGTTCGAGAAGTTCTGGAGGATCTCCAGAAGGAACGGTCGATCGCCTACACCACGGTCATGACCGTATTGGACAACCTGCATCAGAAGGGCTGGGTGCGCCGCGAAGCCGAAGGCCGCGCCTATCGATATGAGGCGGTCTCCACTCGCGCCGCCTACTCGGCCGCACTGATGAACGAAGCGTGGTCCGCCAGTGACAACCCCGCGGCCGCACTAGTGGCCTTCTTCGGCATGATGTCGACGGAACAACGGCAAGCCCTCCGCGATGCCGTACGGATGGTGCAGGTCGACGATCGGCCCGTCGCCGAGGAAGAACAGCCGGCGCCCCCGGAACACCCCGGGGAACCAGCCCGGGAAGAAGAGCCGCAAGCCGCGGATGAAGCGCCGGCCGGCGAAGGAGTTGAACCCGGAGCGGAGCCCGGCGGCAAGGAGCGATAGCGTCCGGGCATGCCAGCGCATTCAAAAGGCCTCACCGTCCGCCGTGCCCGGACCAGCGATGTACCGGCGGTCCGCCGCCTCATCGACGCCTACTCGCGCGACGGGATCCTGCTCGACAAAGCCACCGTCACGCTTTACGAGGACATCCAGGAGTTCTGGGTGGCGGAGCGCGACGAGGACGGCGAGGTCGTCGGCTGCGGAGCACTGCACGTCATGTGGGAAGACCTGGCCGAGGTCCGCACCCTGGCGGTGGACCGGACGGAACGCGGCACCGGGGTCGGCCACCACGTCCTGGCCAAGCTGCTGGCCACCGCCCGCTGGCTGGGAGTGCGGCGAATTTTCTGCCTCACCTTCGAAGTCGACTTCTTCGCCAAGCACGGCTTCGTGGAGATCGGCGAGACACCCGTAGACGGGGATGTGTACAGCGAACTGCTGCGTTCCTATGACGAGGGCGTTGCGGAGTTCCTCGGGCTCGAACGAGTGAAGCCCAACACCCTGGGCAACAGCCGCATGCTTCTGCACCTGTGATCAGCGTTCTATGTCCGAATCGCTCCCCTATCTCATGGCTACGGAAGCATGCGTTCCCCGTCGGGTGGGCAAGTGAACCCTACCCAAGGGTTTGTGTTTTTCCCGGAAAAGCGGTTTGCTTTCCGTCGTAATCCGCATTCGATGAAAGGGAATCCTGGTGGCACAGAAGGTTCAGGTTCTTCTTGTCGACGACCTCGACGGTGGCGAGGCCAACGAGACCGTGACGTTCGCTCTCGACGGTAAGTCCTACGAGATCGACCTCTCCGACGCCAACGCGGAGAAGCTTCGCGACTCGCTCGCCGACTTCGTGAAGGCCGGCCGCAAGACCGGTGGCCGTTCCGCTGGCCGCGGCAAGGCCCGCGCGGCTTCCGTCGGCTCCCCGGACACCGCGAAGATCCGCGCCTGGGCGAAGGAGAACGGCTACAACGTCAATGACCGTGGCCGTGTCCCCGCCGACATTCGCGAGGCATTCGAGAAGGCCAACGGCTGATCGCCGTACGCGCGATCCGATTGACCATTACGAGCACGTACCAATCGGGCCCGGTGGCACTCCGTTGCCGCCGTGCTCACGAGCCGTACGAGGTCGGGGGCGCCCCCACCGTCCCCGATTCCTGCCCCGATCCCCGTGGTGGGCAGGGAATTCTCCGCCTCGTACCCAGGTCGGGGAGGCCGCACCCACCCCGCGGCCTCCCGCGGGCCACAGTCGCCCGATGCGCGGCCCCGTGAGGGCAGCGCCGGCGCCGGCATCCGCCCGCCGGCCCCGCGCGCGGTGAGATCCGCCGCCAGGGTGCCCCACTCCAGCCAGTCCAGAATTCCCGGGAGTTCCTCCGCGCCGCCGGCCGCGATGAGCAGGAGCAGTTTCGGTCGATCCTGCGCCGCCTTCGCGCCCCCTCCGGGCCGCAGCAGCGCGACCGGGCCGGTCCGCGGCACCCGCCGCAGCACGGCGCCGCCCGCATCGGCGGGCATCTCCAGGACGTCGAAGCGCACCCCCGTGAGCAGCTCCAGCGGCTGGGTGCCGGTGGTCGCCCAGCCCAGCTCCTCCTCGTACCACCGGCGGACGGTGGCGCGAGGGGCGCGGGGTCGTGGAAGCGCGGGGGCCATGCCCGGTGCAACTCCCGACCCGGCGGAAGGTTACGTGGCGTGCGTGAACGGTTGCGTTGCGTATGCGCCTGAGGGGAGTGCGGAAGCATCCCTGGGTGCGCGGATGTTCGCCCGTAGCGGAGGGGAAAGGCCCACGCCGCATGGACTGTCAGTGGCAGCGGGTAAGAAAGTCTCAGTGGGAAGGGACGCTGTGACCGGCGCGCTCGGCGGTTTGTTGCCAGTTCTGGTCGGCGGCGGGCGGTGTGTCGGCGAGGGGCGCGTTCGCCACGGGCGTAGTGGCGGCATGCGTATATGCCTGGCCTGCGGGAACATCGTCTCGCACCATCGAGTTGGAGCAGATGTCAGCTGTTCGGCAGTAAATTTCCCCGTCGGAGCGGGGTGATCCGGACGGGTGTCGGCAGTTGGAATGAGCTGTCCCGCCCTGCGGGACTAGCATGCGGAAGGACAGGGAGGGGACCGACCCCTAACTGCCTGACCGCTCTGAGGAGCGATTAACGATGTTCGAGAGGTTCACCGACCGTGCGCGGCGGGTTGTCGTCCTGGCTCAGGAAGAAGCCCGGATGCTCAACCACAACTACATCGGCACCGAACACATCCTCCTGGGTCTGATCCACGAGGGTGAGGGTGTCGCCGCTAAGGCCCTGGAGAGCCTCGGCATTTCGCTCGAGGCGGTCCGCCAGCAGGTGGAGGAGATCATCGGTCAGGGTCAGCAGGCCCCGTCCGGTCACATTCCCTTCACCCCCCGTGCCAAGAAGGTCCTGGAGCTTTCGCTCCGCGAGGCCCTCCAGCTCGGCCACAACTACATCGGCACCGAGCACATTCTGCTCGGCCTGATCCGCGAGGGCGAGGGCGTCGCCGCCCAGGTCCTCGTGAAGCTGGGCGCCGACCTGAACCGGGTGCGGCAGCAGGTCATCCAGCTGCTCTCCGGCTACCAGGGCAAGGAGGCCGCCACCGCCGGCGGCCCCGCCGAGGGCACGCCTTCGACCTCCCTCGTCCTGGACCAGTTCGGCCGCAACCTCACGCAGGCCGCCCGGGAGACCAAGCTCGACCCGGTCATCGGGCGCGAGAAGGAAATCGAGCGGGTCATGCAGGTGCTGTCCCGCCGCACCAAGAACAACCCGGTCCTCATCGGCGAGCCCGGCGTCGGCAAGACGGCGGTCGTCGAGGGCCTGGCGCAGGCCATCGTCAAGGGCGAGGTGCCCGAGACCCTCAAGGACAAGCACCTCTACACCCTCGACCTGGGTGCCCTGGTCGCCGGCTCCCGGTACCGCGGTGACTTCGAAGAGCGCCTGAAGAAGGTCCTCAAGGAGATCCGCACCCGCGGCGACATCATCCTGTTCATCGACGAGCTGCACACCCTGGTCGGCGCGGGCGCCGCCGAGGGCGCCATCGACGCGGCCAGCATCCTCAAGCCGATGCTGGCGCGCGGCGAGCTGCAGACCATCGGTGCGACGACGCTCGACGAGTACCGCAAGCACCTGGAGAAGGACGCGGCCCTGGAGCGCCGCTTCCAGCCGATCCAGGTCGCCGAGCCGTCGCTGCCGCACACCATCGAGATCCTCAAGGGCCTGCGGGACCGCTACGAGGCGCACCACCGCGTGTCCATCACGGACGCCGCCCTGGTCGCCGCGGCCACCCTCGCCGACCGCTACATCTCCGACCGCTTCTTGCCGGACAAGGCGATCGACCTGATCGACGAGGCCGGTTCCCGGATGCGCATCCGTCGGATGACCGCGCCGCCGGACCTGCGCGAGTTCGACGAGAAGATCGCCGACGTGCGCCGCGAGAAGGAGTCCGCGATCGACTCGCAGGACTTCGAGATGGCCGCCGGCCTGCGCGACAAGGAGAAGCAGCTCCTGGCCGCGAAGGCGAAGCGGGAGAAGGAGTGGAAGGCCGGCGACATGGACGTCGTCGCCGAGGTCGACGAGGAGCTGATCGCCGAGGTCCTCGCCACGGCGACGGGCATCCCGGTCTTCAAGCTCACCGAGGAGGAGTCCTCGCGGCTCCTGCGGATGGAAGACGAGCTGCACAAGCGCGTCATCGGTCAGAAGGACGCCATCAAGGCGCTCTCCCAGGCCATCCGCCGTACCCGTGCCGGTCTGAAGGACCCCAAGCGTCCCGGTGGCTCGTTCATCTTCGCCGGTCCGTCCGGTGTCGGTAAGACCGAGCTGTCCAAGACGCTCGCCGAGTTCCTCTTCGGCGACGAGGACGCGCTGATCTCCCTCGACATGTCGGAGTTCAGCGAGAAGCACACGGTCTCCCGGCTCTTCGGTTCGCCCCCCGGCTACGTGGGCTACGAAGAGGGCGGCCAGCTGACCGAGAAGGTCCGGCGCAAGCCGTTCTCGGTGGTCCTCTTCGACGAGGTCGAGAAGGCCCACCCGGACATCTTCAACTCGCTGTTGCAGATCCTGGAGGACGGTCGCCTGACCGACTCCCAGGGCCGGGTCGTGGACTTCAAGAACACGGTCATCATCATGACCACCAACCTCGGCACCCGGGACATCTCCAAGGGCTTCAACCTGGGCTTCGCCGCCCAGGGCGACGTCAAGACCGGCTACGAGCGGATGAAGGCCAAGGTCAACGAGGAGCTCAAGCAGCACTTCCGGCCCGAGTTCCTCAACCGTGTCGACGACACCGTCGTCTTCCACCAGCTCACCGAGGAAGACATCATCCAGATCGTCGACCTCATGATCAACAAGGTGGACGAGCGGCTCAAGGACCGCGACATGGGCATCGAGCTCAGCAGCGAGGCCAAGTCGCTGCTGGCCAAGCGCGGGTACGACCCGGTGCTCGGCGCCCGTCCGCTGCGCCGCACGATCCAGCGTGAGATCGAGGACGCCCTCTCGGAGAAGATCCTCTTCAGCGAGCTGCGTCCGGGCCACATCGTGGTCGTCGACGTGGAGGGTGAGGGCGAGGCCACCAAGTTCACCTTCCGCGGCGAGGAGAAGGCGGCGGTGCCGAGTGCCCCGCCGGTGGAATCCGCGACGGGTGGCTCCGGTCCCAACCTGAGCAAGGACGCGTAGTTCCGCTCTACGTCGAACCGCCCCGGAACCGTTCTACGGTTCCGGGGCGGTTTTGCGTTGCCCGGGTTCCGGGGCGGGGCGGTTGCTCGTATTGGTGAGGCTGAGGGTTTTCATCACCTGGGGGAGACGGACGCCCCGGGGAATGCGGGAGGCTGATTCTCCTTCCGTCAGGCCGAAGGGGAAGTCCTCCAGGTCGTCGAGGCGAGAGAGGGCACGCCACTGGTCCGCGGCGAAATCGCCGGCGGCTTCGCCGAGATCGTCCATTCCGCGCGGGGCGCGCACGCCGACGCCGCGGGGGCCGCTGATCCCCGGATATCGCAGCGGTAGGCCGGTGAGTGGTGCGACGGATGTGACGGCGGGGCAGTCACGGAGGGCCAGGGATTCCAGCGCCGGGAACTCGCGGAGGAATGCCAGGTCGCCGACGACGGGATTGTCGGCCGGTACGAGACGCCCGAGCTGCTCCGGGACGAGTCCGTCGAGGAGATCCGCGACGGGGAATTCGCCACTGACGGTGATGCGGCTTCGCCCACCGACCGATTTCAGCAGGCGCAGTTCGGCAGGGGAGGGAACGGCGAGGCTGGTGTCGGCGCCGAGGTGCTGGAGGATCTCCTCCGCGTAGCGCTCGGTGCCGTGCTTCGCCCATTGAGCGCCCAACTGGGAGCGGAGGGTGGGCGATCCGCCAGCGCGGCGGGGCCGAGGGCGACGGCCTGGACGCCGTCCATGGCGAGGGGGCCGAGGCCGGCGAGGGTGGCGGCGGGGGCGTTGGCGACGGCCGTCTCCACGAGCGGTGCGACGGCGCCGGACGTGAGGCGGATGCCCAGTGCTGACGGGTCCATGTGTGGTCCGTTCCCCCCCCGGCCGGTACGGCCTGCTGGCTGTGGTGTTGTCCGGGCCAGGTCAGGAGGGTGGGCGGGGGCCGGTCAGGCGTTTTCGGATATTGCGGGGGCGGTGGATCGGTAATTGCGTAACCAGGGTCACAGATTTCCCGTAACCCGGGTCACATTGGTTCTCGGAATTGTGTAGCGCGGGTCACTCGGCGGCTCTTTGTTCTCGTGACATGACGCACAGGGATTTTGGTCCTACTAGGGGGAGTAGGGGTGTTGCGGGGGGTGGGAGGTGTGCCCGGTGGGGGTGTAAAAGTGCAGGTGGAAGTGGGTTTGGGGGGTGGCTGGGGGCGGGCTCGGGGTGAGTCCTGAGCGCGGTGGATATTACGGGGCCCGGTAGTAGAAAGGGGGCCTTGGCGCCAGGGCGGAGGCGGGTTACCAAGGAATGGCGATCCCGGACCGCAGCCGGGAAAACCAATTCACTTCTCCCTGGAGGAAAAACCCGCATGCCGAAGTTTGCCGCGATACGCAATTCCAAGAACTCCACCAAGACCGGCAAGTCCGCGCTGCGTCACCGGGTGGCCCTCGTGGCCGCCGGCGCCGGCATCACCGCCGCGCTGGGCGCCGGTGTCGCCACCGCCGCCGACAGTGGGCTGCTGCACCTGACCGCGGGCGCCGGCAAGGCCGTCGCCGCGCAGGCCGACGCGCAGGCCAAGGCCGCCACGGACGCCAAGGCGGCCGCGGCGAAGGCCAAGGTGGACGCGGCGAAGAAGGCCAACGCCTGGGTGAAGCCGGTCGAGAGCTACGTCCTCGGCGAGCCCTTCGGCATCCCCGGCAGCCACTGGGCCCACAAGCACAGCGGTCAGGACTTCGTCGTGCCGACCGGCACCCAGGTCCACGCCGTCCACGCGGGCACGGTCGTCAAGGCCGGTCCGAACGGCGGCGGCGACGGTCCGGCCTACGGCAACGCGATCGTGATCAAGCACGCCGACGGGATGTACACCCAGTACGCGCACCTGTCACAGATCCAGGTCCAGGTGGGTCAGCAGGTCTCCACCGGCCAGCAGATCGGCCTGTCCGGCAGCACCGGCAACTCCACCGGCCCGCACCTGCACTTCGAGGTCCGCACCGGCCCCAACTACGGGTCGGGCATCGAGCCGACCGGATTCCTGCGGGCTCACGGCGACGCCGTCTGAGCTGAATCCGGCCGGGCTGGCCGGCGGCCCGGCGGGTTCGCCGCCGTGACCAGTTCTGTGGCGACCCTGAGGACGGCTTCGCGCTTGTCCTCGGGGTCGCCCTCCATTTCCTGCATCGCGAACATCCCCGCGTGCATGGTGAACAGCGCGGTGAGGCAGCGCACCTGGTCCACCAGCTCGGCGTCGTCCTCCTTGAGCAGGCCGTAGAGCGTCAGCATCCGCTCCTTGAAGCGCAGCCCGATGGTCAGGTCACGGACGGTGGCCTGGTTTTCCTGCATGAAACGGAAAAGGGCCTCGGCGGACCGCAGCGACTCGTGGTAGCGGCGGATGACCTCCTGCTTCGTCTCCAAGGTGCGCGGCTGCTCCTGTGCCCAGACGATCAGCTCGTCGACGGGCCGCCCCAGGTCCTCGAAGAGGCTGACGACGATGTCTTCCTTGGTCTTGAAGTGGTAATAGAGCGCGGCCTTGGTGACGTCGAGCTGTTCGGCGATCTCCCGTAGCGAGGTCTTCTCGTAGCCGTGTTCGGAGAACAGCTCCAGGGCGACGTCCTGGATGCGCTGACGGGTGTTCCCCCGGCGCGGCTGTGATGCGCTGCTCATGCTGCTCTCCTGCGTGACGGCGGTGTCGGTGCGGGGTCGGGCGCGGCCCGTTCCTCCAGCAATCATCTGCTGCCCCGCTGGTCACGGACCTACCCACCCCGGCGCCAAGAAACTTACTTGACGCCCGGCTAGTAACCCTCTTATCTTGCACTGTACAGAACTAGCCGGGCGGCAAGTAAGTAAGAAACGATGGGGAAGTGATGGGGATGTCGCGGAAAGCGACCCCAGCGGGGGAAATACGGGAGCCGGCGCAGGACACGGGCAAACAGCCCGCCAGCGTCCGGATGGTGCTCTTCGCACTGATGATCGCGATGCTCCTCGCGATGCTGGACAACATGATCGTCGGCACCGCGATGCCGACGATCGTGGGTGAACTGGGCGGGCTGGAGCACCTGTCCTGGGTCGTCACGGCCTACACGCTGGCCACCGCGGCGTCCACGCCGATCTGGGGCAAGCTCGGCGATATGTACGGCCGGAAGGGCGTCTTCCTGACGTCCATCGTGATCTTCCTGATCGGTTCCGCGCTGTCCGGCATGGCGCAGGACATGGGTCAGTTGATCGGCTTCCGCGCCGTGCAGGGCCTGGGTGCCGGCGGTCTGATGGTCGGCGTCATGGCCATCATCGGTGACCTGATTCCGCCGCGGGAGCGCGGCAAGTACCAGGGCATGATGGCCGGTGTCATGGCCGTCGCGATGATCGGCGGCCCGCTGGTCGGCGGCACCATCACCGACCACCTCGGCTGGCGCTGGAGCTTCTACATCAACCTGCCGCTCGGCGCGATCGCACTGATCATGGTCACCGCGGTGCTGCACCTGCCGAAGAAGCGGTCCGCGGCCCGGATCGACTACGCCGGCGCGGCCCTGCTGACCATCGGCATCACCTCGCTGGTGCTGCTCACCACCTGGGGCGGCACCGAGTACGAGTGGCTGTCGAAGCAGATCGTGGGCCTGGGCGTGCTGGCCGTCGTCGCGCTGGTCGGCTTCGTCTTCGTCGAGCGCAAGGTCAGCGACCCGGTCATCCCGCTGCGGATCTTCCGGAACGCCAACTTCTCCCTCGTCACGGTCGTCGGCTTCCTGGTCGGCTTCGTGATGTTCGGCTCGATGACCTTCCTGCCGCTGTTCCAGCAGACCGTGCAGGGCGCCTCGGCCACCAACTCCGGCCTGCTGCTCCTGCCGATGCTGCTGGCGATGATGGTGGTCTCGCTGATCGCGGGCCGGGTCACCACCCAGTCCGGCCGGTACAAGATCTTCGTGACCGGCGGCGCCGGCCTGATCACGGTGGGCCTGGTGCTGCTGTCCCTGATGGGCGTCGGCACCACGCGCCTGACCTCGGGCCTCTACATGGCGGTGCTCGGTGCCGGCATGGGCTTCCTGATGCAGACCACGATGCTGATCGCGCAGAACAGCGTCGAGATGAAGGACATGGGCGTCGGCTCCTCGTCGGCCACCCTGTTCCGCACCATCGGCGGCTCGTTCGGCGTCGCGATCATGGGCGCGCTCTTCACCAACCAGGTGAAGGACACGATGATCGAGAAGCTCGGCGCCGCGGCCGGCGCGAAGATGACCGGTGGCGGTGCCCAGATGGACCCGAAGACGCTGCCGAGCCTGCCGGCGCCGGTGAAGGACGCGTACGCGCACGCGGTGTCGTCCGGTACGCACCAGGTGTTCCTGTGGGGCGCGATCATCAGCGTGATCGGCTTCGTCGCGGCGTGGTTCCTGAAGGAGGTCCCGCTGCGCGGCGGCCCGTCCGCCAAGCCGGGCGAGGCTGACGCCTCGGTCGAGCGGCCGGTGGTCGTCGAGGCCGTCTGAGCCTCGTGAGACGGAGAACGGCCCCTGGTGTACGTGCGGTTACGTACACCAGGGGCCGTTCGCGTACTCAGGCGCTGGTCAACTGCCCGCCCTTGACGGCCCCGACGAACGCCGACCAGCCGGCCGCCGGGAACACGAGCGCCGGCCCGAACGGGTCCTTGCTGTCACGGACGGGGACGAGGCCGGGGAGGGTGTCCGATACCTCGATGCAGTTGGCGCCGTCGCCGTTGCTGTAGGTGCTCTTGCGCCAGGTGGCCGCGCAGAGGAAGTCGTCGGAGACTTCGACGCAGTTGCCGCCGTCGGGGTTGCTGTAGCTGCTCTTGCGCCAGGTGGCCGTGCCCAGGTCAATCCTGTTGCTGCGCTTCATGTCGGTAGCCCCTTGCCGCTTCTTCGATCATGGCTAGGGACGCCTCAGGCGGCAGTGCGGCGGCCCTGAGCAGATCGTACGACCTTCGGTACTCCGTCACGAGCGGCGGAAAGTCGATGACTTGGCCACTGTGAACGTTCTCGGTGTAGGCGATCGGGGGCGCATCCGGGAAGGTCCTGACCCGCAGGTCACCCATCATCAGCGGGTCACTTGCCTTGGTTTCAGGCAAGAGCTGCAGGAGGCACCGGGTGGACTGGGCCACTGCCACGATGTGTTCCAACTGGTCGGCCATCTGGGCCGGTGGTAGCGACGGCCTGCGGATGAGTCCCTCGTGGAGGACGCCCCAGTAGTAGGCGCGATCGTCCTGCTTCCAGAACGCGGCGCGAGCGATGCGTGCGCGGACAAGTTCTTCGACCCCAGTGGATTTCATCCAGGGCTTCCCCATCCGGATGAGCCTGCGGACGTACGCCTCGGTCTGCAAAAGTCCGGGGAAAGCGCCGGGCGCCCACTCTTCAATCGTCGTCGCGCGCTCCTCCATCTCCGCGACGTCCGCGAAGTATGCGGCGATGCCCGAGCGGCGCGCTTGTTGGACGTTCTCGCAGTGGCGTTGGAAGAAGCCACCTGTGCTGAGCTTCTTGTCGATGTGAATGGCCAGGTCGATCGGCATGCCCAGCTCGCCACGTTCGATCTTGCTCAGGAGGGGAGCGCCGCGGAAGCTCCCCTCCACTAACTGCTCCTGCGTGAGGCCCGCGTTTTCTCGCAGGAAGCGCAACTCGGCTCCGTAGAAGCACGGGACGCTGGAAGACGGGTCAGGGTCCTTACGGGGGGACATGACTCACCACCACTTGCTCGTCGGGCCTGCAAGCCCGGTTCTCTTCCCAACGTACGGCGCGTGACGCCAGCCTGTGAGCAGTTCGTCACAATGCGCACAGGAAGGTGAACGGTCATGGATGACGTGCAGGAATGCGTCGAGGGGCTGCGGTCCGCGCTGGAGGCCAACGGGATCACGCTGCCCTCGCTCGGCGTCGATCTGCCCTCGTTCGCGGGGACGTACCCGCCCCCGCTGGTCGCGCTGGGCAACTGCAACACGGCCACCGCGCGGCAGTTGGTCGAGGTGCTGCACAAGGCGGCCGGGCAGTGATGACGGTCCGGTTGCTCGCCGTGCCGAAGGAGGTGCCGTTGCTGCGGCGGGCGGTGCGGGCGCACCTCGGGGCGGGGGCCGCCGGCGAGGTCGAGCTCTGCGTCAGCGAGCTGGTCGGGAACGTGATCCGGCACGTCGGGGAGGGCACGCCGGTCACCGTGCACGTCGGCAGGACCGGGGACGGGCGGGTGCGCGTCGAGGTGACCGATCCGGATCCGCGCGCCCTGCCGGTCCTGCTGCGGGCCGCCGCCGACGACGAGAACGGGCGCGGGATAGCGCTGTTGGACGCCGTCGCACTGCGGTGGGGCGTGCGGCCGGGGGCGGCGGGCAAGACGGTGTGGTGCGAGGTGGCGGCGCAGCCGTGAGGCGGGCGCCACGGCCCGTCAGCGGTCCGGGAGTTGGATGACCGGGAAGCTGCCGGTGGCGGTCGGGGCGTTCTCCGGGAGCCAGAGGACCGAGACCGCGCCGGTGGAGCCGTCCGTCAGCTCGTCGGCGTTGCGGAAGGTGAGCCGGGCGCCCAGGACGCGGGCCTGGCCCACCGCGATGGTCAGGCCGAGGCCGTGGCCGACGCCGGCCCGGTCGCTGCTGCCGGTGCGGAAGCGGCTGGGGCCCTCGCGGAGCAGGGCCTCGGGGAAGCCGGTGCCGTGGTCGCGGACCCGGATGACGCGGCCCTCGACGGTGACCTCGATGGGCGGCTTGCCGTGCCGGGAGGCGTTGGCGATGAGGTTGCCCAGGATGCGTTCGAGGCGGCGGGGGTCGGTGGAGACCTCGGCGTCGCGCAGCACCTCGACGCTGACGCCGGCGTCGAGGGTGCGGACCCGGCGGGTGACGAACTCGCCCAGGGCGACGTCCTGGAGTTCGGCGCGCTCGGCGTGGCCGTCCAGGCGGGCCACCTCCAGGACGTCCTCGACGAGGGTGCGCATGGCCTGGGCCCGGTCGCGGACGAGTTCGGAGGGGCGGCCGGGGGGCAGCAGCTCGGCGGCGGTCAGCAGGCCCGTGACCGGGGTGCGGAGTTCGTGCGCGATGTCGGCGGTGACCCGTCGCTCGGCCTCGATGCGCTGCTGGAGGGCGTCGGACATGGCGTCCACGGCCCAGGCCAGGTCGTCCGTCTCGTCGTGGACCCGGCCGCCGCCGACCTCGTCGCGGATCCGGACGGAGGTGTCGCCTTCGGCGAGCTTCCCGGCGGCCGCCGCCGCCTTGCGCAGCCGCTTGGAGAGCCGGCCGCCGACCAGGACGCCCAGCGCGCAGCCGCCGACGACCACGGCCGTGGAGCCGATCAGCAGCGCCTGGTCGAGGTCGTCGAGGACGGCGAAGCGGTCGGGGAAGCGGTCGTGGAGGGAGAGCACGCGGCCGTTGCCGAGGGGGGAGGCCGCCCAGACCTCGGGGGCGGTCTGGCCGGTGTCCTCCAGGTAGGTGGCCCGTTCGCCCTCGTTGACCTCCTTGCGGAGGGCCTTGGGCAGCGCCGGGTCGTCGATCTTCGCGCCGAACTGGAGGCGGTTGGTGGACTCGAAGATCTTCTGCGTGAAGTTGAGCCGCTCTATCTGGACGTCGCGGCTGTTGTCGAGCATGGAGACCCGCGCGGCGTTGTGCACGACAAGGCTCAACGCCACGGCGACCAGCGCCCCGACGAGTGCGATCGCGGCGCTGAGTTTCCATCTGAGGCCCGTTCGCAGGGCCAGCCTGACCACCGGAGGTGTCAGCCTCTCAGCTTGTATCCGAAGCCGCGGACCGTCTCGATCCGGTCCTGGCCGATCTTGCCGCGCAGCCGTTGGACGTGGACGTCGACGACGCGGGTGTCGCCGCCCCAGCCGTAGTCCCACACCCGCTCCAGCAGCCGGTCGCGGGAGAGGACGGTGTTCGGCGCGCTGGAGAACTCCAGCAGCAGCCGCATCTCGGTCGGGGTGAGCCCGACCGTCTCGCCGCCCTTGCGGACCTCCATGCCCTCGGTGTCGACCTCCAGGTCACCGAAGCGCAGCACCGCCTCGGCGAGGGCGTCGGCGTCGCCGGCCGCGCCGGCGCGGTCGTCCGGGCCGCTGGCGTGGCCGAAGCGGCGCAGCACCGCGCGGATCCGGGCCACCAGCACCGCACCGTCGAACGGCTTGGTGACGTAGTCGTCGGCGCCGGCCTCCAGGCCGAGCACCACGTCGATGGAGTCGGCACGCGCCGACAGCATGATCACGGGGACCGTGGACTCGTCACGGATGCGGCGGCACAGGCTGACGCCGTCGAGCCCGGGGACCATCACGTCGAGCAGGGCGATGTCGGGACGGTTGGCGCGGAACGCCTCCAGGCCCGCGAGCCCGTCGGGCATGGCGGTGACCACGAACCCGTCGCGCTCCAGCGCGAGTTGGGTGGCCTCGCGGATGACGTCGTCGTCCTCGACGAAGAGGACGTGGGTGTCGGCCATGCGGTTGTCAGCCCTCCGCTCCCGTGGTGCCGACGACGGGGCCGGCGGTGTCGTCCGGGGTGTCGTCGACGGTGGTCTTGCTGTAGTCGGTGTGGTACCGGTCGTACTCGGTGAAGTGGTCGTTCGCCCAGCGGTACGTCATCACATCTTCCCCCGAGGGGCAGCACACCTTGTCGCCGGTGTCGTAGGTCTGGCGGGAGACCTCCAGCTCACCCTTGTCCACACCGGCGTAGACCGACGGCTGCTCGTTCGCGTACACGTTGTCATACCCGTCCGCGGAGCCGGGCCGCTCCCGGTAGACGTACGCGCCGAGACCGACGGAATCCGCGCAGGTCATGACGTTGACGATGACGTCGGGGGACTTGCTGTTGGTCAGCGAGGCGTAGGTCACCTCTATCGGGTACTCGTTCGCCGCGCACGGCTTGGCGACGGCGCGCTTCACGTCCGCGCTGACCTTCGGGTCGGCGGCGAGCAGCTTGACCGCGTTGACCTTCTTGTAGTGCGTGCCGGGCGCGGGCGCCGGCGCGGCGCTCACCGCGCCCCGGGGTGCGGGAGTGTTGCTGGCGGTGCCCTCCTTGCGGATGCCCTCGCCACCGGGATTGCAGCCGGCCAGCAAAAGGCCGACGGCGGCCACACCCGCAGTGGCCGCGCCGCCCTTGGTCAAGCTGCTTCTGGTCAGGCTTCTGGTCAGCCTGTTTCTGGACAATCCGCTCCTGCTCACCGTGCCGCTCGCACAGCCGCCGTTCCTGTTGCCACCGGGTGCCCGGCCGCCGGTCTACCTGAGATTGTCGCGCGCCAAGCTGTGAGCCGGGCTGTGGGCTTGGTTACGTCACCGGCCGTGCCGCCGGGAGTGCTTCCCGTCGCACCGCGGGGCGCGGTCCGCTCGCGCGGCGCGCCCTCGGTGGCCCGGCCCGTTGCGTCGCCGCTCAGGCCGCGCAACGCTCCTGCTCCCCGCGCTCCAGGATCCGTGCGTCTATGTCGCGGTTCTCCAGCTCCTGGCGGAGCCGGGCGAGCGCGCGGTGCAGGGTGCTCTTGACGGTGCCGGTGGACATGCCGAGCGCCGCCGCGGTCTCCTCGGTGCTCATCTGCTCCCAGTGGCGCAGCACGACGACGCTGCGCTGCTTGGGGGCGAGCACGCCGAGGATGTCCATCAGCAGGGCGCGGTCGGCGCGCTGCTCGGTGCCGTCGTCGACGCTGGCGTCCGGGAGCTGCTCGGTGGGCACCTCTTCGAGCTTGCGGGCGCGCCACCACTCGGTCCGCGTGTTGATCATGACGCGGCGGAGGTAGGCGTCCGCCAGCGACTTGTCCGCGATGCCGTCCCAGCGGCCGTAGGTGCGGACCAGGGCCGTCTGGAGGAGGTCCTGGGCGTCGACGGGATCCGGCACCAGGCGCCGGGCGCTGCGCAGCAGGGCATCCTGCCGGGTCCGCACGTACTCTTCAAAGTCCAGTACCTTGCCGCCGCTGGTCGCCATCCCGACGCCTCCGATCCGCTTTCGTTTCCCCGCGTTGTCCGTGCCGGTGGTCATCTCCAGCACGAGAAAGACGCTACGGAGGGGGTGTTGCGGCGTAATGTGCGTCGGCCACTCAACGAGTGCACGGAAAACCGTCGGTTGTGTAACAGCCCGCCGGGGGTCATACCTCGGACGGACGGAGGCCGGAACGGCGTCATACTCGCGGCGGATGAGAGGCCCCCACCAGGGGGGACGAAGGTCCCGTGCGGGACTCATGAGGCGCCAGGGACCGCCCGCGAAGGACAGAACCCGCCATATCGGGACGCTATTCAGTCAGTTCCGCGGGTGAGCGGTTTGCGACGGTGCCCCGTAGGCGTGCGGCCACCGGCCGGTGGACGCACGCCTACGGGCGCGGGCCCAAAGGGGTCCGCGCCCGTAGAAGACGAGAGAAACGGCGACGACGTCACATGACGGGACCGTGACGTAGCCGACGCCGGCCGATCGGAACCCTCATGCGTGCGGCAGCCGGTACCGGCCGCCGCCCAGCGGCTCCACCAGACCGTCCGACACCAGCCCGTCCAGTGCGCGGGCCCGCTGCACCGGCTCGTCCCACACCGCGTCCAGGGCACCCTGCGGCACCGGCGTGACGGCCTCCCGCAGGACCGCGAGCAACTTGCCGCGCACCTGGCGGTCGGTCCCGGCGTACGCCTGGGTGCGGCGCGGCGGCCCCTCGTGGGCCGGCGACCCGGCCTGCTGCCAGGCGCACTCCGCGACGATCGGGCAGCGGTGGCACTCGGGGCTGCGCGCGGTGCACACCAGCGCGCCCAGCTCCATGGTCGCCGCCGCCCAGCGCGCCGCGAGGTCCTCGTCCCCGGGGAGCAGGGCGCGGGCGAGCTTGCGCTCGGCGGCGGTGGTGGCGTTCGGCGGGTACTGGCGGCCGGTGACGGCGCGGGCGAAGACCCGCCGGACGTTGGTGTCGAGCACCGCGTGCCGCTGCCCGTAGGCGAAGGAGGCGACGGCCGCCGCGGTGTACTCGCCGACGCCGGGCAGCGCCAGCAGCTGGGCGTGTTCACGGGGGACGTCGCCGCCGTGGCGCTCCTGTATGGCGGAGGCCGCGGCGTGCAGGCGCAGCGCGCGCCGCGGGTAGCCGAGCCGGCCCCAGGCGCGCACCGCCTCACCGGGCGGCTCCGCGGCGAGGTCGGCCGGCCGCGGCCAGCGGGCCAGCCACTGCTCGTACACCGGCAGCACCCGGCTGACCGGCGTCTGCTGGAGCATGAACTCGCTCACCATCACGCCCCAGGCACCCGCCTCGGGGCGGCGCCAGGGCAGGTCGCGGGCGTGCTCGGCGAACCAGTCGGTGACCGGGCCGTGCAGCCCGCTCCCGTCCGTGGCCCCCGCGGCCGATGCGGCGGCGGAGGCGTTCTCGGCGGTGGAGGTCAGGGCACTGGGAATGGCATGCGTGGAAGTCATGGCACTGCCGATCCTGGCACGCCCGCCCGCCCCCGAGAAACGCACCGGCCCCGCCCCGCCGCGCGCCCACCCACTCGCAGGAAGGGCGGCCGGTGCCGGGCGGCGCTCGGCGGGGCCGCGCGGGGCCGGTGCGCACCAGACGGCGGGGGCGTACGAGGATGCCGGTATGGAGGAGACGAGCGGAACCCAGGGCGCCGGCGGCCGAGCGGAAGGGGCCGCCCGCGCGGGCTGCCCGGACGGCATCCGACGGGCGCTGGCCGAGCACACCACCGTGACGCTGGCCTACGCGGACGAGGACGGGCCGCAGGCGTGCGCGGTCCTCTACGCCGCCGGCACGGCCCCCGACGGGGCGCCGGTGCTGTACTTCGTCACCGCGGCGCACACCCGGCACGGCCGGGCCCTGGGCGGGCCCGGCGCCCGGGCCGCGTTCACGGTGCAGCGGGACGGCCAGGAGTGGAGCGGGCTGACCGGAATCCAGGGGCGCGGCGGCTGTCGCCCGCTGCACGGCGCCGAACGGGACGCCGGCTGGCGCGCCTACACCGCGCGCTTCCCCTTCGTCGCCGCCGACGACCGGCTGCGCGCGGCCCTGGAACGGACCGCGCTGTGGGAGCTGCGCCCGGACTGGCTGCGGCTGATCGACAACGCGCAGGGCTTTGGACATAAGGAGGAGTGGGGGGCGTAGGGCCCCTCGGGGGCGCGCCCGGTGGGGCGGGCGCCGGCTACGCCGTCACCAGGACTCGCCAGCGGCCGTCCCGCAGCCGCAGGACCAGGCGGGTCACCGGCCCGGTGAGCAGCGCCGCGCACAGCGCCGCGACCAGGGCACCCACACCGAGGCCGACCAGGACGTCGTGCGGGTAGTGCACGCCGACGAAGATCCGCGAGAAGCCGGTGAGCAGCGCGAGGGGCAGGGCCAGCCACAGGGCCGCCCGCCAGGCCAGGACGATGCCGACGGCCAGCGCCGCGGCGAGCGTCGAGTGGTTGCTGGGGAAGGACCAGTCGCCGTGCGGCGGGCACGGCACGATCGGGGCGGGCGCGCCGACCACCGCACGGCACGGCCGCTCCTCGGTCACCAGGCTCTTGACGACCTCGCTCAGGACGTAGGCGAGCAGGGTGGCCACCGGCACCAGCAGCGCCCGGGCGACCCGGTGCGCGTCGAGGCCGCGGGCCCGCCACCACCCCAGCACGGCGACCGCCATGAGGAGCAGCAGCCCGCCGGAGGTGCCGAGGTCGGCCAGGGTGCGGAGCCAGTGTGGGGACCGGTGGGCGAGGCCGGTCACGTCGAGGTAGAGCGCGGTGCTGTTCATGGCGGCTGACGGTACGGAACCAGGCGGCCGGCACGATATCTGACGGCGAGTCAGTCGTGGTGGTGGGCCGGGCGGTGCGGGAGCGGGACGGGCGGCGGCGCGGGCGAGAAGTGCCGGTATGGGCGACTGCGGACCGTCACCGGGCTGATGATGGGAAAAGTTGCTGCCCGATGCGGCGGGTACTGGCCGGTGCCGGTCCGGATCTCTCGTAGAGTTTTCGCGTGGGATCACTGCGCAATCCGATCGGGCCGCTTCCCTCCTCCATCTACTGGCGGCGGAGGGCCGTCGCGCTGGCCGTCGTCGTCCTCCTCCTCGCCCTGGTGGTGTGGGTGCTCGCCCTGGGCGGCAACGACGAGAAGACGGCCAACGAGGGCAAGGGCGCGCAAGGATCCGGACCCGCTGCCTCCATCACGCCGGGGCCGGCGCCCAGCGGCCCGGCGATCGGTCAAAAGCCCGGCGGCCGCGACGAGTCGGGTGCCGGCGGCTCCGACGGCGGTTCGGGCGGCGGGACGGGCGGCGCCGGCTCGGACGGCGGTAGTGGAGGCGGCGGCGCCGGCGGCGGCTCGGGGGCCGGCGGTGCCGGTTCCGGTCCCGCGCCGATCGGCCAGGCGGCCGGCGGGGACGTCGTCGCGGCCGGCCCGTCCCTCGCCAACTGTGGCTCCGACACCGTGAAGTTGACGCTGAAGAGCGTCAAGAACTCCTACGCGCCCGGCGACAAGCCGAAGTTCGAACTGGCCGTGCAGAACTCCGGCGGCTCGGCCTGCAAGGTGGACCTCGGGCGCAAGGCGGCGGTGCTCACCATCACCGACACCGCCGGCGACGACCGGGTGTGGGCCTCCGACGACTGCACGACCGGCGCCGGCCCGGCACTGCTCCAGATCCCCGCCAAGGCCACGGTGACCCGCACCGTCGAGTGGGACCGGCACGCCAGCGGCCCCCAGTGCGCCACGCCCAGCGCGGCCGCGGTCCCGGCCGGCACGTACCTGATCGAGGCCAAGGCGCCGGGGCTGGCGGCGGTCCACACGTCGTTCGTCCTGGCCAAGGACTGAGGCAGGGGCCGCGCGGCCCCTGGAACGTGCGGAGGCACCCCCTCCGCACGTTCCGCTCTCAGAGGATCTGCTCACAGCAGGCGCCGGTGGTGACGGCCCGTCCGTGCGGGCACAGTCGCCGACATGAAGCTTCTGATTCTGGGCGGCACGGAGTTCGTGGGACGGGCGGTGGCCGAGGCGGCGCTGGCCCGCGGCTGGGACGTCACGGTCTTCCACCGAGGACGGCACGCGGCCCCCGAGGGGGTCACCGTGCGGCACGGCGACCGGTTGGCGGCGGGCGGACTGGCCGCCCTGGAGGACGGCGCGTGGGACGCCGTCGTGGACACCTGGAGCGGCGCGCCGGTGGCGGTCTCGGACGCGGCCCGGCTGCTGGCCGACCGGGCGGTGACGTACGCGTACGTCTCCACCGTCTCGGTGTACGCCTACCCGCCCACCCAGCGGATCAGCGAGACGGCACCGTTGGTGACGGGTGCCGACCCGGCGGCCAGCGACGCCGACGACTACGCGCGGGCCAAGCGGGGCGGCGAACTCGCCGCGCTCGACGCGTTCGGGGACGACCGGACGCTGCTGATCCGCCCCGGGCTGATCCTCGGTCCGTACGAGAACGTCGGGCGGCTGCCGTGGTGGCTGACCCGGATCGCCCGTGGCGGCCCGGTCCTCGCGCCCGGCCCCCGCGACCTGCCGTTGCAGTACGTCGACGCCCGCGACCTCGCGGAATGGACCCTGGACGCCGTGGCCACCGGGCGGTTGGGCCCGTACAACCTGGTGAGCGAGTCCGGGCACACCACGATGGGCGAACTGTTGGAGAGCTGCGTGCGGGCCACCGGGGCGTCGGCCGAACTGCGCTGGATGGCGCCCGAGGACGTACTGGCGGCGGGCATCGCACCGTGGACGGAGCTGCCGGTCTGGCTGCCGCCGGGCGAGCTGCACGGCGTGATGCACGGTGTCGACGTCGCCGCGGCGCTGACGGCCGGGCTGCGCTGCCGGCCGGTCGACGAGACGGTGGCGGACACCTGGGCGTGGCTCGACCGCTTCGGAGGGGTGGCGCCGCAGCGCCCGGACCGGCCGGCGCTGGGGCTGTCGGCGGAGAAGGAGGCGGCGGCGCTGGAGCGGTGACCGGCGGCACCGCGCCGGGGCCCGGCCCGACCGGCGATTGATCGCGATCGGTGATGACTGCGGGTGCGGAACGCGCGTTGTTCGCCGCCGCCGGCACGGCTTGACTTGGGGTCAGGCGGACGCACCGCCGGACCCCAGCCAGAACGGGAGCACCCCATGAACAGCACCGGACCCAAGGACGTGGTGCAGCGCTACTTCGCGGCGCTGGCGGCCGGCGACCAGGACGCCATCCGCAACTCCTGGGCCGAGGACGGCAGTTGCTGGTACGGCGGCGACCTCCCGATCTCCGGCACGTGGCAGGGCCGGGACCAGGTGATCGACGGTTTCCTCGCGACCGCCTTCGCCCACCTCGACCCGGACCGGGAGGTCGGCGTGCGGGTCACCAACGTCTTCGGCGAGGGCGAGCAGGTGCTCGTCGAATGGGACTCCTGGGCGACCGGGAGGACCGGCCGGCCCTACGACCAGAAGAACACCGCCGTCTTCACCGTCCGCGGCGGCAGGATCGTCGGCATGCGGGAGTACGCCGACACCCAGCACTGGGAACGCGCACTCGTCGCCGACCCGGCCTGAATGTGGGGGCTTCCCAAGGGGGTGGGGGCTTCCCCAAGGGGGCGGTGGCTTTGCTGAGGGCGGCGGCCTCACTAACGGGGGCCGGCTTCCCTAAGGGGGGTGCGAACGGATCCCGTAGGGGGTGCGAGCGCCCCCTACGGGGCCTCAACGGGGCGGCGGGCGAGGGTATTCCGGGCTCTTGGACGCCGCCCCTGGACGCCTCCCTAGGCGGACGCCCCTGGACGGACACCCCTGGACGGACACCCCCAGCCGGACACCCCCAGCCGGACCCCCCTAGCCGGAAGCTCCCAGCCGGAAGCCCCTAGACGTACCGTTCCAGGATCGACGACTCCGCCAGGCGGGAGAGGCCCTCGCGGACCGAGCGGGCGCGGGTTTCGCCGACGCCCTCGACGGCCTGGAGGTCGTCGACGCTGGCGGCGAGGAGCTTCTGGAGGCCGCCGAAGTGGTCGACCAGGCGGTCGATGACCGCGCCGGGGAGGCGGGGGACCTTCGCCAGCAGTCTGAAACCGCGCGGCGAGACCGCCGAGTCCAGCGTCTCGGGGGCGCCGCTGTAACCCAACGCGCGGGCCACGATGGGGAGTTCGAGCAACTCCGGGTGACTGAGGGCGTCCAGATCGGCCAGCGCCTCGGCGACCGTGCGGGAGCGCTTGGCGGTGGGCTCGGGGACGTAGTCCCGGGCGACCAGCTCGCGCTCCGGCTCCACGCCGGCGATCAGCTCTTCGAGCTGGAGGGTCAGCAGGCGGCCGTCGGTGCCCAACTCGACGACGTACTCGGCGATCTCGGTGGCGATCCGGCGGACCATCTCCAGGCGCTGGGCGACCGCGGAGACGTCGCGGACCGTGACCAGGTCCTCGATCTCCAGGGCCGACAGGGTGCCGGCGACCTCGTCCAGGCGGAGCTTGTAGCGCTCCAGGGTGGCCAGCGCCTGGTTGGCGCGGGAGAGGATCGCCGCGGACTCCTCCAGCACGCGCCGCTCGCCGTCCACGTAGAGCGCGATCAACCGCATCGACTGGCTGACCGAGACCACCGGGAAGTTGGTCTGGATGGAGACCCGCTGCGCGGTGCGGTGGCGGGTGCCGGTCTCCTCGGTGGGAATGGAGGCGTCCGGCACCAACTGGACGCCGGCCCGCAGGATCTTGGTGATGTCCTTGTCGAGCACCAGCGCGCCGTCGAGCTTGCACAGCTCGCGCAGCCGGGTCGCGGTGAACTCGACGTCCAGCACGAAGCCGCCGGTGCACATCGACTCGACGGACTTGTCGAAGCCGAGGACGATCAGGCCGCCGGTGTTGCCGCGGAGAATGCGCTCCAGGCCGTCCCGCAGGGCCGTGCCGGGCGCGACGGCGCTGAGCGAGGCGCGCATCAGGCTCTCGGTGCCGGAGGTCCCTGTGGACCTGCCGGGAGACGACGCCCGGTCGTTCGCTGCCACTGCACTCCTCCGTCGCATGGTCTGTCGGTCCGGGCCGCCCGGCCGGTGCCGCGGTGCGTACCACAGGAGGGTATCCGGGGAGTGACGCAGCCGGCGGTGGGACGGCGGTGACGGGCGAGACCGGGGCAAAGTCTACCGGCGCGCCTCCTCCTCCCGCGGGGCCTCCCGGCGGACCCGCTTGGGCAGCACGGAGAGCGCCTGGCCGACGTCGGCGACCTCCAGGACCCGCATCCCGTCGGGGATCTTGCCGGGGTCGGACGGGACCAGGGCGTGCGTGAAGCCGAGCCGGGCGGCTTCCGAGAGGCGGCGCTGGACGCCGGTGACCCGCCGGACCTCCCCGGCCAGGCCGACCTCGCCGATCGCGACGAGGTTCTTGGGCAGCGGGGTGTCACTGGCGGCGCTGGCCAGCGCGAGGGCGATCGCGAGGTCGGCGGCCGGCTCGCTGAGCTTCACCCCGCCGACCGTGGCGCTGTAGATGTCGCGCTTGCCGAGGGCGCTGATCCGGCCGCGCTGCTCCAGGACGGCGAGCATCATCGACACCCGGGAGGTCTCCAGGCCGGAGGTGGTGCGCCGGGGGGAGGGGATCTGCGAGTCGACGGTCAGCGCCTGCACCTCGGCGACCAGCGGGCGGCGGCCCTCCAGAGTGACCGTCAGGCAGGTGCCGGGCACCGGCTCGGCGCGGCGGGTCAGGAACAGGCCGGAGGGGTCGGCGAGGCCGGTGATGCCCTCGTCGTGCAGCTCGAAGCAGCCGACCTCGTCGGTGGTGCCGTAGCGGTTCTTCACGCCGCGGACCAGACGGAGCCGGGCGTGCCGGTCGCCCTCGAAGTGCAGGACGACGTCGACCAGGTGCTCCAGCAGGCGCGGGCCGGCGATGGCACCGTCCTTGGTGACGTGGCCGACCAGGAGGGTGGACATGCCGCGCTCCTTGGACGCCCGGATCAGGGCGCCGGCGACCTCCCGGACCTGGGCCATGCCGCCGGGGGCGCCGTCGATCTCGGGCGAGGCGACGGTCTGCACGGAGTCCATGACCAGCAGCGAGGGCTTGACGGTGTCCAGGTGGCCGAGGACGGCGGACAGGTCCGTCTCGGCGGCGAGGTAGAGGTCCTCGTCGAGGGCGCCGATGCGGTCGGCGCGCAGCCGGACCTGGCTGGCGGACTCCTCACCGGTCACGTAGAGCGTGCGGTGCTGGGCGGAGGCGGCCTTGGCGGCGACGTCCAACAGGAGGGTGGACTTGCCGACGCCGGGCTCGCCGGCCAGCAGCACCACCGCGCCGGGCACCAGCCCGCCGCCCAGCACGCGGTCCAGCTCGGGCACGCCGGTCGAGCGGGCGGTGGCCTGCTTGCCGTCGACCTGGCCGATGGGCAGCGCGGCGGTGGTGACCCGGCCGGGCGCGGTGGTGCGCACCGCGGGGGCGCCGCCGAACTCCTCGACCGTGCCCCACGCCTGGCACTCCGGGCACCGGCCGAGCCACTTGGCGGTGGTCCAGCCGCACTCGGTGCAGCGGTACGAGGGGCGCTCCTTGGCCGACGATTTGCGAGTTGCCATGACGCCACCGTAGCGGCGGGGTGTGACAGCGGGTGGTGCGCGGTCCCCGGCGGGCGCGGGGAGACGGCCGCGGGCGGTCGTTGCGCCGACCGGGTGGCGTGCGCCGTGCGCAAGCGACGGGCATTTAGCAGATCCGTGTCCCCTTTTGAGGGAGATGGTCACCCGTAAGGGTTAAAAGTGCCCCTGCTGCACAGGTGTGGCTGCATCATCCGCCTACCGTCGCCGGGGTGATGAGCAGCAGGCCCGAGCACCCTACGCACACCACCGGCGCACTCCGGTCGCGCACCGCCGCGCCGCGCCGGCACCGGCCGCAGACCGAAGGGCGGCCCGGCCACCTTGAGCACCAGGACCGCTACGAGCCCCATCTGGACGGGTTGTTCACCTACTGCCTGTCCGTGCTGTGCGAGCACGACGCGGCGGCCGTGGTCCTCGGCGAGACCCTCGCGCTCGCCGAGCGCCAGTACGGCCGCCGCCCCGGAGATCCCGCCCTCTTCCGCCCCTGGCTCTACGCCCTGGTCCGCTGGGCGTGCCTGCGCCGGCTCGCCGAGCAGGCCGCCCCGGACGCCGTCGCCCCACCCGATCCCGGACGGACGCCGGCCCGGCAGCGCGAACTCGCCGCGCTGGCCTGGCCGGAGGCGGCCGGCACCACTCCCGAGCAGCGCGAGGTGCTGGAGCTGGCGGTGCGCCACCGGCTCGCACCGGAGGACATCGCCGCGGTGACCGGCGCCGAGCAGGCCGCCACCCGCACGCTGCTGGCCGCGGCGTCCTGCGAGGTGGAGCGGACCCGGGCGGCGCTGGCGGTGGTGGAGTTCGGGCGGTGTCCGGACGTCGCCCGGCTGGCCGGGGACGGCCAGATGCTGCTGGGCGCGGCGCTCCGCCGGGAACTGGTGCGGCACGTCGACGACTGCGCGGAGTGCCGCCGGACCGCCGAGCGGGCCACCGCCGCGGGACCCTGGCCGGGCACCGCACCGGCCGAACAGGGCGGGCTGCCGCTGGTCACCGCGGACCGGGCGGCGGTGTGCGCGGCGCTGGCGGCGGCCCGGACGTCCCGGTCCGGGCGGGTCGTGGGACTGCCGGGGACCGCTCCCGCCGGCGCCGGCCGGAGCGGTGGAGCAAACGGTTCTCCACGCTATGACCGCAGGGGATTCCCGGTCGCGCCCACCGACCGGACCGCGCGCCGCCGGCGCCGCCGCCACCGGGCGCTGACCACCACCATCGTGGCCACGGTGCTGGCGGCGCCGGTGCTCGCCCTGTGGGCGGCGTACCGCAACGCCCCGGAGACGGGCGAGACGGACGTACTGCCGACGGTCGCGGCCCACGAGGCCCAGGGCGCGCTCACGGGCGACCGGCTCGACGGCCGCCCCTACGAGAACGCGGGCAACGCCCGGCCGACGTCCCCGCGCCCGGACCCCCCGGTCGGCGACGGGACCTCGGACGTCTCGGTCGCGGTGCAGAGCCCGGAGGCCGGCCCGACACCGCCCGACGGCCGGGAGCAGCGCGGGCCGGGCCGGCTGACGGTCGACGCGCAGCCCGCCGAGGGCACCACCGTCATCACCATCCGCGCCTCCGGCGGCACCCCGGTGCGCTGGCGGGCGGCGACCGGCGCACCCTGGCTCCAGATGAGCCACACCGCGGGCGAGCTGCAACCGGGCCAGAGCGCGCGGATCACCGTCTACGTCGACCACGACCGGGAACCCGAGGGCCACTGGCGCACCAAGGTCGCCATCGAGCCCGGCGGCACCGTCGTGAAGCTGGAGGGGCACGGCGTGCCGGAGCCCGCCCCGGGGCCGGGCGTGCCCGCGTCCGGCGATCCCGGCCCGGAGCCCACCCGGCCGGCGCCGCGGCCGACCCGGCCCGCCCCGACGCACCCGGCGCCGTCCCCGACGCCGACGCACACCGGCCCCACCGGCAGCCCCACGCCGACCACGGGACCCAGCCCGCGGCCCAAGCCGTCGCACACCACGAGGCCGGCGCGGTGAGGCCCGGGCGCCGGGGCGCGCCGGGCTGGGGAGCCGTCGGCTACTCGGCGCCGGCGGCCGGCGGCTTCGGGTCGGCCGGGTGCGGCGCCAGCGGCAGTTGCGCGGCCAACCGCTCCTCGCACAGCTCGACGAGCTTGGCGTAGCCGGCCTCGCCCATCAGCTCGGTCAGCTCCGGGCGGTAGGTGACGTAGACGGGGTCGCCGGCACCGTGCGCGGAGGTCGCGGAGGTGCACCACCAGTGCAGGTCGTGGCCGCCGGGGCCCCAGCCGCGGCGGTCGTACTCGCCGATGGTGACCTGGAGGATCCGGGTGTCGTCCGGCCGGTCGATCCAGTCGTAGGTGCGCCGGACCGGCAGCTGCCAGCAGACATCCGGCTTGGTCTCCAGGGGCTCGCGGCCCTCACTGAGCGCGAGGATGTGCAGCGAACAGCCGGCGCCGCCCGCGAAGCCGGGGCGGTTCTGGAAGATGCAGGAGCCCTGCCAGCGGCGGGTCTGCCGCTCGCCGTCCTCGTCCTCCTCGGTCCACCCGCTGTCGGTGCCGACGTCGTGGAACTGCCACAGGTCGGGGGTGAGCCGCGCCACGTGCCCGGCGACCCGCTCCTCGTCCTCCTCGTCGGAGAAGTGCGCGCCGAGCGTGCAGCAGCCGTCGTCCGCGCGGCCGGCCTGGATGCCCTGGCAACCGCTGCCGAAGATGCAGGTCCAGCGAGACGTCAGCCAGGTCAGGTCGCAGCGGAAGAGCTGCTTGTCGTCGCCGGGGTCGGGGAAGGTGACCCAGGCGCGGGCGAAGTCGAGGCCGACCTCGTCGGCCGTGGCCCCGTCGCCGGACCGCGCGACCGCAGCGGCCTTGGCGCGCCGCTTTTCTTCCTTCTTCAGGGCTTTTTCGTGCTTCGCCTGTTTCGTCTTTGCCACGGGTCCAGCGTACGGCCGGCACCCAGTGTCTCCCGTCGCGGCAGTAGGTTTCCCCGTATGAGACTCGGTGTCCTCGATGTGGGTTCGAACACGGTCCACCTGCTGGTGGTCGACGCACACCCCGGCGCGCGCCCGTTGCCCGCCTACTCGCACAAGGCGGAACTGCGCCTGGCCGAACTCCTCGACGAGGACGGTGCCATAAACGAGGCCGGCGTCCACCGCCTGGTGCGCACCATCCAGGAGGCGATGCAGGTCGCCGAGGACAAGGGCGTCGAGGACGTGCTCCCGTTCGCCACCTCCGCGGTCCGCGAGGCCACCAACGGCGAGGAGGTGCTGCGCCACCTCACCGAGGAGACCGGGGTCACCCTCCAGGTGCTCTCCGGCGAGGACGAGGCGCGGCTGACGTTCCTGGCCGCCCGCCGCTGGCTGGGCTGGTCGGCCGGCCGGCTGCTCGTCCTGGACATCGGCGGCGGCTCGCTGGAGATCGCCTACGGCCTGGACGAGGACCCGGACGTGGGCGTCTCCCTGCCGTACGGCGCGGGCCGGCTGACCGGCAGCGGGCTGCGGGCCGACCCGCCGGACCCGGAGGACGTCCGGGCGCTGCGCCGCCAGGTGCGCGCCGGCATCGCCCGGGTGGTGAGCGACTTCTCCCGCTACGGCACGCCCGACCAGATCGTCGGGACGTCCAAGACCTTCAAGGCGCTGGCCCGGATCGCGGGCGCGGCGCGCTCGGCGGAGGGCCTGTACGTCCAGCGGGAGCTGTCCCGCAAGAAGTTGGAGGAGTGGGTGCCGCGGCTGGCGCGGATGAGCGCGCAGGAACGGGCCGCGCTGCCGGGCGTCTCCGAGGGGCGGGCGCGGCAGCTGCTGGCCGGGGCGCTGGTGGCCGAGGCCGCGATGGACCTGTTCGGCGTGGAGACGTTGGAGATCTGTCCGTGGGCGCTGCGGGAGGGCGTCATCCTGCGGCGGCTGGATCACTTGCCGGTGCCGTAGGGGCGGGCGGCCCGCGCGCCGCGGTGGTGGACGCGCGGCCCTCGCGGGGGCGCGGTGGCCCGCCCCCGCCCCGGCGATGCGGTGGAGATCACATCGCGAGCGGGGAGCCGGGACGCCACAGGCGTTGCACGGGGTCCATGGCGTCACAGGCGTCCCGTCGGGTCGCCGTGGCGGTCCTCACGTCCTGCCCCGTGCGGGATTGTGGCCCGTACGCTGTCCCTCGTGACAGAGCCAGTGGTGCGCATCCCTGACGCGAAGGTCGCGCTGTCCACGGCTTCGGTCTACCCGGAGTCGACGGCGACGGCCTTCGAGATCGCCGCGCGCCTGGGCTACGACGGCGTCGAGGTCATGGTGTGGACCGACCCGGTCAGCCAGGACATAGAGGCGCTCCGCCGGCTCTCCGACTACCACGGCGTGCCGGTGCTGGCCGTGCACGCGCCCTGCCTCCTGATCACCCAGCGGGTCTGGTCCACCGACCCGTGGGTCAAGCTCCAGCGCGCCCGCACGGCGGCGGAGAAGCTGGGGGCCTCCACGGTCGTGGTGCACCCGCCGTTCCGCTGGCAGCGCGGCTACGCGCGGGAGTTCGTCCGCGGCATCTGGCGGATGGAGGGCGAGACGGACGTCCGGTTCGCGGTCGAGAACATGTACCCGTGGCGCTACCGCGACCGCGAGATGCTCGCCTACGCCCCGGACTGGGACCCCACCAACGACGACTACCGGCACTTCACCGTCGACCTCTCGCACACCGCCACCGCGCGCCACGACGCCATGGCGATGGTGGAGCGGATGGGCGACCGGCTGGCCCACGTCCACCTCGCCGACGGCAACGGCTCCGCCAAGGACGAGCACCTGGTGCCGGGGCGCGGCAGCCAGCCCTGCGCGGAGCTGCTGGAGCGGCTGGCCGGCACCGGGTTCGACGGCCACGTGGTGGTCGAGGTCAACACCCGCCGGGCGATGTCCGCCGCCGAACGCGAGGCCGACCTGGCCGAGGCGCTGGCCTTCACCCGCCTCCACCTGGCGTCCCCGACCTGGGTCCCCGGCAAGTAGCCGCCCCGCGACGCACCGTCGCGGCGAGGGGCCGTCCGCACTGCGGTCGGGCATCTCACATACCGGAGACAGTGTCCGGATCTTGGATCAAGAGCGTAATCTCGGGATCAGCTGCCGTACGGCACCGCTGCCGTACCTACGTAACCCGAGGGAGTGACCATCGTGCCCGAGCTGAGGTCCCGCACCGTTACCCATGGCCGCAACATGGCGGGCGCCCGCGCCCTTATGCGGGCGTCGGGCGTAGCGAGCGAGGACATCGGCAAGCCGATCGTCGCGGTCGCCAACTCCTTCACCGAGTTCGTGCCCGGCCACACCCACCTCGCCCCCGTCGGCCGGATCGTCTCCGACGCCATCCGGGCCGCCGGCGCGGTGCCCCGCGAGTTCAACACCATCGCCGTCGACGACGGCATCGCGATGGGCCACGGCGGCATGCTGTACTCCCTGCCGTCCCGCGACCTGATCGCGGACTCGGTCGAGTACATGGTCGAGGCGCACTGCGCCGACGCGCTGATCTGCATCTCCAACTGCGACAAGATCACCCCGGGCATGCTGATGGCCGCGATGCGGCTCAACATCCCGGTGGTCTTCGTCTCCGGCGGCCCGATGGAGGCCGGCCAGGCCACCCTCGTCGACGGCACCGTCCGCAAGCTGGACCTGATCGACGCGATGGTCGACGCCGCCAACGACAGCATCTCCGACGCCGACGTGCTGCGGATCGAGGAGAACGCCTGCCCGACCTGCGGCTCCTGTTCCGGCATGTTCACCGCCAACTCCATGAACTGCCTGACGGAGGCCATCGGCCTCTCGCTGCCCGGCAACGGCTCGGTGCTCGCCACCCACACCGCCCGCCGCGCCCTCTACGAGAACGCCGGCCGCACGGTCGTGGAGATCACCAAGCGCTACTACGAGGACGGCGACGAGTCCGTCCTGCCGCGCAACATCGCCACCCGCGCCTCCTTCGAGAACGCCATGGCCCTCGACATCGCCATGGGCGGCTCGACCAACACGATCCTGCACCTGCTGGCCGCCGCCCAGGAGGCCGGCCTCGACTACGACCTCACGGACATCGACGCGGTCTCCCGCCGCGTCCCGTGCCTGGCCAAGGTCGCCCCGAACGTCGCCCCCGGCGGCACGTACTACATGGAGGACGTGCACCGCGCCGGCGGCATCCCCGCCATCCTCGGCGAGCTGTACCGCGGCGGCATGCTCAACGAGGACGTGCACTCCGTGCACGCCGCCACCCTCGCCGAGTGGATCAAGACCTGGGACGTGCGCGGCGGTTCGCCGTCCGCCGAGGCCGTCGAGCTGTGGCACGCCGCCCCCGGCTGCCAGCGCTCGGCCAGCGCGTTCTCGCAGTCCGAGCGCTGGGACACCCTCGACGTGGACGCCGCGGGCGGCTGCATCCGCTCCGTCGAGCACGCCTACTCCAAGGACGGTGGCCTCGCCGTCCTCCGCGGCAACCTCGCGGTCGACGGCGCCGTGGTGAAGACCGCCGGCGTCGACGAGTCGATCTGGACCTTCGAGGGCCCGGCGGTGGTCTGCGAGTCCCAGGACGAGGCCGTCGACAAGATCCTCAACAAGCAGATCAAGGAGGGCGACGTCGTCGTCATCCGCTACGAGGGCCCCAAGGGCGGCCCCGGCATGCAGGAGATGCTCTACCCGACGTCGTTCCTCAAGGGCCGCGGCCTGGGCAAGACCTGCGCGCTGGTCACCGACGGCCGCTTCTCCGGCGGCACCTCCGGCCTCTCCATCGGCCACGCCTCCCCCGAGGCGGCCTCCGGCGGCACCATCGCCCTGGTCGAGGACGGCGACCGGATCCGCATCGACATCCCCAGCCGCTCGATCGAACTCCTGGTCAGCGACGAGGAGTTGGCCGCGCGCCGGGAGGCGCTCGGCGGCGTCTACGCCCCGAAGCAGCGCGAGCGGAAGGTCTCGGCGGCCCTGCGCGCCTACGCGGCCATGGCCACCAGCGCGGACAAGGGCGCGGTGCGGGACGTGAGCAAGCTCGGCTGACCACCGTGACATGACGGGCCACTGGCCGCCCCCGCGCTCGCGTCGGGGGCGGCCAGTGCGTTGTCGCCGCGCGGTGCCGTCGCCGCGCGGTGCAGTGCACGACCGCGCCGGACGCGGTGCCTACCAGCGGGCCGGGTCGGCCGTCGCCACGCCGAAGACCGTGCCGTCCGGGGACGCCGCGTAGACGCGACCGCGGGCCGGGTCCAGCACGGGGGCCGGGACGGCCTGGAGGAAGCCGTTGTGGCGGGCGGCGGACAGACGGGGCGGGGTCTGGCCCAGCAGGGCGCCGGTGGTGGTGTCGACGGCGAGCAGCCGGCCGTCGGCGGCGGTGAAGAAGAGGTGGTTGCCGCTGACGACGGGCGCCGAGCCGCGGCTGACCGAGGTCTCGGTGTCCCACCTGCGCTCGCCGACCGCCTGGAGGGCGCCGCCCTCCGCCAACAGGTACGCCGTCTCGCCGTGGACGACGGCGGCCACCCCGCGCAGCGGCGCGGCCAGCGGCAGCGTGCGGGTCCGGCCGGTGGCCGGGTCGTAGCGGAGCACGCCGGTGACGTCGCCGTCGTAGGTGGGGTCGCCGACGGTGAGGAAGAGCGCGCCGGAGGCGCCGGGGCCGGCCAGGGCGAGGGTGCCGGGGAGCTGGTGGGACCAGCGGACCGCGCCGTCGGACGGGTCGATGGCGGTGAGCCGGGTGGCGGGGGCCGGGCCGGCGGTGAGGGCTTCCGCGGCGTAGGCGGTGCGTGGGTCGCCGTAGCTGCGGAACCGGGGGAGGCGGTGGCCGGGGAAGCGCTTGCGCCACCGCTGGGCGTGCGTGGCGGTGTCCAGCGCGGTGACGGTGCCGTCGGCGGCGGTCAGGAGGATGCGGTCGGCGACCACCGCGGCGCCGCCCTCGTAGCCGGAGACGTCCAGGCTCCAGCGGCGCGCGCCGTTGCCGTGCGGCGCCGGATCGAGGGCCAGCAAGCGTTTTCCGTCGGCGGTGAAGACGTAGAGGAAGCCACCGGAGAGCACCGGGGCGGTCGGGGAGATCGCCTCCGGGCCCGCCGCGGGGCCCTCGTGACGCCAGGTCACCGCGCCGGAGTCGGGGGAGAGGCGGGCGGCGGGGAGCTCGGACTGGCCGCAGAAGACGGCGCCGGCACCGGTCGTGCAGTACGGCATCTCGGCGGCGTGACCGGAGGGACGTTCGATGATCGTGGTGCGCCAGGGATGGAAGGCGACGCGCGGGGTGCGCGGGGCGTGGGTCTGGAGGGCCGGGGAGTCCGCGTCCGTGGTCAGGAACCAGGAGGTCGCGCCGGCCCCGACCACGACGGCGAGGGCGGCGGCGGCCCACAGCAGTCGGCGACGCCCCCTGCGGGGCACGGGAGCGGCCTGCGCGACGCCCTCGGGCACGGCCGGCGGGGGCGGCGGGTCGACGGCCGGCGCCCGGGCCCCGGCCGCGTCCGGGGTGCGGGCGCGGACATGGGTGGTCTCGGCGCGCGGGGCGGCCTCGGCGCGGATCGGCTGGCGCTGGGCGGGTATCCGGGCGCCGGGCACCGTCTCCGGCAGCGCCTCGCCGCGGGTCGGCAGGGCGGCGGGCAGCGTCATCGGCGCGTTGGTGCACAGCAGTTGCATGAGCCGGTCCGGCGTCGGACGGTCCGCCGGGTCCTTCGCCAGGCAGCTCTCGATCAACGGCACCAGCGCGTCCGGCACGCCCGACAGGTCCGCCTCGTCGTGCACCACCTGGTAGGCGACGAGGTACGGGCTCTCGGAGTCGAACGGGCCGCGGCCGGTGGCGGCGTGCACCAGCACCGAGCCGAGCGCGAAGACGTCCGCGGCGGGGCCGACCTCGCGCGGGCGCTGGAACTGCTCGGGGGCCATGAACGGCGGCGTGCCGATCAGCTTCCCGGTCTCTGTGCGCATCTCGCTGTCGGACGGCCGGGAGATGCCGAAGTCGATGACTTTCGGACCGTCCGCGGCGAGCAGCACGTTGCCGGGCTTGAGATCGCGGTGGACGACGCCCGCGCGGTGGATGTCGCGCAGCGCCTCGGCGAGGCCCGCGCCCAGCCGACGCACCTCGTCGGGCGTCAGCGGGCCGTTCCGCTTGACGTGTTCGGAGAGGGTCGGGCCGGCGATGTGGAGGGTCGCCATCCAGGGGCGCTCGGCGTCCGGATCGGCATCGACGACCGGCGCGGTGAAGGCGCCGCTGACCCGTCGGGCGGCGGCCACCTCCTGCCGGAACCGGCCGCGGAACTCCGGGTCTTGGGCGAAGTCGGCGTGGATGACCTTGACCGCGAGCGTCAGTCCGGAGGAGGACCGGGCCAGGTGGACCACGCCCATTCCCCCGGAGCCCAGCCGCGCCTCCAGACGGTAGTGCCCGGCGTACTCCGGACGCTCCGCTTCCGGGCCGAACCCGGAATCGCGCAGCGGCGGCATCGATCCACCCCCGTGTCTTCCCCGTGTGAGCGCCCTGCGGATTCGGACGCAGGTGCGACGCGCGGAGCCTAGTCCATGGTGCGTCCCGTACGGGTGAGGCTTGCTAGCGTGCGCGTCGTGGGCGTCGAACGGGCGCCCGGACACGCACCGTCGACCACGACGGGCAGCCATCCAGCACACGGGGGGACAGCGAGATGACCACACAGGACGGGCCGGACGGCACCGGCACCGCACCGCAGACGGTCGGCGACGGCGCCGGGGACCTGGTGACCGAGGCGGCGCCGGCCGCGTTCGGCGCGGCGCTCGCCGGCGCCGCGACGTACCCCCTCGCGCCCGGCTACCGCGTCAACGTCCGACAGGGCGCCGGCACCAACACCCCGCTCGTGCGCCAGCTGCCCGCGGGCACCCGGGTCCAGATCCGCTGCCAGCAGCGCGGCCAGTGGGTCGTCGGCCCCTACGGCACCTCCAACCTCTGGGACAACATCGGGCCCGGCGAGTACGTCTCCGACTCCTACGTCCGCACGGGCAGCAGCGGCATGGTCGCGCCCGGCTGCCTGAGCTGACCCGGCGCCGACCGCACGGCACGGTCGGCGGGCCACCGGGGATAATCGACGCCATGAGCGACGCGCAGCACACGGCGGCCCCGGGCGACCCGGAACCACAGGAGATCCGTTTCTTCGGCACCTCCTGGGTCGACCACGACGGCGGCTACGCGCTGCGCCGGGCCGGTGTCGCGGTCGGCTCACTGGTGCTCGCCGCGGCCGGGGCGCTGGTGCTGCGGTTCGCCTTCCAAGGGTTGGAGATCGCCGCGGCCGGCTCGTTCGTCAACGTCCTGGTGGTGGCCGGCTTCGCGGTCTGCAGCGCACTGGCGTTCCGCCGCACCTGGGACGGGTTCGTGCGCCGCCCGGGCCCGGCCGCCGACAGCGGCGCCGAACGCTCGATGCAGAGCCTGATGCTCATCGGCTTCATCGGCACGCTGCTCGCCTACTTCTGCCGCAGCCTGGCCGAAGCGCCCGGCGAGAAGCTCCGCCGCGCCGAATACGCGGCGGCGCGCGAGCGGCACGCCCGCCGCCGTGAGACCCGCGCCGGGAACCCGGCGGCGCGCAAGCCCAAGCCGAAGGGCACGGGCAAGAAGCGCCGCTAGGGCGCCTACGCGGTGCCCCGGCCCGCCGCCGCGCCGTTTCCGCCGTCCCGGGCCGCGGCGTAGCGCGCGGCCATCGCCCGGAACACCGCCCGCGGCTCCCAGCGCGCCTCCGCGTCGACCATCCGCACCACGCCGTACGAGGAGAGGTCCGCGTCCGGCGTCACCTTGCCGAACCCGGCGAAGGTGAACCACAGCGCGGTGTCGACGCCCGCCGCCTCGAAGGCGTCGAGGAGCTCGGTGAAGTACCGCACCTGCTCGCCCTCGTCCGGCACCGCGTCGGCCGGCGGCCGCCACGCCAGGCCGCCCCGCGCGCCCGCGCCCTCGTACGGGCAGGTGCCGAACTCGGTCACCGCGACCGGCTTGCCGTGCGCGGCGTACCCGCGCAGCTCCTCCCGGAAGGTGTCGACGTTGTGCGCGGCCCGGTAGGCGTCCACCCCGACCAGGTCGAACGGTGTCCAGTCGATCGCCTCCCACGGCCCGGAGGCGTAGCTGACCCGGCCCCCGAAACGCGCCCGGACCACCTGGACCACCTCGGCGAGGAAGGCGTTCAACCGCTCCACCACCGGGCCGAGCGACAGCCACCACTCCAGGTCGGCGGTGGCCATCGCGCGGAGCCGGTCGGCGTAGGTCTCCCCGGGGACGAAGCCCGCGCCGAACGCGCTCAGTTCGCACCCGGTGACGAAGACCACCTCGGTCCCGGAGCGCCGGACCCGCTCCGCCCGCTCGGCGCACTCGGCGAAGAACGGCAGCATCCGGTCGGGCGCGAGGTCCACGGGGAACGGCGCGCACCACACCTCCAGCCCGACCTCGGCCGCGCACCGCGCCGCGACCTCCAGCCGCTCCGGCCGCCCGCCGGAGATCCGTACCGCGTCGCAGTGCAGCTCCCGGGCGATCACCGCCATGTCCCGGCGGACCACCGACTCGGTGAAGTCCTTCCGCGAGAGCGCATCCCCCGGCAGGAGCCCGGTGTCGTAGGTGATGCCGCGTGCGCGCATCGCGTCCTTCCTTCCCCTTCGAAGCGCCGTCGCCCGGAAGCGGTCCGGCCCGCCGGGCCATTCTCCGGGACCGGGCTGCGCAGGCCGCGTTCGCGGGCAGGATGCCGGTCATGACGCCTCCGCAGCCCGCCACGCCCCCCGAACCGCCGCGGCCCCCCGAGCACGCCACCCTCGCCCGGGCCTTCGACGCGGTCGCCACCCAGTACGCGGCCGCCCGGCCGGGCTACCCACCGGCGCTCTTCGACGCGGTCGAGGAACTGGCCGGGCGGCCGCTGGCCGGGGCCCGGGTACTGGACGTCGGCGCCGGCACCGGCATCGCCAGCGCACTGCTGCGGGCCCGCGGCGCCCGGGTCACGGCCGTCGAACCGGGCGCCGGGATGGCCGCCGCGCTCCGCGCCGGACACCCCGGCGTTCCGCTCGTCCGGGCCGTCGGCGACGCCCTGCCGTTCGCCGACCGGGCCGCCTTCGACCTGGTCAGCTACGCCCAGGCGTGGCACTGGACCGACCCGGCCCGCTCGGTCCCGGAGGCCCTGCGGGTGCTGCGGCCGGGCGGCGCGCTGGCGCTCTGGTGGAACGTGCCCGATCCGGACGTCCCGTGGGCCGCCGCCCAGGAGGCCCGGATCGCCCGCCGACTGCCCGGCTACCACGCCCACGACGCCGCGGCGGGCGCCGCCGACCTGATCCGCGGCCTGGCACCGGGGCTGCACCCACGGTCCCGGGTGCTGCGCTGGACCCGCACCGTCCCGCTCGCCACCCACCTGGCGATGCTCGGCAGCCGCTCGTACTTCGCGGCCCTCGGCCCGGCGGCCGCCGCCCCCGTCCTCGCCGACGAACGGGCCGCCCTCCTGGAGGTCTTCCCCGACGGCCGGGTCGAGGAGGCGTACGTCCTCGACCTCACGGTCACCCGGCGCCCGGCCGCCTGAGCCGCCGGCACCGGCGCGCCTCGACCCGGCACACTCGGCCGCGTAGCGTCGACCCCGTCCCGGCGGCCACCGGCGAACGCGCCGCGGCCCGGGACCAGGGAGGCGGGAGCACACGATGACGGAACGGGGAGACGGGCCGGTCGACGCGCCGGTCCGGTCCGGTCGGCTGGCGCAGTTCGAGGAGGTGCGGGGGCGCCTGTGGGGCGTGGCGTACCGGATCACGGGGACGGTCAGCGACGCGGAGGACGCGGTGCAGGAGACCTGGCTGCGCTGGCAGTTGCTCCCCGACGAACCACCGGTGGAGAACCCGCGCGCCTTCCTCACCACCGTGGTGAGCCGCATCTGCTACGACCTGCTGGGGTCGGCCCGGGCGCGCCGCGAGACGTACGTGGGGCCGTGGCTGCCGGAGCCGGTGCTCGACGGCGCGCCCGGCGCCGGCCGCACCGCCCTCCCCGAAGGCCCCGAGGACCGGGTGACCCTCGACGAGTCGGTCGGCATGGCGCTGCTCACCGTCCTGGAGCGGCTCACCCCGGCCGAACGCACCACGCTCGTCCTCTACGACGTCTTCGCCGTGCCGTTCCCGGAGATCGCCGAGGCGCTCGGCCGCACCCCGGAGTCGGTGCGGCAGCTCGCCTCGCGCGCCCGGCGCCGGGTCCGGGCCCAGGCGCCGCGGCGCACCGTCGACCGGGGTGAGCACCAGCGCACCGTGGAGGCGTTCCTGACGGCCGTCGCGGGCGGGGACTTCGAGGAGCTGCTGGCCGTCCTCGACCCGGAGGTGGTGTGGCACTCGGACGGCGGCGGCAAGGTCTCCGCGGCCCGCCGGCCGGTGTTCGGCCGGGACAAGGTCAGCCGCTACCTCCGGGGCCTGCTCACCCGCTTCGACGCGACGACCATGCGGCTGGCGGTCCGGGACGTCAACGGCGCCCCGGGGATGGTCTTCGCCGACGCGTCGGAGGAGTACCCGGCCGGCGTCTTCGCCTTCACGGTGCACGACGGGTTGATCACCGAGGTGCACGCGGTCGTCAACCCGGACAAGCTCGGACACCTGGACTTCGGGGACCTGTGACCGCCGCCCGCCCGGCGGGACGCGCACCGGCCCGGCCGGGCCCGCGCCGTCCCGCCGGGCTCAGGCGGCGTCGTACTCCCAGTCCGGCTGTCCCTCGCCGTAGAGCCAGTCGTCGAACAGGTCGGTCAGGTCCTCGTCGGTGCGGTCCTGGCAGAAGGCGATGAAGTCCTCGGTGTCGGCGTTGGCGTGCCGGTACTTCGCGGGCCACTCCTTGAGGATCGAGAAGAACGTGTCGTCCCCGACCGCGTTGCGCAGCTGCTGGAGCACCATCGCGCCGCGCTCGTAGACCGGCGTCCCGGTCACGTCCGCGGCGCTCTCCGGCTCGCCCGGCGGGAAGTCCCAGCGCTCGTGGTCCTCGTCGCCGTCGTAGAGCGCGTCGAACTGCTCCTGCGGGGACCGGCCGCCCTCGTGCTCCTCCCACAGCCATTCGGCGTAGGTCGCGAAGCCCTCGTTGAGCCAGGTGTCCCGCCAGGTCTTCGGCGTCACCGAGTCGCCGAACCACTGGTGGGCGGTCTCGTGCACCACCGTCACGGTGTCCGGCGCCCCGGCGTACACCGGTTTGGTCTGGGTCTCCAACGCGCCCCAGTCCACCCGGTCCGGGGTGTGGTCCACGATCGCGCCCGCCGACGCGAACGGGTACGGGCCGAACAGCTCCGTCGCCCACGCCAGGATCTCCGGCAACCGGGACAGCGGCTTCCGGCTGGCCGCGGCCTCCTTCGGGTCCACCGCGACGTAGACCGGCAGCCCCTGCGGCGTGTGGGACTCCTGGACGTCGAACGTCCCGATCGTCGCGGTGGCGAGGTAGCTGGCCATCGGCTCCGCGCTGTGCCACTCGTAGGTGGTGCGCCCGCCGGTGGTCCGCTTCGACCGCAGCTGCCCGTTGGCGACCGCGGTGTAGCGCTCCGGCACGGTGATCCGGAAGTCGTAGGCGGCCTTGTCGCTGGGGTGGTTGTTGCCGGGGAACCACGTCATCGACCCGGCCGGCTCCCCGGCGACGAACGCGCCGTCGGCGGTCTTGACCCAGCCCTCCACGGCCCCGTCCGCGTCCCGCATCTCCTGCGGCGTGCCGCGGTAGCTGACGGTCGTCCGGAACGTGTCGCCCTTGCCTATGGCGGTGGCCGGCCGGACCACCAGCTTGTGTCCCTTGCGGCTGAACTCCGCGGCGCGGCCGTCGACCCGGACGTCGGTCACCGTCATCCCCTGGAGGTCCAGCTGGAACGACCGCAGGGCGGCGCCGGCCCGCGCGGTGATGGCCGCGGTGCCGTCCAGGTGCCGCTCGGCCACGTCGTAGTCGAGGTCGAGCCCGTAGTGGTCGACGCGGTAGCCGCCGTTGCCCAGTGCCGGGAAGAGCGGGTCGGCCAGCCCGCCACCGCCCGCGGCCCCTTTGACCGCCGTGCCGCCGGACGTGCAGGAGGACAGCAGCAGGGCGACGGACAACGCGGCGACGGCACCGCATCTACGCACGGGGCGACGGGGCAACGGCACTCCTCAGGCCGGGGACGGACGGCGAACACAAGTTCCCAGACCATACGGGCATTTCCGTCGCACCGACCCGCCACTTCCGGCTACGACCGCACCGCACGCCGCGCCCGCGCCGCCTGACCGCTCCGTGGACACCCCGACACGCCGCCGCCCGACGGTGCGAGGATGGCCCCGAATCGACCAGGCACCACCGGCGAGGTGAACGCATGACCCAGAAGGTCGCCGTACTCGGCACCGGAAAAATCGGCGAGGCCCTGCTCAGCGGCATGATCCGCGGCGGTTGGGCGCCCTCCGACCTCCTGGTCACCGCCCGCCGCCCGGAGCGCGCCGAGCAACTCCGCACCCGCTACGGCGTCGAAGCGGTCAGCAACGCCGAGGCCGCCAAGGCCGCCGACACCCTGATCCTCACGGTCAAGCCCCAGGACATGGGCACCCTGCTCACCGAGCTGGCGCCGCACGTCCCCGCCGACCGCCTGGTCATCAGCGGCGCCGCCGGCATCCCGACCGCCTTCTTCGAGGAGCGGCTGACCGCCGGCACCCCGGTCGTCCGGGTCATGACGAACACCCCGGCCCTGGTCGACGAGGCGATGTCCGTCATCTCCGCCGGCACCCACGCCACCGCCGGGCACCTCACCCTCACCGAGGAGATCTTCTCCACGGTCGGCAAGACGCTGCGCGTCCCGGAGTCCCAGCAGGACGCCGCCACCGCCCTCTCCGGCTCCGGCCCGGCCTACTTCTACTTCCTCGTCGAGGCGATGACCGACGCCGGCATCCTGCTCGGCCTGCCCCGCGACAAGGCCCACGACCTGATCGTCCAGGCCGCCATCGGTGCCTCGGTGATGCTCCGCGACAGCGGCGAACACCCCGTCAAGCTCCGCGAGAACGTCACCTCCCCCGCGGGCACCACCATCAACGCCATCCGGGAACTGGAGAACCACGGCGTCCGCGCCGCCCTGATCGCCGCCCTCGAAGCCGCCCGCGACCGCAGCCGCGAACTAGCCTCCGGCACCGGCAACTAACCCCACTCCCACCCCGGGCACACCCCGAGCACCCCTCGCCCCCCACCCGGGCAAGCATCGGGCACACCCGGGGCAGCACCCGGGCACGCCTCGCCCCCACCCGGGCAGGCCTCGGGCACACCCCAGGCATCCCCCGGGGCACGCCAACGCCACGGGAATACCGCCCCACCCCACCACCGTTGTGGATCCCGAAGGGGGCCCTGCCACCCCCTACGGGATCCGTTCCCCTCCCCCCTACGGGACCGGGGAACAGGGGACTACCGCCCCACGGGCAACAGCCCCACCGCCTCGTACGCCGCGTCCACCCGCGGCCTGGCCATCGCCCGCGCCCGCTCCGCCCCGGCCCGCAACACGCCGTCGACGTACCCCGGATCGGCCGCCAGCTCCGCGTGCCGCTTCCGCACCGGCCGCAACAGCTCCACCACCGCCTCCGCCACGTCCCGCTTGAGCGCCCCGTACGACGCGTAGCCCGCCGCCAACCCGGCCGGATCGGCCTCCGCCCGACACGCCGCCAACACCTGCAGCAGGTTCGCCACCCCCGGCCGCTCGTCCGGGTCGTACACCACGTCCGATCCGCGGTCCGTCACCGCCCGCAGCACCTTCCGCCGCACCACGTCCGGCTCGTCCAACAGATGGATGACCCCGGCGCCGCCGTCCCGCACGACCGTCCCCTTGCCCATCTTCGAACGGGGGTCCTGTAGGTCCCGCACCCGCGCCGCAACCGGCGGCCGCGTCGCCCGCGGCACCACGAACACCCGCCCGTACCGCCCGTTGAACCGAACCGCCAGATTCCGCGTCAGCTCCACGTGCTGCGCCTGGTCCTCACCCACGGGCACCTCGTCCGTCCCGTACGCCAGGATGTCCGCCGCCATCAACGCCGGATACGTCAACAGCGACAGCCGCACACCCGCCGTCTCCTCCCGCGCGGCCTTCTCCTTGAACTGCACCATCCGCCGCATCTCACCGACGCTGGCGGTGCACTCCATCAGGTACGCCAGCCGCGCGTGCTCGTCCACGTGGCTCTGCACGAACACCGTGCACCGCTCCGGATCGAGCCCCGCCGCCAACAACAAGGTCGCCGCCTGCCGACTGAGCCTGCGCACCCGCGCCGGATCGTGGTCCACGGTCAACGCGTGCAGGTCCACCACGCAGAACAGCGCGTCCGCACGGTGCTGGTCCACCACGACCCACCGCTGCACCGCCCCGAGGTAGTTCCCCAGCGTCAGGTGGCCCGTCGGCTTCACCCCGCTGAACACCCGCGCGGCCGTCCCCGCCGTCTCGACCTTCTCGCTCATCCGTCCCTCACTCTCGCCGGGACCGCCGCTCACACCGGCCGGTGACGAAGGAGAAACGCGAACGGCCGCCGAAGCGGCGGCCGTGGTCATGCATGCGCTACAGGTGCGGCCGCCGTCAGGCGGGCCACCACAGCTGTACGAGCACATGCGCGGTCATGCGCCTCAACGTACCGGTCGACCCCGCCTCCCGCACGGGCTTGATGCACCCCGTCCGCTCGTGTAGTGTTCTCCGAGTTGTCACGGAGCCGTTGGCCCCGTACAGCCATCCCGCCGCATCGCGGCACCTCACTACTGCACGGCTCCTCAACGGGATCGAATTTCGCATGCCGAAATTCATTCCGGGCGTCTGATTAGGCGTCACCGAGGAATTCCGCTAACGTAGTGAACACCCCGCCGACGGGGAATCGGATCGAAATTCGAACCGCTCGCAACTCATCGAGATGCGGACCGGAACGGAAAGAAGATCTGATAAAGTCGGAAAGGTCGAAGAGCGAAAGCGAATCGGCCGGACCCCGCTCCAGCAGGGGGCCAGAGACGGAAACGGATCTGGTAAGGTTGGAACCGCGAGAAAGCCGAAAGGCCGGATCGCACCGGCGAAAGTCAGGGCCGAAAGGATCTGATAGAGTCGGA
>NZ_BAAARK010000042.1:0-51595 GCF_039532155.1 Streptomyces lunalinharesii
GCCCCCGCACCACCCGCCCCCACCCCACCCACAACACAGGGCCCTCCCCCTCCTCCCTCCACACCGTCAACTCCCTCCACACCATCAACGATCAACTCCTGGTAGCCACCCACCTCATGGCCACCCACTGGAACGCGCTGCACGACCGCCCCATGGCCCCCGTCATCGTCACCATGCCCATCGACGACCGACCGCGAGGCCCCCACATGCCCATCGGCAACGGCACCCGCCTCACCCCGGTCGCCTTTCCCCCCATCCCTCCCAACACGCCCAGCGCCCCCACCCGCACCCCCTTCTCCCCCCAACCCCCCAGCCCCACCGTCACCCAGCTCCTCCACCACACCGCGGCCCGCACCCAAGCCCTGAAGTCCGCCACCCCGGGACCCCAACTCGCTTTCCCCTCCACCGCCTTGACGTCCCTCCCCCTCCCCGTCGGGGCGCGGCGCGCCCTCACCCGCGCCCTCCACTCCCTCGCCGCCCCCTGGACACCCACCGTCCTGCTCTCCAACATCGGCCGGGTCCCGTATCGCCTGGACTTCGGCGACGCGGGAGGCCGGGCGACCGCGGTGTGGTTCTCCGCCCCGGCCCGGATGCCGCGCGGCGTGAGCATCACCGCCGCCACACCCCGCGACGGCGACCGCATCCACCTGGCGCTCCGCTGGTCCCGCGCGCTCCTCGACGACGCGGCCGCCGCCCAACTGCTCGCCCTCTTCCGCGCCTCCCTCGCCGCCACCGCCTCGGCCACCACACCGCCCCCACCGGTGGGCGCCACCCCACGGACTGAAGGAGGCGGCACCCCATGACCGCCCTGCGCAACTTCTACGAGAACCCCGCGGTGCCGGTCGCCTCCGGCGACGCCCGGACCAGGCGCCAGGCCCGCCTCCTGGCGCGCGCCCTCGGCCCCGCCCGAGCCGGCGCCCCGCCCGCCACCGTCTTGGACATCGGCTGCGGCGACGGCACCGCCGCGGCCACCGCCGCGGACGTCCTCACCGGTCACCGCGTCGTCGGCGTCGACTGGTCCCAGGACGCCCTCCGCCGCGCCGCCGCCCACATCGGGCACGTCGTCCGCGGCGAACTCACCGACGGCGGGCTACCGTTCGCGACCGGCTCGGCCGACGCGGTCCTCTTCAGCGAGGTCATCGAGCACCTCGTCGACCCGGACGCCGCACTGGACGAGCTGCGCCGCGTCCTGCGCCCCGACGGCCACCTGCTGCTGTCCACCCCGAACCTCGCCGCCTGGTACAACCGCGGCCTGCTGCTCGCCGGCGTCCAACCCGTCTTCTCCGAGGTCAGCCTGCGCGGCATCCACGGCCGCCCCGGAACCCACGTCGTCGGCCACCTACGCCTCTACACGGCCCGCGCGCTCCGCGCCTTCCTCACCGCGTCCGGGTTCGACGTCATCCGCATCGCCGGCGCCCCGTACCACGACGTCCCCCGCCCCCTCCGCCCCCTCGACCGCGCCGCCTGCCACACCCCCTCGTTGGCCTCCATCCTCTTGGCCCACGCCCACCCTCACCACTCTCCGTAATCAACCGGGAACAAAACTACAGTCCGTAATCGTTGCCGAAACAGCAAGGAAAGAGGCCCCCGCAAGGCCCACCCGCACCCGACCCGACTCCCCAGCCCCAACCCCAACCCCAACCACCCCCAACCCGATCCGCCCCGACTCCCCAGCCCCCCCGACCCGCCCTGACTCCCCACCCATCCCCCATCAGGACCGACCCTCCCCAGCCAACCCGAGGCCCACCCCGAGGCGCATCCCGAAGCCCATCCCGAAGCCGTCCCCAGAAGGAGGTAGGCCAATGCTCTGGTGGGGCGTGGCGTCCGCACTCCTCGCCAACGTCCTGTACAGCACCGGCTTCGTGCTGGAAAAGCGCGCCCTCGCCGCCCTCCCTGCCCTCAACACCCGCCGCCCCGCCCAGCTCGTGCGCCACCTCCTCAGCAGCCCGCTGTGGCTCGGCGGCTCACTCGCCCTGGCCGCGGGCTTCGGTGCCCAACTCGCCGTCTACCGCGCCCTCCCCATAGCCGCCGCCCAAGGCATCTTCATCTCGGGCCTGGTCCTGCTGCTGCTCATGTCCTCCATGGTGCTGGGCGAGCGCACCAGCGGCCGGGAGCGGCAGAGCATCGCGGCGATCCTGCTGGCGCTCGTCCTCGTCGTCGCCTCCCTCCGGAACGACGACGCCCGCACCATCGCCCACACCGCCCCACCCGCAACCCTGCTCGCGATCGCGGTACCGTCCCTGGCCACCGGGCTGATGCTGTACCGCTCGGCGGAACGGCGCGCCCGGCGCCGCCACCGCCGACCGACCGCCGGCGTCCCCTACGGCGTGGCCGTCGGACTCCTCTACGGCGTCAGCTCGCTGGCCATCAAGGGCGCCTCCGGCCTGCTCGATCTCCAGGACCTCCCGGGCACCGCGGCAGCGCTGCTCCGCTCGCCCTACCCGTATCTCCTCCTCATCACCGGCACCACCGGCCTGGTCCTGTCACAGACGGCCCTGCAACGCTGCCGCGCCTCGGTGATCGTCCCCGTCTGCACCACCGTGACCTGCATCTTCACCGTCGCCTGCGGCACCGTCGCCTTCGACGAACCCTTGCCCGACGACCCCGTGCGCCTGGCCCTGCGACTCGGCGGCACCGCCGTGGCACTAACGGTCCTCCTGGCCCTACCCCGCCACGAAGCCCCCACCGACACGCCCGCACCATCCACCCCGCACCCGACCAAGCTCCCCTCCAGCCCCATTAGCCCCTCTAGCCCCTCCAGTCCCCCCAGCCTCTCCAGTCCTGCCCGCCCCTCCGGCAAAGCGGCGCCCGCATTGGAGCCGACACCGAGCCTCGCTCCCCCACCCACACCTCAACCCGGCGCCTCCATGACAACCACTGGGCAGATCAACGCAGTTGAGTCACGAGGCGAGGCATCCGCGACCGCATCCACATCGGCATCGGCATCGGCATCGGCATCGGCAGAAAGGGAGATCAGGACTGGACCGCCCACGGGAACGGCGAGAGGCGGAAGGAAAAACGAGAACACAAGGACAAGCAAGTTCCGGAGCACCACTCACGAGCTCCACGCCTCGCCACAGGGCCGCCGGGCAAGGGAAGGCACGAGACCCGAACCATGAACCCGGCACCCCATGCACCCCATGCGCCCCGAGCAACCCAAGCAACCCAAGCAACCCAAGCAACCGAAACACACCAACCACGAAGGGATTGACCGATGACGGAGTCGGCGGAGTCGGCAGAGTCGGCGGAATTGATGGAATTGACGAAGTCGGCGGGATCGGCAGGGTTAGTGGAGCCGACAGGACCGTCGGAGTTAGCGGAGTTGGCCAGGTGGAGCGATGACGGCGTTGGGCGCGGCAGGGTCGATCGCGCAGTGCCCGCCGAACACGCACGGCAGGAAGGGAGCGAGTCATGAAGGCTGACGATGCGCTGTTGAGGATTCTCGCGTGCCCGATCGACAAGGGCCCGCTGGCGCTGCTGGCCGCCGAGGAGGCGCTCTACAACCCGCGGCTGCGGCGGCGCTATCCGATCCTCGACGGGATTCCGCAGTTGCTGCCGTCTTCCGGGGAGCAGCTCTCGGACACGGACCACGAGCGTGCGGTGCGTCAGATCGAGGAGGCCGCGGAGGCTGATGCGGAAGCGCGGGCGGAGCAGACGGAGGGGGCGGGGTCGTGACGCTGGCGGCGCGGGTGGGGCCCTGGCTACCGGGGCGGCTGGTGTCGGCGCTCGCGGCCGGGCTCTACCAGCGCTTCGAACCGGAACTGGGCCGGCTGCACGACCTCTGCCCCGCGGGCGGCACGGCCGTGGACGTAGGGGGCTGGTACGGCCCGTGGACCCGCCGGCTGGCCCGGCACGCGGACCGGGTCGTCACCATCGAGCCCGTCCCCCATCTGGCCCGGGTGCTGGCGTCGGTCACCCCCGCACACGTCGACGTCATATCCGCCGCCGCCACCGACCACACCGGGTGCGCCACGCTCTGGCTCCCGCCCGGCGGCCGGGGCGATCGCGGGGTCTCCTCCCTCGTGCGCCGTGACGTGCACTCCGCCACCCTGGACGTCCCTTGCCTGCCTCTGGACGCACTGGGCCTCACCACCGTCACCCTCATCAAGATCGATGTGGACGGCGGCGAACTGCCGGTCCTACGCGGCGCGGCACGCACCATCGAGCGCGAACGACCCGCCCTCTTCATCGAGTTGGAGACCCGCATCCAGCCACTGACGCCCGTGCTGGAGTGGACCGCCGCCCGCGGGTATCGCGGCTGGGTCCTGCCGGACGACCGCTGGCTGCCACTGTCCGACTTCGATCTGTCCGCTCATCAGTCCCGCACCTCCCACGTCGCCGAACACGGTCTGCTGCGGCGCTCCCTCGCCCCGCACCGCCGTTACGTCAATTCCGTCCTCTTCCTCCCCGACGGCCTCCACCCGGGCCCCGTACGCACCCCGTCCACCCCCCGCACCACACCCACCGAGCGCACCTCACGCACCTCGCCGGCCGCCGCCCCCGCGCCGCCCCCCGCCGGCATCCACGACCATGTCCATCATGACCCCCGCCACTGACAACGCCCCGCCCGCCGGCTCCGGCACCCCCTCGGACCTGCCAGGACCCGTCGCGTTCCAGCTCGTGCTGCTGCGCCGCATGGCCGACCACCACCCGGTTCTCGTCGAGGACGCGCTCCGCCAACTAGGCGTCACCCGCGCGCAGATGCGCGAGGCCAACCGCCGCTGGCAGGCACGGATGCACAGCCCACGGGCGCGCGCCGGCCTCCAGTCGTACCGGGCGCTGCTCGGCACGCCCGAGACCGCGACCGCCCGCCGCATCGGCGACCTGACCTGCGAGGCGCTGACCTGGCCCGTCCCGCTCTGGCCGGACCTGCGGTTCGAGGTGCTCACCGCGCCCGGAGGCGGCGTCTGGAACGCCTGGCTGGTCCGGGCCCCCGGCGCGCCCGCCCCGGACCTCCGCACGACCGCGGACCTCGTGCCGTGGTCCTGCACGGTCGACGAGGTCGCCCGCGCCTTCGCCCCGGCCCGCCCGATGGAGGGCAGCGCCCCCACCCGCTGGCGCCTCGCCTGCACCGCCCCCGGCCCGGACGGCCCACCGCAGAACGTCATCGCGGAATTCACCTGGGGCCTCTACCAGCGACGAGCGGAGCCCACGAAAAACGGCCCCGCCACCACGGAGTCCCCGTAACCGACGCTCCGAACAGCTCCGACAGCTCCGACAGCTCCGACGAGCCTCGTCCGACAAGCCTCGCAGCAGCCACGTCGTCGATCTCGCGCACAAGGCACTGACGACGCATCACATCAGCACACCCAAGCCCCTGATGTCACACCATCAGATACTCAACGAGCCCACGAGGCCGCGAGCCCAGCGCCCCACAGTCCCGCACCCCCACCACACACCCCAACCCTGGCACCCCACACCCCACACCCCACCCCCGAAACGCCCCCTGAACAGGCCGCGAAGCCCCCCGCCCCGCTCCGCCCGTCCCCCGCCTGCCCGCCCCGTCCCCCGAGCGGACGCGCTCAACAGGCGGGCGCCGGTGCGGGCTCGGAGGATGGCGCACGAGCGCTTACGTGCGGGCGCTCGTGCCCAGATACCGGCCCACCGGGGACGTTCACACCGGCCCATCGGGGAGGAATCCACCATGACCATCAGCCTCGCCCAACTGCGGCGCTGCTCGGCCGCCGTCGACCTCGGCGCGGCCCGGACCAGGGTGTACGTCAAGAACCAGGGGCTGGTCGTCGACGAACCGACCGTCGCCGCGGTCAACACCCGCACCGGGTCGATGCTGGCCGTGGGCGCCCAGGCCGAGCTGATGGACGGCCGCACCCCCGACTACATCCGCGTGGTCCGGCCGGTCTCCAACGGGACGGTCGTGGACATCGACATGGCCCAGCGGCTGCTGCGCCATCTGGTGGGCGACAAGCTGCGCAAGACCTGGCGGCGGCGCCCCACGATGCGGGCCGCGGTCTGCCTCCCGTACGGCAGCGAGCCGCTGGCGCAGCGGGCGGCCGTGGAGACCCTGACCGGGCTGGGTGCCCGCCGGGTCGAGCTGGTCGACACGTTGGTCGCGGCGGCCGTCGGTTGCGGGCTCCCGGTGGAGCAGCCGGAAGCGACCATGATCGTGGTGTGCGGTGCGGGCACCACGCAGGTGGCGGTGCTCTCGCTCGGTTCGATCGTGGCCGCGGAGACCGTCCCGGTGGGCGGCAACGCCATCGACCACGCGGTGATCCAGCACCTCCGGTTGCACCACGAGTTGATGCTGCCGAACCAGTCCGTGCGCCCGCTGCACCTGATGCTGTCCGGGGACGGCGAACTGACCCCCGGTTCCACGGAGGTGCACGGGCGGGACGTGGTCAGCGGCCTCGCCCGGTCCGTGCACGTGGACACGGAGCGGGTGCGGCGGGCCATCATCACCCCGTTGACGGCGATCCTGGACGGGATCGGGGCGGTGCTGCGGCGTTGCCCGCCGGACCTCGTGGCCGACCTCGGCGAGCGCGGCATCATGCTGGCGGGTGGCAGCGCGCTGATCCCGGGGCTGGAGCCGATGATCCACGAGGCCACGTCGATGCCGGTGCACATCGCGGACCAGCCGGGCACCTGCGCGGTGCAGGGGCTGGGCGCCATGATCGAGGGCAAGGTGCAGCCCCTGCACCTCGACCCGATGGCCCCGTGACCCCGGCCCCAGCACCAGCACCAGCACCAGCACCAGCACCAGCACCAACCTGAGCCCGCCCCGCACCGGACAGGGACCGGCCCGACTCCCGCACCGGCGCCCCCGCTCCCCGCTCCCCGCTCCCCGCTCCCCGCTACAGACTCCGCGCGTTCCAGGCGACCACCGCGGGGCGGTCGTGTTCGCTGCCCAGGACGCCGACCGCGCCGGTGCCGAAGGTGAACAGGCCACCCGCGGAAGCCGGAAGGCCCAGCCGCCGCGCCGTCAGCACCCGCAGGAAGTGGGCGTGGCCCACGAGCGCCACGTCCCCCTCGTCGCCCCCGCCGTCCTCGTCGCCCTTGAGGTGGGGTGCGATCAGGGCCAGTACGCGGTCGGCGCGCGCGCCGACCTCCTCGGGCGACTCCCCGGGGTGCTCGGCCGGGCCCGGGGCGACGCCGTCGTCGAAGAGGTACCAGTCGGGTCTGCTGCGGTGGATCTCGGCGGTGGTGATGCCCTCGTCCCCGCCGTAGTCCCATTCCCGCAGGTCATCGAGGACGTGCGGGGTGGGCAGCCCGGCGAGTTCGGCGGTGCGCAGGGCCCGCTGCATCGGGCTTGCGTAGACCCGCGCGATCTTCCGGCCCGACAGCAGCGGACGGAGGGCGCGGGCCTGCTCCTCGCCGTCGGTGGTGAGCGGGAGGTCGGTCCAGCTGGTGTGCCGGCCGTCGCGGCTCCACTCGGTCTCGCCGTGGCGGACCAGCAACAGCTCGCTCACGCGCGCTACGCCTGCTCTCCGGTGCCGGCCTGTCCCTGCTGGTCCTGCTGGGCCTGGGCGTCGGCGACCGAGGCGCGGACCTCGTCCATGTCGAGGGCGCGGGCCTGGCCGATGACGTCCTCCAGGGCGGCCTCGGGGAGCGCGCCGGGCTGGGCGAACACCGCGATGTTCTGCCGGACGATCATCAGGGTGGGGATGGAGCTGATGTCGAAGGCGGCGGCGAGCTCCGGCTCCTTCTCGGTGTTGACCTTGGCGAAGACCAGGTCACCGTGGGTCTCGGACGACCGCTCGAACACCGGCCCGAACTGCTTGCAGGGGCCGCACCATTCGGCCCAGAAGTCGATCAGGACGAAATCGTTGCCCGAGACGATCTCGTCGAAGTTTTCCTTGGTGAGCTCCACGGTGCTCATACGCGCTTCCCTACTTACGGGCCGTCGGGGCTTTGGCGGGTTCCCGCCGGCGCCCCGGGTACGGCTGTCGTCTGTGGCTGGTTTCGGCTGTTCGGTTGGTTCGTTGCGGTGTACGACGCTACGACGGGCCGCGTGGCACGCCGCAAGCGGGTGGCGGTCCGCCCGCGTTTCCTCCGTTATGGCCGCTGTCAGCACCTTCGTGACAGTTTCCGTAACAGCGGCACGCCGTACGGTATTCCGCACACCCAACTGCCCGGCTCCCCTGCCCACACCGAGCCGTCCTAGACGTGCCGTGGCCGAGATCACCTGCCCGGGCCCACGCGACGGGGCGCAGGTGTCGGGAGCGCGCGCCCGCGCGGCCCGTCCGCCCGCACTGCCGTGCCCCACCCCCCGCCCTACGATGGACGGGGGGCCGCCCCGGAAGGAGGCGTCGGCCCGATGGACGCGACGGACACCCGCGTCGACGAGATCGCGGACGGGATCTACCGGATCTCCACGTTCGTTCCCGAGGTGGCCGCGCCGGCCGGCTTCACGTTCAACCAGTTCCTCATCGACGCGGAGGAACCGCTGCTCTTCCACACCGGCATGCGTCACCTCTTCCCGCGGGTCTCGGAGGCCGTCCGCCGGGTGGTGCCGCTGGACCGGTTGCGCTGGCTGGCGTTCGGGCACGTGGAGGCCGACGAGTGCGGCGCGATGAACGAGTTCCTGGCCGTGGCTCCGCGCGCCCAGGTGGCGCACGGGCTCCAGGGGTGCCTGGTCTCGCTCGACGACCTCGCCGACCGGCCGCCGCGCCCGTTGGCGCACGGCGAAACCCTCGACCTGGGCGGCAAGGAGGTGCTGCGGCGTCGGGTGCTGCACCTCAACACCCCGCACGTACCGCACAATTGGGAGGCGCGGGTGCTGTTCGAGGAGACCACCGGCACGCTGTTGTGCGGGGACCTCTTCACCCACCTGGGCAACGGCCCGCCGGTCACCGACCACGATCTGGTGGAGCCTGCGCTGGACGCGGAGGAGGTGTTCCGCCAGACGTCGTGCCTGACGGCGGCGGTGGAGACGCTGCGTTCCCTGGCCCGGCTCTCGCCCGCGACGTTGGCGGTGATGCACGGTTCGTCGTACCGGGGGGACGGGGCGGCGGCGCTGCGCGCCCTGGCCGACGGTTATCAGGAGCGGTTCGGCCCGGAGCGGGAGTTCGCCGCCCGCCCGAGCGCCCTCGCCGGCGCCAGCGCCCCGCAGGGCTGACCGCCGCTCCTCGCGGCGGGCGGCCGAGGTGGTGCGTCCGGGCCCGGCGGGGCGTCGCCGAGCGCGTCGCGACGGGATGTCGCGGCGGCTGCGTCGTGGCACGCAGCGGTCTGTGGCGCCGGCTAGCATCGCTGGAGAGACCGCCAAGAACGGAGTGTTCATCTGTGCGTCAGCTGCGCGTAGGCGTCGCCATCTTGACCATGGGAAACCGCCCCGCCGAACTCCAGGAGCTGCTGGATTCGGTGGCGAAGCAGGACCTTCCGGCGACGCACATCGTGGTCGTCGGCAACGGCTCGCCGCTGCCCCCGCTGCCCGAAGGCGTCACGGGCGTGTCGCTGAGCGAGAACCTGGGGGTCTCCGGTGGCCGGAACGTCGCCCTGGACGAGCTGCGCAAGCTCGGTGACCTGGACGTGGTGGTCGATCTCGACGACGACGGGCTGCTGATCAGCACGGACGTCTTCAGTCGGCTCGCGGAACTGTACGAGCAGGACCCGAAGTTGGGGATCGTCAGCTTCCGCATCGCCGACGAACTGGGCCGCACCCAGCGCCGCCACGTGCCGCGCCTACGGGTCGGCGATCCGCAGCAGGGCGGACTGGTCACCACGTTCCTCGGCGGCGGGCACGCGTTGTCCGTGCCGATGCTGGACCGGACCGGCGGCTGGCCGGACGAGTTCTTCTACGCCCACGAGGAGACCGATCTGGCCTGGCGGGCGTTGGACGACGGCTGGCACATCCGCTACGCGCCGGAGATGGTGCTGCAGCACCCGTACACCTCGCCGACCCGGCACGCGGTCTACCACCGGATGGTCGCCCGGAACCGCGTGTGGTTGGCGAAGCGCCACCTGCCGGCGGTGCTGGTCCCCGTGTACCTCGGTGTCTGGGCGGGCCTGACGGCCGTCCGCAGCCCGTCGGCGGCGGGCCTGCGGGCGTGGGCCGCGGGGTTCGCCGAGGGCGTCCGGACCCCGTGCGGACGCCGACGGCCGATGCGCTGGCGCACGGTGTGGCGCATGACACGACTGGGGCGCCCCCCGGTCATCTAGGGCGTTTCTGACGGATCTCCGCGCGGCCGGCCGGACCGTACGGCGCCGCACGCAGGAAAGGCCCCCGCGGTTTCCCGCGGGGGCCTTTCCTGTCTTTCTCGCCGTGCGCCGTCAGGCCAGATCGTTTCTGCGCCATGGGGCTGTGGTGGGGCGGGTGGGACTCGAACCCACGGCCGACGGATTATGAGTCCTTTTCGGATCTTCCGATCAGTGCATGTTCTTGCCTTGATCTTCTCGTTTCCGCAGGTCAAGAGGCTGCTGACGTTCGTGTCCCACCTTGGCCTTCCTGGTCTTTCCGGGCCCTTCCGTCCACTGCGAGTCCACCGGCGTCCGTCCTGATCGCCAGGCCTGAAGGCACGGTGAGCCATCCCCACAGGTCGAAGCCATCCGGGTGGAGGGGCATCGGACTTCGGCGCAGCGGAGTGCCCTTCCAACACGTAGAGGCTCCACCCAATTGGGCGGAGCCTCTAGCAAAGTCCTAACGAGGAAGAATACCTCGCCGCGCCAGCATCAGCCTTCGCGCACCGGTTAGTCCTCGGAGAAGGTGTGCGTCGCTCGGCGGTAGGGCTGGGAGATCATGGCGAGACGCTGTGGAAGCCACAGGTCGTCTCGCTCGTTCAGGCTCAGTTCAGTTCCGCGCCGCAGCAGCCAGATGTCCTCGAACTGGAAGTGCAGCACTGCGTCACCGGCGACTCGCCCCAGGAGGGCGGAAGTCAGCCGGATCATCTCGTCCTGCTGGTCGGAGGGTTCCCCTCTCCGGCCATCCAGCCGGAACCGGACTGACGCCGTCGGGGTGAAGCCCAGGTCAAGGGCCACAGGGTGCCCCCACGGCATCGGCCGGTCCTCACCGACCGAGATCCACATGCCGGAGCCTGTGACCGCGCCTTCCTCGAGCACACCCTCGGGGGTGACTGATGCATCGAACACCCCGGCGGACCGGGCGACGTCACAGAGATGCCAGGCAACCTGTAGGACGGATTTCTCCGCCGCGATATCGAGGCTGTAGGAGATGGCCATGCAGTTAGTCTTTCTCGCGAGTTCTAGGGGTAGAGGTGCAGGATGTTGCCGTCTTTATCGATGGCGATGACCTCTTTGAGTCCCGGGTTCGGCCAGTCGTGCAGCTGCGCGTTCATCTTGGATACGTCGACAGGGCTGTCGGTCAAGTTCAGCACGACGCGTTCGGTTTGCTCTTTGTCGATCTTTCCCTGGATTTCGCCGGCGATGTTCCGGGCGCTGCCGGAGCTGGGCGAGTAGCAGTCGAATACCTTGCCGTTGATTTTGTAGTCCGGATTTTTAGAGCCGGGTACCTCAGGTGAATGCTCGACGTCGTAGCCGTGTTGGGCCAGTTTGTCAGCCGACTCGTTCTGGCGCGTCAGCGCGCGTACGGTCGTGGGGTCGGCGTTCTTGGAGATGGATTCTGGATTGCCGCGTGCCGTGGCGTTGGGGTCGGGGTCGCGCTGAGGCAGAGTGTGGCCATTGTCCTCGGGTGGCCGACCGCCCCCGCCTCTCCCGTCGGACTCCATGTTCACACGGTTGGGGCCTGCCGCGTCCTTGAAGATGTCGCTTGCTCCGGCACCGGCCAATCCGAGGCCGCCGGCGATCGCGGTGGCGGAGACCGCGGCGGTGGGCACGCCCAGCGCGGCGCCGACCCCGGTGAGGTCCAACGCGGCGCCGGCCACTTCTCCACCGGCACCGAGGGTCGCCAGGCCAATGCCTCCCAGCACCTGTCCGACGGCACCGGGATCGTGCAGCATGGCGTTGCCCACCGAGGCAAGGTCGGTCAGCACGGTTTCGCCGACCTTTGCGACGACGTGGCCTGTACCGGAGAGGAACGAGCCGATGCCGTCGCCGAGTTCGGACCAGAACCCCGGTTCCGGAGGTGCGAGGTCGCGTGCTTCCCCGATGATGATGGCCGCGGTCTGCCCAGCGGTGTCCAATTGGCTAGCGGCGCTGTCCAGTTTACTCTGGGCGGCTTCGTGATTCTCTTCGCCCGAGTTCCAGAGGCTGATGGCGTCTTCCGCCTGGTTCTGCGCCCAGGACAGTGTGGCAACGTAGGCGTCCATGGCCTTTGCGGCGTCATGGAAGGCGTCGCCGGCGCGCAGCCACTTGCTTGGCTGGCCGTGGTAGACCTCGTGAAATGCGTCGGCTGCCTCACCGCTCCAGCCGTCGCTGGTGTCGATGCGTTTCAGGCCCTCGCCGGCGCGATAGAGGAGGTCTCCGTACGCCTGTAGTGCTGACTGCGTGCGACGTAGCGCGGCGGGGTTGCCGGGTATCAGCTGTGTTGCGCGGCTACCTTTTTCGAGGTCTGTCACTGCCGCTTCACCGCCGGGTCCGTGGTCCCGCGCAGCATTCCGTGGAATTGCTTGTGGGTGTGTTCCTCAACGCTGCGGTAGGCGTTCACGCTCGCTGTCAGACGGGTGGCGATCTCCTGGCCGTCCTTTGCGAGGTTGTCGACTCCACGCTGCCAACAGTCAAGGAAGTCGGACAGGGTGCTGGCCAGGCCTTCGTGCCCGACCTCCGACTCGTCGTGCGAAATGTCGCTGACTTTTTGAACGCTGATCTGGTCCAGCGTGCCGTTCACCCCGGTGGCGGCCTTCTCCAACGCTCCAAGGTCAACCTGGTACTGCTCGCCCATCTATCCCCCCGGTTCAGGTCTCCACAAGCCGATACCCGACCGAGGGGAGTCTGCCAAAAGACAGGTTCCGATTTGATCCCTATATAACGTTTTAGCGCGCGTAGATGGAGGGTTCTTGACTTGGCCTTGGATTGCACTTGGGCAACGATTCATGACCTTGCTGCCGACGCCTCACGAGTCAGCAAGGCCTCAGCCGCATGCGCAACTCGCAGTGAGCGATCCTGCCGCAACACTCACGCGCGGGGCGCGCCTCTCGATCAGGTCAGGAACCGGGTTCCGTGACTGGGACCGTCGCCCGACGCTTCGAGCCTCGCTTACGGGACCGCCTGTTTGCAGCAGCAGGCAGAGCGGGCTGACTTTCTCAATCCACCCACGTCGCCCCACTGCCGGTGGACATCGAAGTCCCGATCAGCCCGACCGTGCCCCAGCCGGCCGAGCTCATACGCGTACCGGTCCGCCGCGCCCTGCCGCAGATCGGGGTTGGCGTACACCGCCTTGCGACAGCCGGGGCGGCACGAGCTTGTCGTCCATCTCGCGCGGCAGCAGCGGCTTGACGCTCGCCTTCCGCCGGGCGGGCGCCGGCAGGCCGCGGACTCCGGCCAGGACCCGCTTGCCGGCACTCGCCGCGTCCAGCGCCTGCGGCTCACCGAGCAGCGTCAGGAACGGGCACACCGTGGCGTACTGGGCCGTCAGCGCAGCCCGCAGGGAGACCTCCGTCGAGTCCTCGGGCACGAGCGAGACCACCACGGCAGTGGCCGTCAGTACGGCAGCGCACGGGGCGACTTCCGCTACCGCCGCCCGCAGCGGCGATAGCCTCCGTACCTACGTTCCCCGAGGCCGCCCTCACCGCACAAGGCCGTTCATGAACGGGATTTTGGTGCCCCGCCGTGGCCCCGGCACTGAAAGTGACCCCGAACCAGGGTTCAGCCGTCGCCGAGACGGGCCCCACAGCCCCGGTCGACGGCACAACCTCGTCACGCGTAGGCAGCCCGATCCGTCCAACTTCCATGCAACCTTCATGCCACCCGCACCTGCCCTAACACGTAGGCTCCCTGCGCAGGAACACACGCCAATCAGGCTCCCCAGATGCGGACATTCCGGACAGGCGCTTGTCCGCTGAAACGTCCACTGGATCTTGAAACGCGCTTGGCTGGGCTCGTTGCGAACGTTCGCAACGAGCCCAGCCATAGCGTTTTCGCAGTTCAGGGCCTTGCTGTACGCCTGCCCTGTGGTGGGGCGGGTGGGACTCGAACCCACGGCCGACGGATTATGAGTCCGCTGCTCTAACCGGCTGAGCTACCGCCCCTCACGGCGCGTCGCGCACATTTGTGCGCGCCGTCTGCCGCAGCATAGCCGCTCATACGATCTGCTGCCCGTGCGGGCTGCCGTCGGGCGACCTTGCACGCCCAAGAGGACTTCGATCACTGGGGGTTCGGTTCCCGGGCACAAGAAAAAGGACCCCTTTCGGGGTCCTCGTTCTGTTGCTCCCCCGACTGGACTCGAACCAGTAACCCTCCGGTTAACAGCCGAATGCTCTGCCAATTGAGCTACAGGGGATTGCGCTCCCCCGACTGGACTCGAACCAGTAACCTGCCGGTTAACAGCCGGCTGCTCTGCCAATTGAGCTACAGGGGATTGTGCTGCTTGCCTCGAATGCATCGCTGTCCGGGACTCCGGACGGCGTGCGCTCGCTGCGACACATACATTAGCGCAAGCAGGGGGGTGCTCCGCCAATCGGTATCGCCGGAGGTCGCCGCGGGCGGCCCGGGTGCCGGTGGGCAGGTGCCAGCCCGGCGTCCGGTGCCGGCCGGCACCGGACGGGATCGAGCGGCAAGGGAAAGGTGGAGCGATGCGCTACCGGCTCACGTTCATCGCGGGACTGGCGGTGGGATATGTGCTCGGCACCAGGGCCGGGCGGGAGCGGTACGAGCAGCTCCGCAAGAGCGCCCGGCGGATCGCGCAGAACCCGGCGGTGCGCAACACCGCCGAGTCGGCCGCGCTGACCGGGCGGCAGGCCGCGTCGAAGGCGTTCGTGACGGTGTCGACGAAGGTCGAGGGGCGGCTGCCCGCTCCGGTGGCGGAGCGGGTGCGGTCGCTGCGGGAGCAGCGGGCGGCCGATGACGACGAGTGGGGCACCAGCAATACGTGAGGTCGGGGCCCCGGTGGGCAAACCCTGACTCTTTCCCCAGGGGGCTCATGGGGCATCATCTGGGGCCATGGGGATAGTCGCCGGGTTGGACAGTTCGTCCGAGAGCACACGGATCGTGGTCTGCGACGCGGACACGGGTGCCGTGATCAGGAAGGGGTACGCGCCGCACCCCGTCGAGAAGGGGCCTGAGGTCGATCCGCAGGCGTGGCTGATGTCACTCGGCGAGGCCGCGGGGAACGGACTGCTGGAGGGCGTGCAGGCCATCGGGGTCGCGGCGCAGCAGAACGCGTTGGTGCCGCTGGACGCCGAGGGTGCTCCGGTGCGGCCGGCGCTGGTGGGCAACGACAAGCGGGCGCAGAGCGCGGCCGCGGACCTGGTGGACGCGCTGGGCGGGCGGGTGGCCTGGGCGCAGGCCGTGGGGTCGGTGCCGCAGGCGCAGCACCCGGTGACGAAGATGCGGTGGCTGGCGCGTGCCGAGGCGGCGAACGCGGCCCGGATCGCCGAGGTCATGACGCCGCACGACTGGCTGGCCTGGCAGCTGCTGGGCCGGCCGGCGCGGCGGACCACGGACCGGGGCGGGGCCTCGGCGACCGGCTACTGGTCGGCGGCGAGCGGGGCGTACCGGTCGGATCTGGTGGAGCTGGCGCTGGGGCACCAGGTGCGGCTGCCGGAGGTGCTGGGTCCGTCGGGGACGGCGGGTTTCACGCCGGAGGGGTTGCTGATCTCGGCCGGGACCGGCGAGACCATGGCCGCGGCGTTCGGGCTGGGGGTGGGTGTCGGCGACGCGGTGGTGTCGCTGGGCGCCTCGGGGTCGGTGTTCGCCGTCCACGAGGAGGCGCTGGCGGATCCGACCGGGACGATCACGTCGCTCGCGGACGCGACCGGGCGGCACCTGCCGGTGGTGCACACCACCAATGCGGTGCGGGTGCTGCGCGGTGCCGCGGAGATGTTGGGGACGGATCTGGCGGGGCTGTCGGAGTTGGCGTCGGCGTCGTCGCCGGGTGCCTACGGGATGGTGCTGCTGCCGTATCTGGAGGGTGAGCGGACGCCTCATCTGCCGCACACGGCCGGGTCGTTGCACGGGATGCGGCGGGAGAGCATGAAGCCGGAGCACATGGCGCGGGCGGCCGTGGAGGGCATGCTGTGCGGGCTCGCGGACGCGTTGGACGTACTGCGGAGCCGTGGGGTGGCGGTGCGCCGGGTGTTCCTGTTGGGTGCGGCGGCGGAGCTGGGTGCGGTGCAGGCGGCCGCGCCGGGGCTGTTCGAGGCGCAGGTGGTGGTGCCGCAGCCGGCGGAGTACGCGGCGCTGGGTGCGGCCCGGCAGGCGGCGTGGGCGTGGCAGGTGGCGCACGGCACGGCCGTGGACGGCGGTGGGGGGTACCCGGAGCCGCCGCAGTGGCCGGCGGCGGCGAGCCAGGTCTTCGAGCCCGGTGAGGAGCTGCCGGTGTGGCAGGCGGTGCGGCAGCAGTTCACGGCGGTGCGGGACGAGGTCCATCCGGGGGCGTTCCAGCGGGAGGGCTGAGCGGCGGGCCGTGGGGTCAGTCGAGGTAGCCGCGGAGCTGGTCGGCGAAGGCGTGGTCGCGGAGTTTGCCGAGGGTCTTGGACTCGATCTGGCGGATGCGTTCGCGGGTGACGCCGAAGATCCGGCCGATCTCCTCCAGGGTGCGGGGGCGGCCGTCGGCGAGGCCGTAGCGGAGTTGGACGACCTTGCGTTCGCGTTCGCCGAGGGTGGAGAGGACCGCGTCGAGGTGTTCGCGGAGCAGGAGGAAGGCCGCGGATTCGACGGGTGAGGCGGCGTCGCCGTCCTCGATGAGGTCGCCGAGGGCGACGTCCTCCTCCTCGCCGACGGGGGCGTGCAGGGAGACTGGTTCCTGGGCCAGGCGCAGGACGTCGGTGACGCGTTCCGCGGTGAGGCCGAGGTGGGCGGCGACGTCCTCGGGGGTGGGTTCGCAGCCGCGTTCCTGGAGCAGGCGGCGTTGGACGCGGACGACGCGGTTGATGAGTTCGACGACGTGGACGGGGACGCGGATGGTGCGGGCCTGGTCGGCGAGGGCGCGGGACATGGCTTGGCGGATCCACCAGGTCGCGTAGGTGGAGAACTTGTAGCCGCGGGCGTAGTCGAACTTCTCGACGGCGCGGATGAGGCCGAGGTTGCCCTCCTGGACGAGGTCGAGCATGGTCAGGCCGCGGCCCACGTAGCGTTTGGCGACGGAGACGACCAGGCGCAGGTTGGACTCGATGAGGCGGCGTTTGGCGATCCGGCCGCGGACCACCAACGTGTCGAGTTCGTGGGCGAGTTGGGAGTCGAGGTCGGGGGTGCGGGTGAGTTTCTCCTCGGCGAAGAGGCCGGCTTCGACGCGGCGGGCCAGGTCGACTTCGTCGGCGGCGGTGAGGAGGGGTATCCGGCCGATCTCGCGGAGGTACTGGCGGAAGAGGTCGGAGGAGGGGCCGGTGTCGGTGGGGGGTCCGGGCGGTTCCGGGGGTTGTTGGGCGGCGAGGAGTTCGACGGCGGGTGGTTCGGCCTGTTGCGGCACGGTGACCGGGGTGGCGTGCAGGCCGGTGTCGGGTGGGGCGGCCGGTGCGCCACCGGCAGGTGCGGCGGAGAGGGTCCGGGTCTGCACGGGGGCGACCTCCAGGGTGATCGCGGCTGGGGCGGCACGAGGACCGGGGCGGAGGCGGCCGGGCCGCCTTTCGGTCGCCCCGCGTCGCGAGCGGCTGCGCGGGGGCGCACGGCCCGTAGGGCGGCGCGTGCGGCCGGATGCGCCGCGCTCCGGGACTTACGGCACCGCTCTTCAGTGTGGAGTACGACGCATGTCCGCCACGAGGGGCGTGCGGGCACTTTTTGAGTCCGTTCCGTGACCGCGTGGCTACCGGGAGGTGCCGGTGGAGGGCGGCGGGGTCCCTGGTGCGGGTGGGGCGGTGGGGCGGGGTGGTTCAGAGGGCGGCGGCGCCGCGTTCGCGGAGGGACTGGCCGTATTGCTGGAGGACCCAGAGTTCGTTCTGGACGGCGGTGAGTTGTTCGGGGTCGGCGCGGGGGTCGAGGCGTTGGAGGGTGCCGCGGATCTCCATGACGCGTTGGTTGACGGCGGCGAGGCGGACGGCGACGAGTTGCACGCCGGCGTAGACCTCGTCGGGGTCGCGGCGGGTGTGGAGGGGTTCCACGGCCAGCTCGGTGACCATGGCGCGGACGGTGTCGTCGGGGGCGGCGGCGCGCACCCGGGCGAGGTAGTCGCCGTCGGCGGAGCCGGTGGTGGCGCCGCCGGCCTCCTCGATGCACTGGCGGACGACGGCGTACGGGGGTGCGGAGAATTCGTCGGCCCCGTAGGCGTCGAAGGCCGGGGATACCAGGTCGGGGCGCTGGAGGGCGAGCTTGAGGAGTTCCCGTTCGACGCGGTGGGCGGGGCTGCGGAGGTTGAGGGCGGGGCCGCCGGCGCCGGGGGCGGGGCGCTGCGGCTCGGCGGCGGAGGGGGTCTCGCGGCGCTGCGGGCGGCCTTGGCCGGGGCCGCCGTCGCGGCCGCGCTCGCGGGCCCAGCGGGCGAGTTGGGAGACCCGGCGGACGACGAACTGGGTGTCCAGGATGCCGAGGATGCCGGCGAGTTGGACGGCGGACTCGTGCTGGATGGCGCTGTTCTTGATGCGGGCGACGATGGGTGCGGCCTCGTCGAGGGCGGCGGCGCGGCCGACGGGGGTGTCGAGGTTGTGCCGGGAGACGACGTGGCGGAGGGCGAACTCGAAGAGCGGGGTGCGGGAGGCGACGAGGTCGGCGACGGCCTGGTCGCCCTTGGCGAGGCGGAGGTCGCAGGGGTCCATGCCGCCGGGGGTGATGGCGATGGAGGTCTCGGCGGCGAACTTCTGGTCGTCCTCGAAGGCGCGTAGGGCGGCCTTCTGGCCGGCGGCGTCGCCGTCGAAGGTGAAGACCACTTCGGAGCCGGAGTTGTCCATCAGCAGTCGGCGGAGGATCTTGATGTGGCCCTCGCCGAAGGCGGTGCCGCAGGTGGCGATGGCGGTGGTGACGCCGGCGAGGTGGCAGGCCATGACGTCGGTGTAGCCCTCGACGACCACCGCGCGGTTGGTCTTGGCGATCTCCTTCTTGGCGAGGTCGATGCCGTAGAGGACCTGGGACTTGCGGTAGAGCGGGGTCTCGGGGGTGTTGAGGTACTTGGGGCCGTTGTCGTCGTCGCGGAGCTTGCGGGCGCCGAAGCCGACGACCTCGCCGGAGATGTCGCGGATGGGCCACATCAGGCGGCCGCGGAAGCGGTCGATGGGGCCGCGGCGGCCTTCCTGGGAGAGGCCGGAGAGGACCAGTTCCTGGTCGCTGAAGCCGCGGCCGCGCAGGTAGCGGGTGAGGTGGTCCCAGCCGGCGGGGCTGTAGCCGATGCTGAAGTGCGCGGCGGCGTCCTGGTCGAAGCCGCGGTCGGCGAGGAAGGTGCGGGCGATGACGGCCTCGGGGCTCTCCAGCTGCTCGGTGTAGTACTGGGCGGCGGCCTTGTGGGCCTCGACGAGGCGGGTGCGCTCGCCCTGCTGGCGGCCGGGGGTGTAGCCGCCTTCCTCGTAGCGGAGGGTGATGCCGGCCTGGGCGGCGAGGCGCTCGATGGTCTCGGCGAAGGAGAGGTGGTCGATCTTCATGACGAAGTCGACGGTGTCGCCGCCCTCCTGGCAGCCGAAGCAGTGGTAGAGGCCCTTGGCGGGGCTCACGTGGAAGGAGGGGGACTTCTCGTCGTGGAAGGGGCACAGGCCCTTGAGGTTGCCGCCGCCGGCGTTGCGGAGCTGGAGGTACTCGGACACGACGGCGTCGATCGGGACCGCGTCCCGTACCGCCTTCACATCGTCATCGTTGATCCTGCCTGCCACGGGTGAATTCTACGGTGGGGGTCGGACAGTTCCCGTCGGGTGCCCGTCGGCCGGGGGCGGTGGGGGTGCGGGGCGGGTCAGCCGAGGAGTTCCCGGAAGCGGTCCGGGGCGATGTTGCCGCCGGAGACGATCACGCCGGTGCGGGCCGGGGGGTGGTCCAGGTGGCCGGCGAGCAGGGCGGCGAGGGCGGTGGCGCCGCTGGGCTCGATGACGATCTTGAGGCGTTCGAAGGCGAAGGCCATGGCGGTGCGGATCTCGTCGTCGGTGACCAGGAGCACGGAGTCGACGAGCCGCCGGTTGATCGCGAAGGTCAGTTCGCCGGGGGTTTCGACGGCCTGGCCGTCGGCGATGGTGCGCGGCACGGGGACGGTGACGCGGTGGCCGGCGGCCAGCGAGCGGCGGGTGTCGTCGCCGGCGGCCGGTTCGACGCCGATCATGCGGATGCCGGGGGCCAGGGCGGTGGCGGCGGTGGCGGCGCCGGCCATCAGTCCGCCGCCGCCGACGGGCACCAGGAGCGCGTCGAGCGGGCCGGTCTCGTCGAGGAGCTCCAGGGCGGTGGTGCCCTGGCCGGCGATGACGTGCGGGTGGTCGTACGGGGGGATCAGGGTCGCGCCGCGTTCCTCGGCGATCCGGCGGCCGAGGGTGGCGCGGTCCTCGGTGTAGCGGTCGTAGGGGACGATCTCGGCGCCGTAGTCGGCGGTGGCGTCCCGTTTGGAGCGCGGGGCGTCCGCGGGCATGACGATGACGGCGTGGGTGCCGTGTTCGCGGGCGGCGAGGGCGACGGCCTGGGCGTGGTTGCCGGAGGAGTAGGCGACGACGCCGTGGGCGAGTTGTTCGGGGGTGAGGCGGGAGAGGGCGTGGTAGGCGCCGCGGAACTTGAAGGCGCCGGCGCGCTGGAAGTTCTCGCACTTGAGGAACGCCTGGGTGCCGGTGCGGGCGTCGAGGGTGCGCGAGCGCAGCACCGGGGTGCGGTGGGCGGCGCCGGCCAGTCGGCGGGCGGCTTCCCGGACGTCGTCGAGGGTGACGTCCGGGGTGCCGCTGGGGTCGGGGTCGGCGCCGCCGGTGGAGCTGTTGGTGCTCGTGGGACCAGAGGTCATACGGGCACGCTACGGGAGCAATGAGGTCAGAGGAACGGTGGGATCGGCCAGCTTGTCGGGGTCCAACGGGATGCCGGAGCGGATCAGTTGCTGGATGTGTCCGGCGACGTCCCAGACGTTGACGTTCATGCCGGCCAGGACGCGTCCCTCGTGGAGCCAGAAGGCGATGAACTCCCGCTTGCCGACGTCGCCGCGGCAGACGACCTGGTCGTAGGAGCCGGGCGGGGCGTAGCCGGAGTACTCCATGCCGAGGTCGTACTGGTCGGAGAAGAAGTACGGGACGCGGTCGTAGCTGATGTCCTGGCCGAGCATGGCGCGGGCGGCGGCCGGGCCGCCGTTGAGGGCGTTGGCCCAGTGTTCGACGCGCAGCCGGGTGTCGAGCAGGGGGTGGTCGGCGGCGGCGACGTCGCCGGCGGCGTGGACGTACGGGTCGGAGGTGCGCAGTGCGGCGTCGACGGCGATGCCGCCGCCGTCGGCGCGGTCGACGACGTCGAGGCCGGCTTGTTCGGCGAGGGCGGTGCGGGGGGCCGCGCCGATGGCGGCGAGCACGTCGTGGGCGGGGTGTTCCTCGCCGTCGTCGGTGCGGACCGAGACGACCATGCCGTCTTGGCCGACGATCTCGGTGAGGTGGGCGCCGAAGTGGAAGCGGACGCCGTGTTCGGCGTGCAGGTCGGTGAAGAGGGCGCCGAGTTCGGGGCCGAGGATGCCGTGCAGGGGGGTCGGCTCGGGCTCGATGATGGTGACCTCGGCGCCGTAGGAGCGGGCGGCGGCGGCCACTTCGAGGCCGATCCAGCCGGCGCCGGCGATGACCAGGTGGCCGTTCTCGCGGCCCAGGGAGGCGAGGACGCCGCGCAGGCGTTCGGCGTGGGCGAGGCGGCGGAGGTGGTGCACGCCGGCGAGGCCGGTGCCGGGGACGTCCAGGCGGCGGGGTTCGGCGCCGGTGGCCAGCAGCAGCTTGTCGTAGGCGATGAGGGTGCCGTCGCCCAGGCGGACGGTGCGGGCCGCGGGGTCCAGGTGGACGGCGGGCTGGCCCAGGTGGAGCTCGATGCGGGCCTGGGCGTAGAAGGCGGGTTCGTGGACGAAGACGCTGTCCCGTTCTTCCTTGCCGAGCAGGTACCCCTTGGAGAGCGGGGGGCGCTCGTAGGGGTGGTCGCGTTCGTCACAGATGAGGATCACCCGGCCGGTGAACCCTTCCGCGCGGAGCGTCTCCGCGGCCTTCGCCCCGGCCAGGCCACCCCCGACGATGACGAACGTCTGGTGCGTGTCGACCACTTGCTTCCTCCTCGTTGCGGTGCCGTACGTCCGCGTCCGCGTCCGTGAACGCCCCCGTTGGTTCCCCCGTCGGTTCCCCCGGTGCTGCCCCGTTGTCGCTGCCCCCGTTCCCTCCTGGCTCCTTGATGCCTTCGACCGCGTTCGGGTTCCCGTACGTCGGTGCGGGGACGAGCGTCCCGCACGGAGCGTGAGGGGGGAAGAGGGGCCGCCCCCCAAGGGTCACCCTGGGTTGCCCTAACCGTTACCAGGGGGACGTGTGAGGCGGGCGTGAAGAGTACGCGCGGAGGCGTCGGTGAGTGCGGCGATCTGGTCGATGACGGCCCGCATCCGGGCGGTGTCGTCGGGGGCCGCGTCGAAGAGCGAACGGAACTGCGGGTCAAGGCCGTCGGGGGCGCGGGCGAGGAGCGCCTCCGCCAATTCGGCGATGACCACGCGCTGGTCGGCGCGGAGCGCTTCCTGGTCGGGGCGTTGGATGACGTAGCGGTCGGCGACGGCCTTGAGAACGGCGCATTCCAGCCGCGTTTCGGCCGGAACCACCAGCTCCGCCGCGTAGCGGGTGAGCGGGGTGCCGCCTCCGTCGGGGCCCGGCCGGTACGGAGGGTGCCCCCACCGCTCCCGGGTGGCCTCCTCGGCGGCCTGGCAGAAGCGGCCGATGAGCTGGCTGGTGGCGTCCTTGAGGCGGGCCTGGGCGAGCGCCGAGCCGTCGTAGCCGTGCGGCCACCACTCCTGCTCCAGGAGGCGGTCCAGGGCCGCGGCCAGCTCCGCCTCGCCGGCGCCGGGGGCGTAGCGCTGCGCGGCGACCACGAAGATCTCGGCGCGCTCGGGGTCGGCGAGCAGGACGTTGGGGTCCAGGTGGCCGGCGTGCAGCCCGTCCTCGACGTCGTGGACGGAGTAGGCGACGTCGTCGGACCAGTCCATGACCTGCGCCTCGAAGCTGCGCCGGGCGGACGGGGCGCCCTGCCGGAACCATGCGAAGACCGGCAGGTCGTCGGCGTAGACGCCGAATTTCGGGAGGGTGGGCCCGTCGGGGTGGGCGCCGCGCGGCCACGGGTACTTGGTGGCGGCGTCCAGGGCGGCGCGGGTGAGGTTGAGGCCGACGCTGATCGGGGCGCCGCCCGGGGACGGCACGAACCGTTTGGGTTCCAAACGGGCCAGCAGGCGCAGCGACTGGGCGTTGCCCTCGAAGCCGCCGCAGGGTGCGGCGACCTCGTTGAGGGCCTGTTCGCCGTTGTGCCCGAAGGGCGGGTGGCCGAGGTCGTGCGCGAGGCAGGCGACCTCGACCAGGTCGGGGTCGCAGCCCAGGGCGGCGCCCAGTTCGCGGCCCACCTGGGCGCACTCCAGGGAGTGCGTCAGCCGGGTGCGGGGGCTGGCGTCCCACGCCTGGGTGGCGCTGCCCGGGGTGACGACCTGGGTCTTGCCGGCGAGCCGGCGGAGTGCGGCGGAGTGCAGGACCCGGGCGCGGTCGCGCTGGAAGGCGGTGCGCCCGGGTCGCTTGTCCGGTTCGGGGACCCAGCGTTCGGTGTCCGCAGCGGTGTAGCCGGGGGGCGCCGCGTGCGGTTCTTGGCCGGGGCTGGGAGGAGTTGCCCGTGTTGTGCCCGTCATACCGCGACGGTAGCCGCCCCGATGACGTGCGTGCCGGATCCGGTACGCGCGCAGAGCGCCTGGTCGTAGCGGTGCAGCACGAGACGGGCCAGCGCGGGGTGGTCGCCCAGGGGTGCGGCGGCCGGCCCGGGGGCGAGGGCCGCGCACTGGTCGGCGAACCGGCCGGGGGCGGCGAAGCAGGCGGCGACGGCGATGTCGCGGGGCCGGTGGCCGCGGTCGGTGAGGGCGCGGACGGCCTCGGGGACGGTCGGGGACACGGCGGAGGCGTAGCCGGGCAGGACGGGGACGCCGAGGCGGGCGGAGAGCAGGCGGGCGGTGCGGGCGGTGTCCCGGGCCGAGCGGGCGGCGCGGGAGCCGGCGGCGGCCAGGACGACGGCGGGCCGGTGGCCGTGGTGGGGGCCGGTGGGGAAACCGGCCTCCAGGAGGCGGTCGTGCAGCGCCTCCACCAGGAGCGCGTCCGGGCCCAAGGGGGTGGCTATCCGTCCGCTGAGGTGCCCGGCGGCGGCGAGGGCGGCGGGCAGGTCCCGGGTGACGTGGTGGCCGTGGCCGAACAGCAGCGGCACCAGGACCGCCGGGCCGGGCGCGTCGCGCAGGGCGGCGAGGGTGTCGGCGAGCGGCGGCTCGTCGAGTTCGAGGTGGCCCAGGTGGACGGGGAGGCCGGGGCGGAGCGCGCGGACGCGCGCCAGGAGGGCCCGCACGGCGGGGGCGGCCCCGGGGTGGCGGCTGCCGTGGGCGACGGCCACCAGGGCGGGCGGCCGGGCCGTGGGGCGGCGGAAGCCGTGCAGGCGGACCGTGCGGAGCCGGCTGCTGAGTTCGGCGGTGATCTCGCAGGCGAGGCCGGCGGCGCCCAGGGGGTCGGCGGGTCGGGGGCACGGGTCGGGGAGCGGCGGGGGCGCGGCGGGGCTCGGTTCCGGGGTGGGGTGGTTCGCTGTCGACGCCGTCATGCGCCGAGCCTGGCAGACGGTCGTTGCGGGGCCGTTTCCCGGCGGGGAACTCCGTGTACCGGGGCGCTGCCGCGGGCCCGCCGGCCCGTGGGAGGACTCCGCCGCGGGCCGGAAACCGGGACGACCCGGCGCCGTAACACGCCCGTTCCACGCTGGCCGGCATGGACACCGTCGCCACGGCCGCCACCGCCACGGTCGAGACCCACTGCCCCTACTGCGCCCTCCAGTGCGGCATGGGGCTCCAGCGCGCCGACGGCCCGGACGGCCCGGCCGTCGAGGTCGTGCCGCGGCCCGCCTTTCCGGTGAACCGGGGCGCGCTGTGCGGCAAGGGGCGGACCGCGCCGGAACTGCTCGCCCCGGGGGCCCGGTTGACCGTCCCGCTGGTGCGCGATCCGGCGTCCGGTGCGTTGGTGCCGGCCGACTGGGACACCGCCCTGGACCGGGTCGCGGAGGGGCTGCGGCGGACCGGTGCGGTGTACGGGCGGGACGCGGTCGGGGTGTTCGGCGGCGGGGGGTTGACGAACGAGAAGGCGTACACGCTGGGGAAGTTCGCGCGGGTGGTGCTCGGCACGTCGCAGATCGACTACAACGGCCGGTTCTGCATGTCGTCGGCCGCGGCGGCGCAGGGTCGGGCGTTCGGGTTGGACCGGGGGCTGCCGTTCCCGTTGGCCGACGTGGCGCGCACCGGGTGCGTGCTGCTGGTCGGCTCCAACCTGGCGGAGACCATGCCGCCGGCGCTGCGCTACCTGACCGAGCTGAAGGAGAACGGCGGCCGGTTGATCGTCGTCGATCCGCGCCGCACCCGCACCGCCGAGCAGGCGGACCTGCACCTGGCGCCGCGCCCGGGCACGGACCTGGCGCTGGCGCTGGGGCTGCTGCACCTGGTGGTCGCCGAGGGCCGCACCGACGAGGAGTTCCTCGCCGCGCGCACCCGTGGCTGGCCGGCGGCCCGGGCCGCGGCGATGGCGCACTGGCCGGAGCTGGTCGAGCGCCTCACGGGGGTGCCGGTGCCGCAACTGCGCGAGGCCGTCGCGCTGTTCTGCGACGCGTCGTCCTCGATGGTGCTGACGGCGCGCGGCCCGGAACAGCAGGCGAAGGGCACGGACACCGTCGGCGCCTGGATCAACCTGTGCCTGGCCACCGGGCGGGCGGGCCGGGAGCTGTCCGGCTACGGCTGCCTGACCGGTCAGGGCAACGGCCAAGGCGGTCGGGAACACGGCCAGAAGGCCGATCAGTTGCCCGGCTACCGGCGGCTGGACGATCCGGCGGCCCGCCGTCACGTGGCGGGCGTGTGGGGGGTGGACCCGGACGCGCTCCCCGGGCCGGGCCGCAGCGCCTACGAGTTGCTGGACGCGCTGGGCGGGGACGTCCGGGCGCTGCTGCTGATGGGTTCCAACCCGGTGGTGTCGGCGCCGCGCGCCGCCCATGTGGAGGAGCGCATACGGGCGTTGGACTTCCTGGTGGTGGCGGACGTGGTGCGGTCCGAGACGGCGGAGCTGGCGGATGTGGTGCTGCCGGTGGCGCAGTGGGCGGAGGAGACCGGGACGACGACGAACCTGGAGGGCCGGGTGCTGCTGCGCCGCCGGGCGCTGGACCCGCCGCCCGGGGTCCGCACGGACCTGGAGGTGCTCGGGGGGCTGGCGGCCCGGCTGGGGCAGCGGACGGGCTTCCCGACCGACCCGGAGGAGGTCTTCGAGGAACTGCGGCGGGCGTCGGCGGGCGGCCCGGCGGACTACTCGGGGATCAGCTACGCGCGGATCGCGGCGGAGGACGGGGTGTTCTGGCCGTGCCCCGCACCCCCGACGCGGGCCGTGACGGGGGCGCAGGCGGCCGGCGGGGGGCCGGCCGGGGTCCCGGCCCATCCCGGCACGCCCCGGCTCTTCCTGGACCGGTTCGCGACGCCCGACGGCCGGGCCCGGTTCGTGCCCGTCACGCACCGCCCGGCGGACGAGGAGACCGACGCCGGGTATCCGGTGGTGCTGACCACCGGGCGGGTGCTGGCCCAGTACCAGTCGGGCGCGCAGACGCGCCGGGTGGCCGCGCTGAACGCCGCCGAGCCCGGCCCCTACGTCGAGCTCCACCCGCGGCTGGCGGACCGGCTGGGCGTCGCCGACGGCGAACCGGTGGCGGTCGTCTCGCGGCGCGGCCGGGCGGTGGCGCCGGCCCGGGTGACCCGGGCGATCCGCCCGGACACGGTGTTCATGCCGTTCCACTGGCCGGGCGCGGGCCGGGCCAACACCCTGACCAACCCGGCGCTCGACCCGGTGTCCGGGATGCCGGAGTTCAAGGTGTGCGCCGTCCGGATCGAGCGGCTGGACGGGTAGCGGCGGGCGGCCGGCCGGTCAGCTGGCGTCGAGTTCCTTCAGGTAGGCGGCGCGGGTCTCGTCGTCCAGGAAGGACGCCAGGAAGGAGTTGCGGGCGAGCGTGCGCAGCGTCTCCTCGTCCAGGTCGAGGGCGTCCCGCACGGCGGTGAAGTTGTCGTCGGCGTACCCGCCGAAGTAGGCCGGGTCGTCGGAGTTGATGGTGACCAGCAGCCCGGCGTCCAGCATGGCGGGCAGCGGGTGGTCGGCGAGGTCGTCGACGACCCGCAGCCGCACGTTGGACAGCGGGCACACGGTGAGCGGGATCCGCTCGGCCACCAGGCGGGCCACCAGGCGCTCGTCCTCCATGCAGCGCACCCCGTGGTCGACCCGGTCCACGCCGAGCAGGTCCAGGGCCTCCCAGACGTACGCCGCCGGGCCCTCCTCGCCCGCGTGGGCGACGCACTTGAGGCCGGCTTCCCGGGCCAGCGCGAAGACCTCCTGGAACTTCGCCGGCGGGTGGCCGACCTCGGCGGAGTCCAGGCCGACGGCGGTGATCCGGTCCAGGTAGGGGCGGGCCGCCTCGAAGGTCGCCAGGGCCGATTCGGCGCTCTCGTCGCGGAGGAAGCACATGATCAGGCGGGTGGTGATGCCGTACGTCTCCGGCGCGGCGTCCAGCGCCCGGGACAGGCCGTTGATGACCGTGCCCAGGGGGACGCCGCGGGCGGTGTGCGCCTGCGGGTCGAAGAAGATCTCGGCGTGCCGTACGCCCTGCTCCTTGGCGCGGGCCAGGTAGGCGTGCGCCAGGTCGGCGAAGTCGTCCTCGGTGCGCAGCACCTCCATCAGCGCGTAGTAGAGGTTCAGGAAGGACTGGAGGTCGGCGAAGGAGTAGGCGCGGCGGAGCTCGTCCTCGGTGGCGTAGGGCAGGGTCACGCCGTTGCGTTCGGCGAGCGCGAAGGCCAGGCCGGGCTCCAGGGTGCCCTCGATGTGGAGGTGCAGTTCGGCCTTGGGCAGGGGGCGGTGGGCGGGGGTGCTCGGGGAGTTGGAGGGCACGGGGTCACACCTGTTCTGCTGTGCTGCGGGGCGGGTTCCGGCTCGGACCGTACGGGGTGACGCGCCCGGCCTCGGACGCCTCGCCCGTACGGGACGAGTCGTCCGAGGCTATCGGGGGGAGCGCGGGGCGGCGCGGCCGGTCCAGTGGCCGCCGGTGATCGGGGTGCCGGTGGCCCGTAGGCGGGTGGCGAGGGGTTCGGCCGCCAGGTAGACCCAGGCGCGGACGGTGCGGCCGTCCGCGCAGACCGCCTCGGTGGCCACCCGCTCGTAGAGGTTGCCGGCGCCCGCCGGGGCGCCCGGGGTGTAGCCCTCCAGCCGGTCCAGCGCGGCGCGGACCGCGTCGTAGTCGGCGTCGCGGGGGCGGATCAGGGCGCCGTGCACCACGGCGTCGGCGGGTCCCGCGGTGGCGTAGGGGTATCCGGGGCCCTCGTAGAGCAGCGCGCCGGCTATCCGGGCCGGTTCCTCGGCGGTGGTACGGCCGCGCAGGGTGCGGGCGTAGTTGGCCCCGCCGGGACGCAGCGTCCCGTAGACGAAGAACGGCAGGCGTTCGGCCTCGGTGGTCATCGTGGCTCCTCCACGGGCGGTGCGGTGCGGCCCACCGGGCGGTGCGGCGGCGCCGGGCCGCCGGCGACCGCGCCGCGACCGGCTGTGACCTTGCCGACGGCGGCCCGTCCCGTGCAACCATGCCAGCCCGCGGCACGTCGCAGCAGGCGACGTCGACCGGCCCCGCACGGCCGCGCTCGCCGTCGATCGACATCGCGCACGCGGTCGGTGCCGGCGCGGCGCGCGGCGGCACCGGGGAACGGGGGCAGGGCATGCGGGGTCCACAGATGTCTCGAGGGTGGTTGCGGCGCGTGCGCCTGCCGCGGACCCGGCGCGCGCAGCGCCGGACGTTCCAGGTGGTCGTGGCGCTGACGGTGCTCGCGCTGCTGCCGGCGACGTGGCTGAACGCCGGCGCCGGTCCGCGCGTCCGTACGGTCGCCGACGTGCCGGCCGCCCCGGTGGCGGTGGTCTTCGGCGCCGGCCTGTGGAACGGCGCACCGTCGCCGTACCTCGCCCACCGACTGGACGCCGCCGTCCGGCTCTACCGGGACGGCACGGTCCGCGCCGTCCTGGTCACCGGCGACAACAGTCGTCACGACTACGACGAGCCGGACGCGATGCGCGGCTACCTGGTGGGGCACGGCGTCCCGGACCGGAAGATCGTCAGCGATTTCGCGGGCTTCGACACCTGGGACTCCTGCACGCGGGCCCACCGCATCTTCGGGGTGGACCGCGCCGTACTGGTCAGCCAGGGCTTCCACATCCGGCGGGCGCTGGCCCTGTGCCGCGCGGCCGGGATCGACGCCTACGGGGTGGGGGTCGCCGCCGACCACGACGTGACCTGGGCGTACGGCGGGGTGCGGGAGATCCTCGCGGCCGGCAAGGCCACCGCGGAGGCGGTGCTGCGGCCCGATCCGCACTTCCTCGGCCCCAAGGAGCGGGGCCTGGCGGCGGCGCTCCGCTAGCGCGCCGCCGCCCGGTCCCGCCTCAGGGGCGGGTGGGCGCTAGGCGTCGTCCGCTCCGTCCGGCACGTCCTCGGAGCCTTGCGAACTCTGGGAGTTCTGGGAGTCCTGTGCGTTCTGGGAATCCTGTGTGTCCTGGGAGCCCTGGGCCTTGGTGGCGCGGTCGTAGAGGCTGAGGATCTCCTTCCCGAAGTACGGGCTGTAGGAGGTGCGGTCGCTGTGCGGGCCCTGGGGTCCGCCGCCGTTCACGCCGCCGATGACGCCGATGACCCGGCCCGTACGGGTCCGCGGGTCGTAGCCGGCCAGCCAGGGGCTGCCCGAGGTGCCGCCGTAGAACCCGTTGCACTCCATGCGCAGTTGACGGGTGCCGGCCAGCCGCTCCGTAGTGGTGTCGCAGCGCACCGCCCGGTCCTCGGGGTCGCTGCGCAGGTTGGGGTAGCCGATGACGCTGACCTGGTTGCGGTAACTGGGCGTCGCCGCCAGGACGTTGCCGCCGGTGACCTCCTCGATGTGCCGACCGGAGTCGTCCGGGGCGACGGTGGCGAACGCGAAGTCCAGGTCGGCGCCGGCCCCCGAAGTGCCGCGGTCCGAGTACGCGTAGCTGTCCTCGATGGCCCAGACCCCGTAGGGCTGGGAGTCCTGCCCGGACTGGTACTGGGGGACGAACGCGGCGCGCGCCCCCGGGTTGCAGTGCCCGGCGGTGAGGATCAGGTTGCCGTGCGGGCTGTGCACCACACTGGCGGTGCAGTGGTGCTCGCGGGCCTCCCCGTCGACGGAGAACAGCACGCCGACGGACGGGATCCCGTCGAAGTGCGTGGCGGTCGGCGCGGCTTGGGAGGTCGTGGCGGGCTTGCCGGGGGCGCGCTCGGGCGGGGCCGCCTTGGCCATCCGCTGCGGGGTCCAGAACGCCTTGGCGTCCTTGCTGGTCCAGGTGGAGCGGGGGTGGGACTCGTGGTTGACGCTGGACTGCGTGCCGTGGCCACCGGGGCCGGTGTCGGCCGCGTGGCTCACCGGGGACGTGGCGAGGCCGAACGCCATGCCCAGGACCAGGGTCACGGCCCGCCCCCGGCGTCGCAACCGGTCGTCGGTGACCCGCAGCGCGTGCCGTCCGCGGCGCGCGGGCGCGGCGTTCCACGGGTGCGCCGCATCCGGTGCACCGTCGGCCCCGCGCGCCTCCACCGCATCCGGCGCCTCGTCGGTGCTCCGCACGTCGATCGCCCTCCGCATGCCGGTCGCCCCCGCCCCGTGGGCCGTCCGCGACCCGTCAGCTTTCTTCGGCACGTCAGCTGTCTTCGACACGTCAGCTCGTCTCCTCTGCGACCCAGGCGAGGTATCCGGCGCCACCGTGGGTGACCGGGGTGGCGATGATTTCCGGGGTGTCGTAGTCGTGCGCGTCGAGGAGGTACGCCTCCAGCGCCGCGTAGCGCGCGCTCGCCGTCTTGAACAGCACCTGCCACTCCTGGTTGGTCTCCACGGCGCCGTTCCAACGGAACACCGAGGTCACCGGCGCGCTGATCTGGGCGCACGCCGCGAACCGGCCCTCGATGGCGCCGCGCGCCAGCCGCTCGGCCTTCTGCTCGCTGTCGGTGGTCGTCATCACGGTCAGGAAGCGCGCCGGCACCCCGACGGGTGCGGGGGCGGCAGCGGGGTCGTTCAGGGCGGTGGGGTCGGCCACGGTTACACAGCCTTCGCGGTCGGGTTGGGTGTGGGACTGGCGGGTCGCACGTCTCGGCTCTCCGGCGCGTCGATCTTTCAATCTTTCGATCAAGGGATCGCCTCGCATCGTACGGACCGCGGTGATCAACTAGCGCACGGCGGGCCGCCCTTTGCCGGCAAGCACCCGGACGTCCCATTGCCTCCGGATTCGCGTCGTCCGCCGGGGAACGTCCCGGTTGCGCCGTGCGGGGCACGGAGAACGATGGAGGAAGGAGCTCCGCCGCCGGTCCCGGCCCGAAGGCCGGCCCGCACCTGAAAGGCGCGCGTCATGGTGAACCTCGAAACCCTCGTCCGCGACCAACTCGACGACGCCAGGGCTTCCGCCCACGGCCGCAGCGCCCACCTCTTCGTCCACGACGGGCCGCTCCGCCAGACCGTGATCGCCCTACTGGCCGGCACCGCGCTCGACGAACACAACGCACCGCCGGCGGCCAGCCTTCAGGTGCTGCGCGGCCGGGTCCGGCTGACCGGCCCGGGCGGCGGAGAGGAGCTGACCGCGGGTCACGTCGCGGCGATCCCGCACGCCCGCCACGGCCTCCAGGCACTCGAGGACTCCGTGGTCCTCCTGACCGCCGTCACCGAAGTGCGCGAACGGGCCCGGGGCGTCACAGCGGGTGCGGCGGCCCGCACCTGACGGCCGCCCCGACGCACGGCCGCCACACCTCCCCTTCTTCACACTTTCGTGGACTTCATATTTTTCTGAAAGTTCCATACCATCGAATCATGAACGCTTCGAACCCTCAGAACCCGCAGAATCAGCAGATCCGACGAGACGCGCAGGGGTCGCAGGACGGGCAAGGTCCGCGCCGTCCGGGGAGTCCGGCGAGCCCCGCCTCGACGACCACGACCACGACAGCACCAACGGCAGCGACATCGACATCGACAACCGGCTTACCGTCGGCGCCGCCAGAACCGACAGAACCGCCTCGGTCGGCGGAGCGGCGACACCCCGTGCGGTTCACCGGGGTGCAGGAGACCCTGCTGGCCACGCTCTACGGACGCGCGCTGGACTGCCGCGCGCGACGGCCGGTCCTCGGCGACACGATGGCCGTCGACGCCGTGCGGCGGATCGACTACGACTTCGCGCGGCTCCGGGTGGGACCCGGCGCCGGCGGCTCGGTCGCCCTGCGCGCCCGCCAGTTGGACCTCTGGACGGCCCGCTTCCTAGCCGCCCACCCGGACGCGACGGTGGTGCACCTGGGGTGCGGCCTCGACACCCGCGTCCGCCGCCTGGCCCCCGGCCCCGAAGTGCTGTGGTTCGACGTCGACTTCCCCGAGGTCATCGCGCTCAGACGGCAACTCTTCCCCGAGCCGTCGGGGTACACCGCCATCGGGTCGTCGGTGACCGACCCGGCGTGGGTGGCACGGATCCCCACGGACCGGCCCACGATGATCGTGGCCGAAGGGCTGCTGATGTACCTCACCGAGCAGGACGGCACCGCGCTGCTCCGCCGGCTGATGGCCCACGCGCCCGGCGGCGGGCTGGCGTTCGACTTCTTCAGCCGGTTCGCGGTCCGCGCGGCCCGCCTCAACACCGTGATCGCGCGCACCGGATCGACGCTGCACTGGGGCGGCGGGCCCGCGGACGTCGCCCGGCTGCGCCCCGGACTGGAGATCGTCGAGAGCTTCGGCGCCCTGGAGATACCCGACCTCGCCCACTTCCCCGCGCGCTACCGGGCACTGGCCCGCGTCACCAACCTGGTCCCCGGCATCCGGGAGATGTCCCGGCTCTACGACTGCCGCTTCTGACGGGACGGTCCTCCCGGCGCGTTCCGCCCTCAGGCGGCGAACCACTGGTCGTAAGCCAGCTTGCAGAGGAGGACGATGACGACGAGGACGAGCACGCCACGGACGAACCCGGCACCGCGCTTGAGGGCCATCCGGGCGCCGACCGTGCCGCCGACGAGGTTGAAGAGCGCCAGCAGCCCGCCCAGTTGCCACAGGACCGTGCCCTGGAGGGCGAACATCGTCAGGGCCCCGATGTTGGTGCAGACGTTCACGACCTTGGCGGTGGCGGACGAGGTCACCAGGTCCATGTGGAGCACGGCGACGAGCGCGACGACGAGGAACGCCCCGGTGCCCGGCCCGATCAGACCGTCGTAGAAGCCGATGCCCAGACCCGCGATCAGCACGGCCGCCAGCACGCGCTGCCGCGAGACGGGGCCCGACGCGGCGACGGCGGTGCCGAAGGCCGGGCGGAAGAGTACGAAGGCGAGCACACCCAGGAGGACGGCCATGATCAACGGGCGCAGCACCTCGCTGTTGATGCCCGCCGCGAAGAACGCCCCGCCCAACGACCCGGCCATCGCGGCGACACCGATGCGCAGTGCGATGCCGACGTCGATCGGCGCCTTGCGGAGGTAGGTGACCGCGGCTGCGGACGTGCCGACGATGGCGGCGGACTTGTTGGTGCCGAGGATGAAGGCGGTGGGCACCTGGGGGAGGCCCACCAACAGGGCCGGGAGCAGCAGCAACCCGCCGCCGCCCACCACGGCGTCGACCCAGCCCGCGGCGAGGGCGGCCAGACAGAGCAGGGACAGCGTGAACAGCGATATGTCAGGGGGCACCAGGCGATCTTATGGAGGCGCCCGGGCGGGCCGTGGACGAGCCGGGGGAGGAAACGGGCCGGTTCACGACGGCCCGAGCCGAGCGGGGACGCGCGCGAACGCGCAGGGAGGAGCGGGAAGGAGCGGGAAGGACCAGGGAGGTTCGTTCAGAGCCGAACGGGGAGGTGCGGGGACATGCCAGGGAGGCGCGCGGACGTGCCAGGAGGCAGGGGGAACGTGTGCGGACGTACGGGGTGCAGGGCGGCGCAAGGGACGTACGGGGACGTGCAGGAGGCCGTGATGTGATGACGTCGTGAGTCGCGCTGTCGAAGAGACCAACCGCCGCATGCTCCGGGCACGGGACGCGATGGACCGCGCCTACGCGCAGCCACTGGACGTGCCGGCCCTGGCCCGGATCGCCCATGTGTCGGAGGCGCACTTCACGCGGACCTTCCGGGCCACGTTCGGCGAGACGCCGCACCGTTACCTGCAACGGCGCCGGGTGGAGCGGGCCATGTTCCTGCTGCGGGAGACCGATCGCAGCGTGACCGACGTCTGTTTCGAGGTCGGCTTCGGCAGCCCGGGCACGTTCAGCCGCACGTTCCGCGGCATCGTCGGGCGGTCGCCGAGGACGTACCGCAAGGAAGCGGTGGCCACGGGCGTGCCGACGTGCTTCACGATGGCGTGGACGCGGCCGAGCGACTGATCGACCGGGCGAATGGGCGACTGATCGACCGGGCGGTCCTTCGGCTGGTCTCCCGGGCTGGTCTCCCGGGCCGCCGCTGGACCGAGCAGTTTTGGATAAGTTTTCGTCGCGGCGGCTCAGTAGCGTGAGGCACATGTTCAACGCCATCACGCAATCGCAGATATACGTCCTGGACCAGGACGAGGCCCTCGACTTCTACGTGGGCAAGCTCGGCCTGGAGGTCGCCGCCGACGTCCCGTTGGGCTTCATGCGCTGGTTGACCGTCAGCGTCCCCGGTCACCCGGAACGCCAGATCCTGCTGGAGAAGCCGGGCGCACCGGCGATGTCCGAGGAGACCGCCGAGCAGGTCCGCGCCTTGGTGACCAAGGGGGCGATGGGCGGGTGGCTCATCTTCACCACGGACGACTGCCGCAAGACCTACGAGACGCTGCTGGGCCGCGGCGTGGAGTTCACCGAGGAGCCCACCGACCGCCCCTACGGGACCGACTGCGGACTCCGCGACCCCTTCGGCAACCGGATCCGGTTCACCCAGCCGCGGGCCTAGGCAGTCGTCGAGGAGCGGCTCCGGTCTCTCGCGCACCTCTCGTCTTTCGCCATTCGCCATTCGCCTCTCGCGCCTCGCGTCTCGCCTCGTGCCGTGCGGATCTTCGTGCGGCCGGGGCGGAGGCTGGAATGGCCAGGGGCCGTTCTGGAAACGGCGTTGCCGCCGTTGTTGCCACCGTTGTTGCCGCGGTGACCACCGGGTGTCGCGGAGCCGGACGGTGGTTCTCCGGTTTGCCGGCGCGTTGGTTCCAGGGGGCCGAACGGGGCGGGTTGGGCCGCTTCTTGACCCTTTGCACTGTGCGCATGTGTTCGGCCTGCGACAGCGGTGTGGTGGAACAGCGACGCCTGTGTCCCGTGGTTCACAGCACTGACATAGTGATCAAGAACGTGCTGAGGAACCGAAGCCGTCACGGCTTCAACCATTGGATATCAAGGGGTCTTTCATGTCCGGCAACCGCCGAACGGCACTTCTCGCCTCCGCAGCCCTCGTCGGCTGCGCCATGTTGATGACGGCGTGCCAGGACACGGGCTCGGGCACCGCGAAGGACTCCCCGTCAGCCGGCTCGTCCGACTCAGCCGGCTCGTCCGACTCAGCCGGCTCGTCCGACTCGGCCAGCTCGTCCGGCTCGTCGGCCGCGGGCGGCGGGAAGGACTCCGGGGCGAAGGACTCCGGTGAGCAGGGCACGCTCGCCGGGACCGGCTCCAACGAGAACGGCAAGATCGGCAAGTGCCGCACCGACGAGCTGCAGGTGACGGCGAAGGACAGCACCATCACCGGCGACAACGAGGGCACCGTCGCGGTGCAGCTGAAGAACGGCGCCGGCCGGGACTGCTCCCTGTCCGGGTACGCGGGCGTAGACCTGAAGACCAACGCGGGGTCGCTGTCCGCGAAGCGCACCGGCGAGAAGGCCGAACCGATGGTCCTCAAGGACGGGAAGTCGGTGTACTTCGGCGTCCACTACCCCCTCAACACGTCGGGCGGCTCCGGCGTCCGCATCACCGGCCTCGTGGTGACCCCGCCGGACGAGACGAAGTCGGTCACCCTCAGCTGGCCGGGCGCCGGCTCGCTGCCCGTCTCGGACGGCCCTGGCTCCCCGGTGAAGGTCGGCCCGCTCGGCAGTGCCGGCCAGGGCGGCTGACCCGCACACGCCACGCGCCCGGCGGAACGTCCTTCCGCCGGGCGCGAGCGCGAACGCGCGTTGGCACTGTTCCCCGGATTCCCGCAGCCCAGCCCGGCCCGGCCCGGCCCGGCGTACATCGTGGCGTCGGGTCAGTCGGCTGGGCGTACCCGCCCGTTCGACGGTTGAGTGCGGGGGAACCGGGGGGCCGGTGACGCGTGGGCGTCGCGGCACGGGCTGCCACCGATGCGGGCGTCGCCGGGCCGTCGGGGGATCACCACGACAGCCGCTGCCGAACGCGGCCCGGTGCGCGGATCCATGCCAGGTCCTCTGTGTTCGGGGGCTTGCGGGCGGAGCCGATTGAAGCAGCGCCCCGAGGGCGCCCACTACTGGTGCCCCACACGAAAAAGCGACGGCGTGCGGCTGTGCAATGGAATGAAGGCACGGAGGGGTCGACCGCGCGCGCCCGCCTGCACGGCGATGTCGCTGAGCGGCCCGACGTGGGCGGCGAATCCGATCTCCGAAGGCGCCGGACTCCCGGCTTTCCGCTGTTTAAGCTGCGGGGCATGGACGCCCAGACGCATTCCGACGCCGCCGCGGACCCCGAGCTGACCGGGCAGCACGGAGTTCAGCGGGAGCCCCACGCAACAGGGCCGACCACGGCGGCCGGGGCACGCACGGCCGGCGGTACCCGTCCCGACTTGACCGGCGGTACCCGTCCCGACTTGGCCGGCGGTACCCTTCCCGACTTCTCCCTCGGGGGAACGCTGACCGTCGGACGGCTCGGGTTCGGGACCGGAGGTCTGGTCGGCCCCGGGTACTGGGGGCCGCGGCACGCGGATCCCGCGCGTTCCCTGGCGGTGTTGCGGCGGGCCGTCGACCGCGGCGTCACGCTGATCGACACCGCGGACAACTACGGCCCCGACGTGGCCGAGGAGTTGGTGGCGCGCGCCCTCCACCCGTATCCGGACGGACTCGTGATCGCGACGAAGGGCGGCGTCGTCCGCACCGGCCCGGACGTCTGGCACGTCGCCGGCCGGCCGGAGGACCTGCGCGCCATGTGCGACGCGAGCCTGCGGCGGCTCAAGACGGACACCATCGACCTCTACCAGCTGCACCGACTCGACCCCGACGTCCCCATGGCGGAGCAGCTGGGCACCCTGGTCGAACTCCAACAGGCCGGAAAGATCCGCCACATCGGCCTGGACAGCATCGGAGCCGCGGAGTTGACCCGGGCACGCGAACTGGCGCCGATCGCCTCCGTGCAGAACCGCTACAACGTGCTGGACCGCGCCTCCGAGGACGTGCTGGAACTGTGCGAGCGGACGGGGACGGCGTTCCTGCCCTGGTTCCCGTTGGGGCACGGCACGCTGGTGGGCCGCCCGGGCGGTTCGGGCGGCCCGAAGGGCCGGTCCGGCGCCTCTGCCTCTGCCTCTGCCTCTGCCTCTGCAACGGACGCCCTGACGACGATCGCCGCGGCGCACGGCGCGACCACCGGCCAGATCGCCCTGGCCTGGCTCCTCCACCACTCCCCCGCCCTGCTGCCGACCCCCGGCACCGGCTCCCCCGACCACCTGGACGAAAACCTCGCCGCGGAGCGGATCGCCCTCACGGAGGCGGAGTTGACGTGGCTCGACGGGCTGGGGACGGTGGCCGGATGAGCGCCCCGTCGGCGCCCGCGGCAGGGGCGTAGACGGCTCCGACCCGGGTGTCAGGCCGGCCGGTCCGCCGAAGACGCGGCCCGCAGGCGGGCGCCGCGGCTCGTGGCGATGCGGCGGATCTCCGTCAGGGACTCGGTCAACTCGACGGTGAGGAGATGGAGTTCGCCGGGCGACCAGTTGCGGGCGTCGAGGAGGCGGCGGGCGTCCTCCACCAGTCCGTCGGCGAGGGAGAGTTGGGCTTCTTCGACGTCGTCGGCCAGGCGGGAGACCAGGCCGGTTCCGTCGCCGAGGACGTAGGACGGCTTGCCCTCGGGGCTCGACCACGGCAGGAGGCGTGGGGTGGCGTCGGTCATCGTCGTCATCCTCCAGGGGTGCGGTGGCCACACCATCGAGCCAACGCGCTTCGTTTGTGGGGGTCTTGCTCGCAGCGAGGCCGGATACTCGGTGTAGCGAATTGGTCACCATGAGAACGCGGCGGGCAAGAGGATCGATGCGGTTGAACGACAGAGTTCAACGGAGTGACCTGCTGCGATGCCGACGTGCGCCCACATGATGAGAGGTCATAGCGTTGGACGAGACGACCACGCCCGATCACTTGAATCCGCTCCAGCGCTTCGGCCGTGACGTCAGGCAAGTACGGCTGGCACGCAAGCTCACACAGAAGCATCTGGCCAAGGCGACGGGCTACACCGACGGCTACGTCAGCAAGGTCGAGTCCGGAACGCTGCTGCCCAGGCCCAGTCAGAAGTTCGCCACGGGCTGCGACAACGTTTTCGGGACAGGTGAGTTGTTCGCGGGGATGTTACGGAGGATCGATGAGGGGGAGCATCCGTCATGGTTCGTTCCGTACCTGAATCTGGAGCGTAAGGCGTCGCGGATCCTGAACTACGAGACCAACCTCGTGGCAGGCATGGTCCAGACGGACGACTACGCTCGGGCCGTCTTCCGCGTATCCAATCCCCTGGCAACTGCGGAGGGGATCGAGGACAAGGTCGCGGCGCGACTACGGCGACGTGAGATGTTCGAGCGGAAGACTCCGCCGCGCTTATGGATCATCCTTCATGAGGCCTGCATGCGAACCGTCGTCGGCGGAGCAGGGGTGATGGCCGGACAGCTTGACCACCTCCGGAAGGTGGCCGCGTCACCACATGTCGAGCTCCAGGTCATGCCGTTCTCAGCGGGCATCCCCGCCACGTCGACGATGCCCTTCACTGTGTTGCGTTTCACGCACGACCCCACGGTGCTGTACACGGAGACCCGGGTAGGAGGCAGGATGCACGAATCCGAACAAATGGTCGGAGCCGCCCTGGATGACTACGACCTGCTGCGGGCGCATGCGTTGTCCCCGGATGAATCGCTGCCCCTGATCAAGACCTTGCTGAAGGAGTACCGAACATGAGCCCCGCCTTGGATCTCACCAGAGCGCAGTGGATCAAGTCGTCGTACAGCGAAGGAAACGGAGGGATGTGCATCGAGGTCTCCCCTGCCTACGCCCAAACCCACGCCCTCGTCCCCCTCCGCGACAGCAAAACCCCCCACGGCCCCGCGATCACCGTGTCCGTAACGGGGTGGTCGTCGTTCGTGGACGCGGTCAAGAATGGGGAGTTCGCCGTCTGAGGACCGTTTTGAGGAGGAGCGCCCGTGGACCTGCGTGACGATGCCCGTGCCCTGTCCGGTGAACTCGTGCGGTTGCGGCGGGCGTTGCACCGGATTCCGGAGACCGGGCTCGAACTGCCCCGTACGCAGGAGGCGGTGCTCGCCGCACTCGACGGGCTGCCACTGGAGGTGACGACCGGCGCGGGGCTGAGTTCGGTGACGGCGGTGCTGCGCGGGGCGGGGTCCGGGCCCGTGGTGCTGCTGCGCGGGGACATGGACGCGTTGCCGGTGGCCGAGCGGCTCGCTCTGGACTTCGCCGCGGACAACGGGCGGATGCACGCGTGCGGGCACGATCTGCACACCAGCATGCTCACGGGGGCGGCGCGGCTGCTGTCGGCGCACCGGGACCGGCTCGCGGGGGACGTGGTGTTCATGTTCCAGCCGGGCGAGGAGGGGTACGACGGGGCCCGGCACATGCTGGCGGAGGGGGTGTTGGAGGCGGCCGGGCGGCGGCCGGTGGCGGCGTACGCGCTGCACGTGCTGTCGGCGGGGCAGCCCAGCGGGGTGTTCGGGGCGCGCGGCGGGCCGATGATGTCGGCGTCCAACGTGCTGCGGGTGACGGTGCGCGGGGTGGGCGGGCACGGGTCGATGCCGCACCGCGCCAAGGACCCGGTGCAGGCGGCGTGCGCGATGGTGACGGCGTTGCAGGCGTGGATCACGCGGAGCTTCGACGTCTTCGACCCGGTGATCCTGTCGGTGGGCACGTTCCACGCCGGGACGCAGCAGAACGTGATTCCGGAGTCCGCGGTGTTCGAGGCTACGGTGCGCAGCTTCTCGGACGCGGCCCAGGCGCGGGTGAAGGACGGCACGGTGGAGGTGTGCCGGGGCGTGGCGGCGGCCCACGAGGTGGCGGTGGACGCGGAGTTCGTGGAGACGTATCCGGTGACCGTCAACGACGGGGCGGAGGCGGAGTTCGTGGCGCACACCGTGCGGGAGGCGCTGGGCGAGGAGCGGTTCGCGGCGCGGCGGAACCCGTTGCCGGCGTCGGAGGACTTCTCGCGGGTGCTGGACGAGGTGCCGGGCGTGATGATGATGCTGGGCGCGCCGCCGGCCGGGGCGGACCCGGAGCGCAGTGCCAACAACCACTCCCCGCTGGCGGAGTTCGACGACGCGGTGCTGGCGGACGGGGCGGCGGTGTACGCGGAGTTGGCGGTGCGGAGGCTGGCGAAGGGGTAGGGGCGCCGGGCGGGCCCGGTGGGCTGTGGTGCGTGCGGCGGCTTGACCCTGACATCCGTGTGAGGCCCTAGCGTCCCGGTCGTCCGCGTGGCGTGCAGGAGCGCCGCGCCGCATGCGAGGGAGCCACTGCCATGCCCCATTCCCACCGCCCGTTGGACGGAAAGATCGCCCTGGTCACCGGCGGCAGCCGGGGCATCGGGCGCGCCATCGCCGAACGCCTCGGCCGGGACGGGGCCGCCGTCGCCCTGACCTACGCCCGTGACGCGGCGGCCGCCGACGAGGTGGTCGCGCGCCTCCGGGAGGGCGGCGGCCGGGCGGTCGCGCTGCACGCCCCGCTCGGGCATCGCGGTGACGCCGCCGCCCTCTGGTCGGCCTTCGACGAGCACGCCGCGGCGTGGACCCCGGCGTCGGGGGGACGGTCGCGGCCGGCGGTGGACGTCATCGTCAACAACGCGGGGATCGCGAAGGTGGCGGCGCTGCCGGAGCTGACCGAGGACGACTTCGACGAGGTCTTCGCGGTGAACGTGCGGGCCCCGTTCTTCGTGGTGCGGGAGGGGCTGGAGCGGCTGCGGGACGGCGGCCGGATCATCAACGTCTCCAGTGGCGCCGGCCGGCTGGCCATGCCCGAGGCCCTCGCCTACGGCGCCACCAAGGGGGCGTTGGACAACTTCACCCTCAACCTGGCCGCGGCGCTGGGCCATCGGGGCATCACCGCCAACGCGGTGGCGCCGGGAATCATCGACACCGACGTCAACGCCGGCTGGCTGCGCGGCAATCCGGCCGCGGAGGCGGACGCCGCCGCGCGGGCCGCGTTGGGTCGGGTCGGCCGGCCGGACGACGTGGCCGACGTCGTCGCGTTCCTGGCCTCGCACGACGCGCGGTGGGTCACCGGCCGGGTGATCGACGTCACGGGCGGCGTCCGACTGTGACGGGTGTCCGGTCCGCCCCGGTTCGTAAGCCCGGGTCTTAGAACCTTCTTAGGACCCGCCACTATTCACATGGGCATGACATCACAGAGCAGGACTGCGCAGAGCAGGACATCGAAGGGCCGTACGCCCAAGGACCGCACGCCCAAGGGCCGTACGGCGACGCGCACCCGGGTGGTCGCCGCGTCGCTGGCGTTGAGCGCGAGCGCGTTCGGGGTCACCGGGTGCGGGCGGGCCGAGGCCGGAACGCTGACGGACGGGCGGTTGGTGCTGCCGGTCGCCGGGGGGACCGCCACCGTCGACACCACCACGCTCGCGGTGCGCGCGCGGGCGGACGACGGGACGCACCTGGTGCTCTCCGAGGCGGCCGGCGGCGGGCTCGGGACGCCCGGGCCGGTGACCCGCACCGCCGACGGGGCGCGTTGGACGTACCCGGCCAAGGGGCTGGCGGTGACCGCGCGCACCGAACGGGGACGGCTGCGGATCGACCTCCGGTCGGACCGGGACCAGCGGGTGAGCTGGCCGGTGACCGGGACGGACCGGGCCGCCTCGGCCGTGCAGGTGCCGCGCGGGGAGGGGTTGGACCTCCCGGTGCGGGACGCGTTCTGGAACTCGGAGCGGGGCGGGCTGGCCGGCAGCACGGTGGACGTGGGGGCGGACCTGGCGCTGCCGCTGTGGGGGTACGCGATGGGCGGCGACGGCGCCGCCCGGCACGGGGTGAGCTACCTGACGCCGACCGACCTCGGGACGTCGCTCGCGTTCGCCTCGCGCGACGGGGCGCTGCGGACGACCGCGGCGCACGCCTTCGACGCCGGCGAGGGCACGCGGGAGTACCAGGTCGCGTTCGCGTTGACCGACGGGGACCCGGTGGCGCCGGCGGCCGACTACCGCTCCTACCTCGCGCAGCACGGGCAGTTGGGCAGCCTGCGCGAGAAGATCGCGAAGAATCCGGCGAACGGGAAGCTGCTGGGGGCGTTCCACGCCTACGCGTGGGGCGAGGCGCGGACCGCGGCGGGCGTGGCGCGGCTGCGGAAGCTGGGCGTGGACCGGATGTGGCTGGGGTACGACGCCGGGCCGGACCCGATGGACGCCGCGGCGGTGCGGGCGGCGAAGCAGGCGGGGTACCTGGTCGGGCCGTACGACTCGTTCGCCAACGGGCAGGACCCGAAGGCGGCGGACAGCCCCACCTCCGCGTGGCCGGGGACGGTGTACCCGGACTTCTGCGTCCGCAAGGCCGACGGGAGCGCGGAGACCGGGTTCGGTGGGCGGGGCTGCTACCTCAGCTCGCAGGCGTTCGAGCGGGCCGAGCCGGCCCACCACTACCTCGCGGACCGGACCCGGCAGATGACCGCGAACGGGGCGGACAGCTACTTCCTGGACGTGGACGCGACCGGTGAGCTGTTCCGGGACCACGCCGCGGGCCACCCGATGACCAAGGCGGGCGACCGGACCAACCGGCTGGCCCGGATGGGGCGGTTGGCGCAGCGCTTCGTGCTGGGCTCGGAGTCGGCGCAGCCGTGGGCCAACGGGGTGCTGGCCTTCGACCACGGGTCGGGGACGCCGGTCGCGGACGGGCTGTGGAAGCTGGAGCGGGACAAGGAGACGTGGGGCGGCTACTACCCGCAGGACGCCCCGAAGAACTTCTTCAAGCCGGTGGCGCTGCCGGCGGACCTGGCGACGGCGATGTACGACCCGAAGTACCGGGTGCCGCTGTACGAGACGGCGCTGCACGGGTCGCTGGTCAACGTGGAGCGGTGGGAGCTGTCCTACGACAAGCTGCCGGCGCAGAAGACCACCCGGGCGCTGCTGGCGATGCTCTACAACACGCCGTTGAACTTCGTGCTGGACGGGCCGTCGCTGACGAAGAACGGCCCGGAGCTGGCCGCGTTGCAGAAGTACTTCGCGCCGTTGCACCGGGCCGCGGGGACCGAGCGGATGACGTCGTTCCGGTGGTTGACGGCGGACCGGAACGTGCAGCGGACGGTGTTCGGGGACGGGGTGCTGACGGTCACGGCGAACTTCGGCGAGAAGGCGTACCAGGGGCTGCCGGGCGGGTGCGTGGACGCGCGGCTGCGGGGCGACGCGAAGCCGCGGCGGCTGTGTCCCGCCCAGGTCAGCGGCGTGACGCGGTAGTCCGACGACGCCCGGCGGTGCGTTTGGCATATGCCGCGGACATCGCCTCACAGTGCGGTCGACGGGCCGCTGAGGGGGGTGTTCCGCCGGGGTAACGCGGGCGATGCGGGCGGGAAACAGTGGCGGCGCAGGCTGTCGGACATGACACTGTCGGACACCGTGCGGACGGATCCCGTGCCGGCGGGCGCAGCGGTCGCGGACCGTGCGCCCGTGGGCGCCTCGCGCCCGGGCCCCGCACCGGGGTCGGGGGCGACGCGGGTGCTGGTGGTCGGCGGCGGGATGGCCGCCGCCCGGCTCGTCCACCAGCTGGCCGCGGCGGTCGGCACCGCGGGCCCAGGGTCACTGACGGTGACCGTCCTGGCGGAGGAGCCGCATCCGCCGTACAACCGGGTGCTGCTCGCCGAGGTCCTCGCCGGCCGCTACCCGCCGCAGGTGATCGCACTGCCCGCGCCGGCCGCCGGGGTGAGGTGGTGCGGCGGCGTCCGGGCGGTCCGCGTCGACCGGGTCGCCCGGCGGGTGCGGTGCGCGGACGGGCGGGAGTTCGGTTACGACGTGCTGGTGCTGGCGACCGGCGCCAATCCCGTACTGCCGCCGTTGCGCGGCCTGTTCGCACCCGGCGGGCGGGAACTGCCAGACGGGGTGCATCCGTTCCGGACCCTGGACGACTGCGCGGCGCTGGCCGCGGCGGTGCGGCCCGGGCTGCCGACGGTGGTCGTCGGCGGCGGCCTGCTCGGCGTCTCGGCGGCCCGGGCGCTGGCCGCGTGCGGGGCGCGGGTCCTCCTGGCGCACCAGGGCACGCATCTGATGGAACGTCACATCGATGCGGAGGCGGGGGCGCTGCTCCGGGACCACCTCACCGCGCGCGGCGTGGAGGTGCACGCCGAGTGCCGGGTGCGCGGCGTCCTGACCCGGCCGACGAGCGGGGCCGCGGGCCCGGCCGGGCGGCGGGTGCACGGCGTGGAGCTGGCCGACGGGCACCGGCTCGACGCCGACCTGACCGTCCTGGCCTGCGGTGTCCGCCCCCGCACCGGCCTCGCCCGGGACGCCGGCCTGGACGTCGGCGCCGGCATCCGGGTCGACGGCGCGCTGCGCACCAGCGACCCGCGCATCCACGCCGTCGGCGACTGCGCCGAGCACCACGGCACCGTGTACGGGCTGGCCGGCGCCGCCCAGGAACAGGCCGACGCGCTGGCCCGGGTGCTGACCGGCCCCCGGCCCGCCACCCCCGCCTACACCGGGACCCGCGCCCTGACCCGGCTCACCCTGGCCGGGCGGGACGCCCTGGACCTCGCCGCGTTCGGCGAGACCGCGCCGCGCCCCGGCGACGACGTGGTGCGGCTCGCCGACGCCACCCGCGGCACCTACCGCAAGGTCGTCGTCCGCGGCGACCGCCTGGTCGGCGGGGTGCTCGTCGGCGCGCTGGGCAGCGTCGGCACGCTCGCCCGGGCCTGGGAGGACGCCGAACCCCTCCCGGCCGACGACGGTCCCCTGCTCCACCTGCTCACCCACGACGGAGGCTCCTGATGTCCACGACGGCTCTTCGTGAGCGGCCCCGCCCCACGCTCGTCCTCGTCGGCCACGGCATGGTCGGCCAGCGCTTCCTGGAGGCCCTGGCCGGACGCGGCCTGACCGGCACGCACCGCGTGGTCGTGCTGTGCGAGGAGCCGCGGCCGGCCTACGACCGCGTGCGGCTCACCTCGTACTTCTCGGGGACGACGCCCGCCGAACTCTCCCTGACCGACGAGCGGTTCCTCGCCGAGCACGGCATCGAACTGCACCTCGGCGACCCGGCCGAACGCGTCGACCGGACCGCCCGGACCGTCACCGCCCGCTCCGGGCTGACCGTCCGCTACGACGCCCTGGTCCTGGCCACCGGCTCGTACCCGTTCGTGCCGCCGGTCCCCGGCAAGGACGCCGAGGGCTGCTTCGTCTACCGCACGATCGAGGACCTGCTGGCGATCGAGGAGTACGCGAAGAACCGGGCGAAGACCGGCGCGGTGGTCGGCGGCGGGCTGCTCGGGCTGGAGGCCGCCGGCGCGCTGAAGGGGCTCGGACTGGACACCCACGTCGTGGAGTTCGCGCCGCGCCTGATGCCGGTGCAGGTCGACGAGGGCGGCGGCGCGGCCCTGTTGCGCACCATCGAGGACATGGGGCTGACGGTCCACACCGGGACCGGCACCCAGGAGGTGGTGACCGGCGCGGACGGGGCGGTCGCCGGGATGCGCCTGTCGGACGGCACCGAGGTCGCCACCGACCTGGTCGTGTTCAGCGCCGGCGTCCGCCCCCGCGACCAGCTGGCCCGGGACTGCGGACTGGCGGTCGGCGAGCGCGGCGGCATCACCGTCGACGCGCAGTGCCGGACGGTGACCGATCCGCGGGTGTTCGCCGTCGGCGAGTGCGCGCAGGCGGTCGACGGGCGGGTGTACGGCCTGGTCGCCCCCGGCTACGAGCAGGCGGAGACGGTCGCCGCGACCCTGGCCCGGGAGGACTCCGCGTTCACCGGCGCCGACCTGTCCACCAAGCTGAAGCTGCTCGGCGTGGACGTGGCGTCCTTCGGCGACGCGCACGGCACCACCGAAGGCGCTCTCGACGTCGTCTACGCCGACTCCCGCGCCGGCCTCTACAAGAAGCTGGTCATCGACCGGGACGGCACCCTGCTCGGCGGTGTCCTGGTCGGCGACGCGGAGGCGTACGGGACGCTGCGCGCGCTCACCGGGTCGGTGCCGCCGCTGGCGCCCGAGCAGCTGGTGCTCCCGGCGGGCGCCGGCGCGCCGGGGCAGCTCGGCCCGTCCGCGCTCCCGGACGGCGCGGTGATCTGCTCCTGCCACAACGTCACCAAGGGCACCCTGCGCGCCGCGGTCACCGAACACGGGTGCACGAGCGTGCCGGAGGTCAAGAAGTGCACCAAGGCCGGTACCGGCTGCGGCAGTTGCGTCAAGGTGCTCGGCCAGGTCGTCAACGAGGAGCTGGCGGCCGGCGGCGTCGAGGTCGACACGGGCCTGTGCGGCTGCTTCGCGCAGACCCGCGAGGAGCTCTACGAGATCGTCCTCGCCCTGCGGATGACCTCCTACCAGCAGCTGCTGGACGGGTACGGCCGGGAGGGCGCCCGGGGCACCGACGGCTGCGAGACCTGCAAGCCCGCGGTCGGCTCGATCCTCGCCTCGCTCGCGTCGGCGATCGGCGCCGACGGCCACGTCCTGGACGGCGAACAGGCCGCGCTCCAGGACACCAACGACCACTTCCTGGCCAACCTCCAGAAGAACGGCTCGTACTCGGTCGTCCCGCGCGTGCCCGGCGGGGAGATCACCCCGGAGAAACTGATCGTGATCGGCGAGGTCGCCCGGGACTTCGGGCTCTACACGAAGATCACCGGCGGGCAGCGGATCGACCTGTTCGGCGCCCGGGTCGAGCAGCTCCCACTGATCTGGACCCGGCTGGTGGACGCCGGCTTCGAATCCGGCCACGCCTACGGCAAGTCGCTGCGCACCGTGAAGTCCTGCGTGGGCCGGACCTGGTGCCGCTACGGCGTCCAGGACTCCGTCCGCATGGCGATCGACCTGGAGCTGCGCTACCGGGGGCTGCGGTCCCCGCACAAGCTCAAGGCGGCGGTCTCCGGATGCGCCCGGGAGTGCGCGGAGGCCCAGTCGAAGGACTTCGGCGTGATCGCCACCGCGAGCGGCTGGAACCTCTACGTCGCCGGCAACGGCGGCGCCACCCCGCGCCACGCGGACCTCCTCGCCCAGGACCTGTCCGACGCCGAACTGATCCGCCTGATCGACCGCTTCCTGATGTTCTACCTCCGCACCGCCGACCGCCTGGAGCGCACCAGCGTCTGGCTGGAGCGGATACCGGGCGGCCTGGAGCACGTCCGCGACGTGGTGGTGGCGGACTCCCTCGGCATCTGCGCGGAGCTGGAGTCGCTGATGGCGACCCACGTGGACCACTACCGCGACGAATGGACCGAAGCCCTCAACGACCCCGAGAAGCTGGCCCGGTTCGTCTCCTTCGTGAACGCCCCGGACACCCCCGACCCGGTCGTCGGCTTCGTCCCCGAACGCGACCAGATCAAGCCCGACCTGCCGCTGCTCTCGCTCGGCCTGCGGCCGGCCGCCGGCGCCCCGAAGACCCTGGTAGACGCCCTGGAAAGGAGCCCCCAGCGATGACCCTGGCCCCCGAGACCCTCGATCTGGAAGTGCAACTGCGGCTGCCCGACGCATGGTTCACGGTGTGCCCGCTGCACGCACTGACCCCGGGCCGCGGAGTGGCGGCCCTGCTGCCCGACGGCCGCCAGGTGGCGGTCTTCCGCGACCGGGCGGGCCGGCTCTACGGCATCGACAACCGCGACCCGTTCGGCGGCGCCGCGGTCCTCTCCCGCGGCCTGACCGGCACCCACGAGGGGCGCCCGTTCGTGGCGTCACCGCTGCTCAAACAGCGCTTCGACCTGGAGACCGGCCGCTGCCTGGACGATCCGTCGGCGTCCGTTGCGACCTACCGGATGCGGACGCGGGCGGTGTGAGGGCCCGGCGTAGGCTGGCCCTCCCCTACCGAGGAGTACGACGTGACCCGGTGGAACACCAGCCACATCCCCGACCAGACCGGCCGCGCGGTCGTCGTCACCGGCGCCAACAGCGGCCTCGGCTACGTCACCGCCCGTGAGCTGGCGCGGCGCGGCGCCCGAGTGGTACTGGCCTGCCGCAGCACCGAACGGGGCACCGCGGCGCTGGCCCGACTGCGATCCGAAGTGCCCGTCGCGGAGGCCGAGTTCCGCCCCCTGGACCTGGCCGACCTGGCGTCCGTACGGCGCTTCTGCGACGACCTCACGGACTTCTGCGGCGACCGACTGGACCTGCTCGTCAACAACGCGGGCGTGATGGCGCTGCCGCAGCGCACCACCGCGGACGGCTTCGAGATGCAGTTCGGCACCAACCACCTGGGGCACTTCGCGCTCACCGGGCTGCTGCTGCCCAAGCTCCTGGCGACGCCCGGGGCGCGGATCGTGACGGTCTCCAGCATGCTGCACGCGCTCGCCAACGTGGACCTCGACGACCTCAACGGCGCGCGCTCCTACCACCGCTGGCTCGCCTACGGCCGCTCCAAGAGCGCCAACCTGCTCTTCACCCGCGCACTGGCCCACCGGCTGGCGGCGGCCGGCTCACAGGTCGTCGCGGCCGCCGCGCACCCCGGCTACGCGCACACCAACCTCCAGACGGCGGGCGTGCGGATGGAGGGCCGGCGCGGCGCCGAGCGGGTGGTGGAGCTGGGCAACCGACTGATCGCCCAGCCCGTGGACGGCGGCGCGCTGGGGACGCTGTGCGCGGCCACCGCCCCGCACATGCGGCCGGACTCCTTCGTCGGGCCGCGCAACGGGCTCCGCGGCGCCCCGGCCCCGTCGTTCCGCGCCCCGTGGACGCGGAACGACGCCACCGCCGACCGGCTCTGGACCGCCTCGGAGGAGCTGACCGGGGTCCGGTACGAGGTCGCCGTGCCGACGGCGTGACCCCGGGCCGGCGGGGGCGCGCGGACGGGATGCGCCGCGCGCCCGGCCGGCGCGCGAGGGCGCGCGGCCGGCACCGTGCCGTCAAGATCGCGTGAAGATCGCCGTGCCGTCCGCCAAGGGCGCGCCAAGGCCGCTCGCCGACCGCCGGACGCCCCCGCACGCTGAGCTGGTCCCACCCAGTGCCGCACGGAGGTACGACGAACCATGTCGACGGTGTCGCAGCCCGCAAACCGGCCCGAACAGCCGCCCCCGGCGGCCCCCGCCGGTCACCCCGCCGCCGGCACCCCGGCCCCCGGCCCCGACCCGGCCGGCGACCGGCACCGGCTCACCGCCCTCCAGGGCCTGGCCGCGCTCTCCCTCGACGCGATGGCCTCCGTCGCGTACGGGCCGGAGGCGATCGTGCTGGTGCTGGCCGCGGCCGGCGCCCACGGCCTGGGCTTCACCCTCCCGGTCACCCTCGCCATCGCCGCCCTGCTCGCGGTCCTGGTGGCGTCCTACCGCCAGGTCATCGCCGCCTTCCCCAACGGCGGCGGCTCCTACGCGGTGGCCAAGACCCACCTGGGGCGCCGCTCGGCCCTGGTGGCCGCCGCCTCCCTGCTCCTGGACTACGTCCTCAACGTCGCGGTGTCGGTGACCGCCGGCGTCGCCGCCCTCACCTCCGCCTTCCCCGGCCTCTACGGCGACCGGATGTGGATCTGCCTGGCGGTGCTGGTCCTGGTGACCGCGATCAACCTGCGCGGCATCGCCGACTCGGCGCGGGCCTTCCTGCTGCCCACCGCCGTCTTCGTCGCCTCGATCCTGGCCATGATCGTGGTCGGGCTGTTCCGGGACGCGCCGGCCTCCACCGTCACCGCCACCGGCCACGCCTCCGTCCTCGCCCACAACGCCACCTCCGTCGGCGCACTGCTGCTCCTGAAGGCGTTCGCGTCCGGCTGCTCGGCGCTGACCGGGGTCGAGGCGGTCGCCAACGCCGTGCCGTCCTTCCGCGCCCCCGCCACCCGGCGCGCCCAGCGGACCGAAGTCGCGCTGGGCGCCCTGCTCGGCGCCATGCTGATCGGCCTCTCGCTGCTCATCGGCCGCTTCCACCTCCAGCCGGTCGAGGGCGTCACCGTCCTCGCCCAGCTGGCGGACGCCGCCCTCGGCCACAACTGGGCCTTCTACGTCGTCCAGTTCACCACCATGGTGCTGCTCGCGCTCGCCGCCAACACCTCCTTCGGCGGGCTTCCCGTCCTGATGGGGCTGCTGGCCCGCGACAACTACCTGCCGCACGTCTTCGGCCTCAAGGCCGACCGGCAGGTCCACCGGCACGGCGTGCTGGCGCTGGCCGCGGTCGCCGCCGCCCTGCTGGTCTTCTCCGGCGGCGACGTCAACACCCTGGTGCCGCTCTTCGCCATCGGCGTCTTCGTCGGCTTCACGCTCTGCCAGGCCGGGATGGTGCGCCACTGGTACCGGGAGCGGTCCGCCCGCTGGGTCGGCAAGGCACTGCTCAACGGCTTCGGCGCGGTGCTCACCGCCGCCGCCGCGGTGGTCGTGACCGCCACCAAGTTCACCGAGGGCGCCTGGCTGGTCGTCATCGCGCTGCCGCTGCTGGTCCTCGCCTTCGAGGCCGTCCACCGCGCCTACGCGCGGATCGGCGACCGCCTCGGCCTGGGCCGGGTGCCCGAACCGCCGCGGCGCGCCCGCTCCCTCGTCGTCGTGCCGGTCTCCCACCTGTCCCGACTGACCGGCGAGGCGCTGAACGCCGCGGTGTCCCTGGGCGACGAGGTCATCGCGGTCACCGTCACCTACGACACCCCCGAGGACCGGCCGGCCACCGAAGCGCTGCGCCGCGACTGGGAGTTGTGGAACCCGGGCGTGGACCTGCTGGAACTCCCCTCCCCCACCCGCTCGCTCGGTCGCCCGATCGCCGACTACGTCGCGGACCTGACGGCCCGTCGCCCCGAGGCGCGGGTCACGGTGCTGATCCCGGAGGCGGAGCCCGCGCACCTGTGGCAGCGGGCACTCCAGAACCAGCGCGGGGCGGTGCTGGCGCGGGCGGTGCGGCGGGAGACGGGGGCGGTCATCTGTCGCCTGCGGTTCCGGCTGACGCCGGGGTAGCCGAACGTCGTCGGGTGTCCCACCGTGGGGTTCGCCTTCGGCGGGGGCCCGCGTACGTTGTCGGCTGTCCCGCCGTGGGGTTCGCCTTCGGCGGGGGATCTTCGTGCGGTGCCGCGCCGTGGTGGGTTTGCCTGTGGCGGGGGTTCTTCGTCGGGTGCCGCGCCGTGGTTGGTTTCGCCTTCGGCGGGGGTGGTTGTGGGGTGGGGCTGCGGTGTGTGGTGGGTGGCGGGGGTGGGGCCTTGGGGGTGGGTGTGCGGACTGCTGCGCTTTACGTCCGCACACCCACCCCCAAGGCCCCA
>NZ_BAAARK010000043.1:0-51571 GCF_039532155.1 Streptomyces lunalinharesii
GGGGGCGGGAGCCTGGAGGCTCTAAGTTTGGCCTGACGGCCAAACCAACGGGCCTGACGGCCCGTTGAGGTACGGTCGTCGTGCCTGGCGGCACGACTGTTTGTTAAGTGCGGGGTTGGCCCTGGCGGGCCAACTTGTTTGGTTTTTGTTGGGAGTTGGCAGGCCTGACGGCCTGCTAGTTTCTGACTGGGTGTTCCCCTGCCTGGCGGCAGGGCTGTGAAACGTGAGTGGTAGTGGATAAGGGCTGGCGCCTGGCGGCGCCGGTGATGTCATAAGGGTGTCGTTACGCAGATATTTGAGTTGCGTCCGCCCCCCTGTCGGGGAGCTTCAACTGCTGCTATCGCTGGCTTCTGACTGGGTGTTGCCCTGCCTGGCGGCAGGCTATGGAACGTAAGGCTGTGGGACCGGGTTGTAGTGGAGGGCGATGTCTAGCAAAGCGTCGATGTTGTCCGGTACTGGTTAGGTCTAAGTGATCCGCCAGTCCCAGGGAGAGCCGGGCCCACTGCCGCGAGGACGCGGACGGCAGCGGCGCCCTCACTATCGACAAGAACGTCTCGGTCTCCTCCTACCTCCAGCAGGCCGACGCCGGTCTGGTCGTGGCCCGGCGCTCGGCCGACGACTCCGTCACCGAGCCGGCCGTGGTGCTGGTGCACCGCGACGAGTTGGCCATATCGGGGTGGCGCGACTGGCAGGCGCTCGGCATGCGCGGTACGTGCAGCGGCGGCGGCCGGGTCCGGGCCCGCGCGCACCGTGACCGGATCCTGGAGGAGTCGTTCGGCGAGGTCTCGGCCCGGGTCATCATGCCGCTGACGAACCTGGGCTGGGCCGCGTGCTGGCTGGGCATCGCCGAGTCCGCATTCGCCACCGCCCAGGACGCGCCTTCCGGCGGCAGCAGGGCAGGACCGCACCGGACGTCCTGACGGCCAAGACGATACGGCTGGGCAGGGCGTCGGATACCCTCGACGAACTGGCGGAGCAGATCCGCTCGATCGCCGCGGGATATGAGGAGCTGGCAGGCACCGCGAGCGACGCCATGGTGCGCCGCTCGAACGCGCTGCGCCTGACGGCAGCCGCGCGCGCGAACGAGAGCGTGCTGGACTCCTTCCAGGTCATCGGGGTAGACGCCTACCGGGAGGTGTCGGCGAGCAAGTGGAGCCTGAGTCGCCAGATCCGCGATGTACTGTCCGCCCGGGTGATGATCAGCGAGGACCGCATCAGGCTCGGCAGCGGCGGGCTCGCTCAGCTCCCCCGGAAGAGCAGCTTGCAGGAAGCACTTGGATGACTGGGGATCTGACTGAGGATCGCCGGGGCGGCGGTCGGCCGGAGCCTCGCCCCGACGGTGACAAGACCGGAGGTGACATGGAGTTGGAAGCAGTGACGTCGCGGTACGACGGGGAGGTCCTGGAGCCGAGCGATCGGCCCGTCGATCCCTGGGAGGGAGTGGACGCAGCGGCGCTGGCGCGGGCGGTCCGTGCGCAGGCGGCGCGGCCGGTGCCGGGTGTCGAGGACATGGCGTCGTACCTTGCCGCCCAGGTGTCGGACGCCACGCACCGCGAGGTCGTGGGCCCGCTCCTGGACGGGCAGGGGGCCAGTGGTGTCGTGGTGCGACGCGGCACGGTCATCGCCTCGTGGGGCGATCCGACGCGCGCGGAGATGGCGTTCAGCGCCACCAAGAGCGTGCTGTCACTGGTGGGCGGCATCGCGTTCGACGACGGGACGTTGCACCTGGACGAACCGGTGTCCCGGTCGGTGGACCTGCCCCAGTTCGGCGGCCCCCATGGGCGCGCGATCACCTGGCGCCACCTTCTCGACCAGACCAGCCAGTGGGAGGGCGAGTTGTGGGGCAAGCCAACATGGGTGGACGTGCAGAGCACGCGTGAGGGCACCGAGTCGGCGAGCGGGCCGCCCGGCGAGGGCTGAGCCTACAACGACGTCCGCGTCAACCTCACGGCACTGGCGCTCACGGTCATCTCCGGCCGTGCCCTTCCGGACGTGCTGCGCGCACGCGTCATGACGGCGATCGGAGCCTCCGACGACTGGTCCTGGCACGGTTACCAGAACTCGACGGTGACCATCAATGGCGCCTGGGTGCCGGTGGTTTCCGGCGGCGCGCACTGGGGCGGCGGCCTGTGGATCAGCGCCCTGGACCTGGCCCGGATCGGCCATCTCTGCCTGCGCGGCGGAGCGTGGGGCGGACGCCGGGTCCTCTCGCGCCGCTGGATCGAGGAACTGTGGACGCCCTGCCCCGTCAAGCCCAACTACGGCCTGTCCTGGTGGCTCAACGACGACCGCCCCGTATGGCCCCGGGCACCGCACACTGGCCGCTGCGCCCGCGGAAACGCGGGCAGCCACCTGCTGTGGGTGGACCCGGCACGCGAGCTGGTGATCGCCTCACGCTGGGGCGCGAAGGTCGAACGCCTCCTGGTCGATGTGTCAGGGGCGGTACCGCCGGTCGCCTGACGTCCTCTGAGCTTGATTCTGTCGGGGATCTTGGAGTTGCCGAGGTCAGGTGCCCAGGGTTCGCCAGGGCTTCGGCCGGGGGATCTCGTGCTGATCAAGGTAGGTCTGGAAGGCGGTCGGTCGGCGAGGAGGGCGCACTTCTTCGGTCGGTGGGAGAGCGCTGAGGCGCTCGATGTTGATGGCGATGGCGGTCAGGACGTGCTGGAGGTGGACCCTTTCCTGGCCTCGGTAGCGGCAGTAGCGCATGCCGTGGCCGTGGGCGAACTCGTTGACCGTTCCCTCGACTCCGGAGCGGACCGCGTACGGGTCTTCCACTCGAGTGTCTGTTGCTCGGCACGGATGCGGAGTTGCAGGTCGCGTAGTTCGCGTGGGGGAAAGCCCACGGTGCGGTGGCTTGCGCGGGAGGCGGTGCACTGAGCACGGGCCGGGCATGGCTGACATTGGCTCTTGGTGAACCGGGCCACGATCAGCGGGGCCGCGGTGGGCGAGGAGGTCGGGTAAGGGCCGTGCCAGCCCTGGCTGACCTGCCCCTGGGGGCAGGTGACCTGCTGTCGGTCGTAGTCGATGTGGAAGTCGTCGCGGGCGAAGCCTTCACTCCGGCGGTGCTGCCGGGTGGGGTTGGCCTTGAGCGGCCCGGAGACGGTGACCTGGTGATTGCGTGCGGCTTGCGCAAGGTGGGGCAGGGAGGTATAGCCGGCGTCGACCAGGTGCTCGGCGGGCAACAGTCCGCGACGGTGCAGGCGAGTGTGGATGCCGGGCAGGACCTTGCTGTCGTGGGTGGTGGCCGCGGTGGTGGCCACGTCGGTGATCACGTTGGGGCCGTCGGGAGCGCACGTCTCCGTGAGATGGGCGGAGAACCCCTTCCAGCTGATGATGTGCCCGTGCCGTGCGTAGCGGGCTGAGGTGTCGTAGGGCGAGACGATCGCCCGGGAGGAGGGCGGCAGGCCGGAACCGTCTTCCGTCTCGGCGGTGCGCCAGCGCAGGTGGCCTGCGGCATCGCGGTGGTAGTTCTGCACCATGATCTGGCGCAGGGCCTGGACACGAGGGCCGAACGCCCGGTCTCCACCATGCTGGTGGAGGTGTTCCAGGAGCCGAACGGCGTCGTGGCCGGTGGCGGGGATCCTGGTCTTGGGCTTGGTGGGATTCTTGCCCAGGCGGACCGGGCGGCCGTAGCGGCGCCCCCAGTCCTCGTCGACCAGCTCGGCAGTGCCGGCGACTTCCTCCAGCGCGGCACGGACCGCCTCGGTGATCAGCTCCAGCCGGGTCAGGTCACGCACGGCGGCCAGGACGTGGATGGAGTTGGTGCGCTGCGTGGTGCGCTCGCGCACCAGCCCGGCTTCCTTCAGGCGGGTCAGCGCGAAGTCGAGGAGGCGATCGGCGCGGTCGCCCTCGGTGAGACGGTCGCGGAAATCGGCCAGCACACTGTGGTGGAAGCCGGGATCGTCCAGCTCCATGGCCATCGCGTACTTGAAGTCGATCCGGCAGCGCACCGCCTCGGCGGCCTGCCGGTCCGACAGGCCGAGCACGAACTGCAGCACGCAGACGGTGGCCAGCTGGGCGGGCGAGAGGCCCGGACGCCCGTCACGCGGATACCAGTCCGCGAAGTCCTCGTCACACCACAGCCCGTCCAGACGGTCTCTCACCCACATCGCCGCCGTACCGCCCGGGTTGCTCGCCCTCGCGATCTGCGCCGTCAGAGGCGGGACTTGCTCACCGGAACGAGGACGGAGCGACAACGGACACCTCGACAACTGCATGGGCTCTCGGAACACCCCGAGCATGCCCACCGATCACCCCAGCTCACCGGGAAAATCCAAGATCCCCGACAGAATCAAGCTCAGGCCCAGTTGGTCAGGGTGAGGACCTGCGCGGGTTGGGCGGTTTCGCTGGTGGCGTGGGATGCGATGTGGCGGTTGGCGCAGTGGCAGTCGAAGCCGGGTGACAAGATGACGCCGATACCGTCGGTGACTGCGGGGGCTCGGTGGCGGTCTGCAGTGTGGAGCGTCGGGCGTGCATGCGGGGTGGTGTGACGTGTTGGCGGACGTCGTCGATACCGCGCCGCATCGTGGTGCGGAGCCACTTTCCCAGGGGGCGTTCGACAAGAAGGTGGATGAACCAGGCGGCCATCAGCATGAGTATGGTCACCGTAGCTACCAGGACTGGGGCGGGGATCTGGTTTCGGTAGTGGTGGATGAGCGTCATGCCGATGTTCATGTGGATGACGTAGAGCGGGTAGGTGAGCGCCCCCGCGGTGGTGAGCCACTTCCACTGGATGCGGTCGAAGACGCCGAGCGCAATGGCGGCGATAAGGGCGAAGGCGGCGGTGATGATGAAGCGGGCGGGCCAGGTGGGCAGGGCGTCCACGGCGGCCTTGCCGAGGTTGGTGGCCAGCCGGTAGTCGATATAGCGCTGGGCGAGGAGGAGTTGCAGCACCACGATCGCCCACAGGACCGCGTTGGGGCGAAAGCGCCGCATGAGGTAGAAGGCGATGCCGGCGATGAAGAACGGTGCGTACTGCGGCATCGCGAAGGCGGTGAGCAGGGGCGTCTTGAGGACCGGGGCGAGGGCGGCGGCCGCGGTCCATACACCGCACAGGATCAGGCAGTTGCGGTAGGTGACACCGAACAGCACCACCACGACCATGATCAGGTAGAACTTCAGCTCCACGAAGAGCGTCCAGTACACCGGGTCCACGTTGGGGGTGTTGTTGCCGCCCTGCAGCATGGTCAGGTTGGTGATCACCGTGTCCCAGCCGTGCAGGGAGCTGACCTCCGGCCACATCTTGACGACGACGACGGTGAGCAGGATGCCGACCCAGTAGGCGGGGAAAAGCCGGGAGAGGCGGGAGACGGCGAACCCGCCCACCGTGCGGCCCCACACGCTCATGCAGATCACGAAGCCGCTGATCAGGAAGAAGATCTCGACCCCGAGCCAGCCGTACTGGGCTAGCTTGTGGGCGGTCGGGAAGATCGTGTCCGTGCTGTGGCCCCACGGTCGGGCCAGGGCGACGTAGTGGTAGAAGACCACCATCAGTGCGGCAAGCAGCCGCAGTCCGTCGAGTACGGCAAGCCTGCTGCCCGAGCGCTGCTCGGTCATGGTGCACCCCCAAGCGCTCTGGTCAGAAGCGCTCGATATCCGAGGAGGCTCGCAGGCGGCGAGAAGCCTGCGCGCCGTCGTTCGTCGTTCCTGTCAACCGACAGGTAAACAGCTGTCCTGCGGGCTGTGGCAGCAGCCGTGGATGGGACGAAGAATGAGAGATGGCTGGTCAGGCCACTCCCATGCGTGTCCCGTATGCGCCTGGGCCCGGCTTGGCCGCCGGACCCAGGCGGAGGGTTTCACCCGTCAGGGCAGGTGGATCAGGCGAACTGCAGCATGGTCTTCCAGCTGCTGCCGCCGTAGGGGATGGCGGTGCCGGCGTTGATGCCGCCCTTGCCGTCGCCCTTGTAGAGGTGGAGCGTGCCGTCGGTCCAGATCGCCATGAGGTCGGCGATGCCGTCACCGGTGTAGTCGCCGGCGGTCAGTTGGCGGACCGTGCCCCAGGTGTTGCCGCCGACCGGGACCGGGACCTGGGTGCCGACCTGGCCGGTGCCGTCGCCGGGGTAGTAGTGCAGGGTGCCGTCGGTCCAGACCGCCATGAGGTCGGCGATGCCGTCACCGTTGAAGTCACCGCCGGGCAGCAGCTTGACGGTGCCCCAGGTGTTGCCGCCGGTGTTCATCTTGACCTGCGGTTCCAGCTGCCCGTTGCCCTTGCCCTTGTAGAGGTGCAGGGTGCCGTCGGTCCAGACCGCCATGAGGTCGGCGATGCCGTCACCGTCGTAGTCGCCGGCGGTCAGCTGCTTCGTCGTGCCCCAGGTCTTGCCGCCCTCGGTGATGGTGATGTCCGAGCCGAACTTGCCCTTGCCGTCGCCCTTGTAGAGGTGGAGGGAGCCGTCGTCCCAGATTCCCATGAGGTCGGCGATGCCATCGTTGGTGAAGTCGCCCTTGGCGAGCTGCTTCATGGTCTTCCAGCTGGTGCCGCCGGCCTGCGCGATGTTCTTGCCGCTCAGGCCCTTCTCGGCGTCGCCTGGGTAAAGATGCAGGGTGCCGTCGTTCCAGACGGCGGCGAGGTCGGCGATGCCGTCGCCGGTGACGTCGTCCTGGACGCGGAAGGCGGTCTGGCGGATCCAGCCCGCGAGGTCGTCGACACGCACGTCGACGGCGCCTGTGCGGGTTTCCTTCGGGTCCGTGCCCAGGCAGCCGCCCTGCTGGGAACGGCTGTTGATCGCGACGAGTTCCGGAGTGCCGTCGTTCATGCGGAGGGCGGGTCCGCCGGCGTCACCCTGGCAGATAACGGCCTGGTCGGAGCCGTTGAGGTTGACGTCGCCACCTGCTGCGGAGGCGACGGTGAAGGGGGCGGAGTGCAGCTTGTCGGGCACCCACTCGGTCTTGGTGCGGCCGAAGCCGGTCACTGTCAACTGTTCGCCCGCGGAGGGGCCGTTGGTGGCCAGCTTGGCCGGGGTGGTACCCAGGGCGCGGTGGGCGAGCTTAACCATCACCACGTCGCGGTCGGCGTGCGGCACGAGTTCGACCGCGTCCGTCACCTTGCCGCCGGACTGGTTCAGGTCGGTGCGGCCCACCGTGACAGTGGTCTTGAGAGCGGGCTTGCCGGCATTGACCGACTGGCCGCTGTCGGCAAAGCAACTCTTTGTGGTGAGGACCCATTGCGGATCCACCAGCACCCCTGAGCAAGCGTAGTTCTCCGCTACATTGATCTTCGCGGTGAACGTGTAGGTGTCGTCCGCGGTGTTGGCGCCTTGCAGGGCCGTCGCGGGAGCGGCTATGGCGAGCCCGCTCGCCATGGTGGTGGCAAGCAGACCTGAGGTCCACGCGGCGCGTGAACGCTTTCCAGGCATGTGTAGTCCTTGATCGATGTTCGTGTGGGTGCCGCGAGCGTGCCTCTGGCAGTCTGGTGCGCTGGGCAGTTGGCGGATGGGGCTCTACTTGCCAGTGACGATCTCGACGAGTACGTGGTCGCGTCCTGTCGGGTCGGTGGATTCACCGATGCCTTGCCACTTGTTCTTGCCGATGTCGTAGGACTTGGTGGTGTCGTCGACAGTCATCTCGACATGTGCGGTGTGCCCCTTGGTCTGCACTCCGGTAACCGCGGGCACTTCGAGGCTGAGGTAGCCCTTGCTGCCTGTGACACGGAAGCAGAAGTCGTCTCGATTACGGCCGATGAATTTCAGCAGGTCGGGAGAGCTGCCGCACTCGGCCAATGTGATGTGGCCGTCTCCACGCTTCAGCTTGAGGTTCTTTTCCGCGAGGATCTGTGCCGCATTGGGGTAGGAGAAGTTCTCGACCGCGGAAGGCATCTGGTCGTCGGCCTGGGCCGTGGGGGATGCTGTCGTCTGGGGGACGGCGGCGGAGGCCGCTCCGGTCAGCAGCAGGGCTCCACCCGCCAACGTGAAGGTCAGCAGGCGCCTAGGCATCTTCATCAATAGCTCTTTCACTGAAGGGCAACCCATCGACCCTCCAGCCCGAGGGGATGGGAAAGGGGGCACGGGGTCAGTCCGCAGAGGGGCTGGGATCCTCGTCCTGGCGAACGGGTCAGAAGAAAACAGGTATCACCGGATCGTCGCTCTGGACAATTTTGCTGGAGTGACGAGATGCACATTCAAGAGCTTCGGAAACTCATCTGCGCATCACCGTGGGACTAAAGTCCCGTAGCCAACTTGCTTACGTGGCACGAAAAATTTCCGTCCATGATCTTGGATTTCCCAACGCGATCAGGACTTTAGTCCTGCTTTACCGCTCCTTTAATGCTCATTGAACATGTGGAACCATCGGGTTTCGCATCAAGCGCACTGAGAAGCAAGACACTTGACGACGAAATTCGGCAGCGAATACTTGACATGAATCGGACAGGTTCGAAGCGTGAGCGACCGCGCCGCGCAGCAAAGAGAAGCACCACCCTCACCGCCCTGACTATCTCCGGGGTCGTCTTCGGTACCACCGTCGCGGAGGCAGTACCTTCCGCACCGAGCGCACTACCGGCCAATGCCCGGGCCCAGGCCGTTGATGCCTGGATGACCGGCGATGTGGGAGTACGGCGCGCAGCAGCCGACGCCCTGACCGGCACGGATGCGGACCTTCAGGCGTTCCTCAAGACGGGGCTGCACAAGGCGACCGTCGACGACGCGCGTATCGCGATCCTCAAAATGCTCCCCACCGCCGGCAAGGGGGTGAGTGAAGCCGGGCAGGAGGCTCTGTCCGGAAGCGATCAGGACGTGCTCGACTTCGTGAAGTCCGGGGTCGACAAGCCCTTGCAGGACGACCGGCGCGTGGCCGTGCTGCGCACGATGAACGAGGGCGGAAAGGCGGTGTACCGAGAGGGGCAGAAGGCCCTGGACAACGGCTCCGCCAAGGCCCTGGACGAGTTCTTCGAAAAGGGCTGGCCCAAGGCCGAGGATGAAGACAATCGGGTCCGGGTGTTGGGCCTGATGAACTCGGGCGGTCAAGCGGTGCAGCAGGCCGGCGAACGGGCGATGGACGGCACGCCGGAGGACAGGGTCAAGTTCCTCGAGAGCGGGCAGCACTTGGCGCGTGCTCGCGACCAGGAGCTGATGACGGTCACCCAGCTCGCGCAGGCCGCCACCGCGGCGGGCAAGCGGGCCAAGGCCGAGACCGAAGCGGCCAAGGAAGCGGCAGACCGCGCTGATACCGCCTCGGAAGCGGCCATGAAGGAGGCGCAAGAAGCCGCGAAGGAGGCCAAGGCGGCGGAGGGTGAGGCGAACAAGGCCGGACCTGCCGCCCTGCGGGCCGCCCGCGCCGCCGAAGGAGCGGCAGCCGCTGCCCGCACGGCAATCCAAGCCTCCAACACTGCCGTAGCTGCGTCGCGTACTGCCGCGCAAGCTGCCGCAAATGCGGCATATGCTGCTAATGTGGCTGGCCAGGCAGCCGTCAAGGCGTACAAGTCTGCGAATGCTGCCATCAAGGACCGCAACCAGGCTGCGGGTGCCCGGCAGGCAGCGCAGAAAGCCCGCAACGCAGCCACTGAGGCCCGTACCGCCGCCGAGGCCGCCTCCCATGCCGCCGATGCGAGCGCCGCCGCCGGGAACTCGGCGTCCTCCGCTGCCCGCGCCGGACAGAACGCGGCTGCCGCGGCAGAGGCTGCAGCAACAGCAAGCGCACAGTCCGGGGTTGCCTCCAGCGAGGCGGCACGAGCTCGACGGGCTGCGGCTCAGGCCCGTTCCGCAGCGAACCAGTCCACTAATGCCTCGAGTCGGGCTCAGAAGCTGGCCAACGCATCCGCGGCAGCGGCCCGTGAAGCTCGGCAGGCGGCCAACAATTCGGCCAATCACGCCGATGCGGCGGCCAAGGCTGCAGAGGAAGCCGCCCAGCACGCTGGTGAGGCCGACGCGGAGGCGAAGAAGGCCACCGCTCATGCTGCCGCAGCCATCGCAGCCGCTGAACAGGCGTCGTCTGCAACCCATCAGGCTCAGCAGGTCGAGAAGATCGCCCGCGAAGCCGAGCAGTACCGCCTCGAGCAGGAGAAGGCTAAGGCGACCGCGGACGCCGAGCTGGTCAAGTCCATCGACGAGGAAGCCAGAGCCACTCACAAGTACGAGCGGACGCAGGCCGCCCGCATGGACGACGAGGCCAAGAAGCACCTCGCGGAAGCCGAAGGCAAGGGCACGGCAGATCCGACGGCGACGGCCGCACTGGCCCGCAAGGCCGCGGTCAATCTCCTCGGCAGTGAAGGCACCTGGACCCGCGAGGCGGCGGGCCAAGCACTTTCCGGCACCGATGCCGACATGCTTGCCTGGCTCAGGACCGACCGCCTCGTAGCACAGCAGGAGGATGATCGTGAGACCGTTCTCCACCTCGCGCGCATCGGCACGGTGAAGACGGCTGCCGCTGCCGAAGCTGCCTTGTCCAAGGGCGCTCAGGCGGTTGAAACCTTCTTGAAGGAAGGCGTCTTGGAGGGGCAGCGCGACGAGTACCGCATCCAGGCCCTGCGGGTGATGGAGCATGCGGGCAAGGCCGTGACCGCGGCGGGCAATACAGCCATGGACGACGGATCAGCCAAGGCGTTGAGCACCTTCCTGCTCAACGAATACCCGAAGGTCCAAGCCGAGGACGACCGGGTCGAAACCCTGCGGATCATGGAGAAGGGCGGCCCGAACGTCAAGGCGGCAGCCCACATCGCCATGGCTGGTGCTCGCTGGATGCCGGGCATCTTCGTGACGCGCCTCCAGTACAAGGCCGCCCAGGCCGATCAGGACACCACTGCTCACGTCGCCGCCGTCCGCGCGCAGATCAGTATCGCTGCCAAGGCCGCAGCCACGGCTCACGAAGATGCCAACACGGCCGCAGAGACAGCCGCTCACGCCCGCGGAAAGGCCGACGAGGCCGCCGGCTACGCCAAGCAAGCGCAGGCTTCCGCCCGAGAGGCGAGTGACCACGCCACGCGGGCACGTGAGAGTTCGCAGGCGGCCGACAAGTCCGCTGCCGACGCGGCGGTCTCCACCAGCCGTGCGAAGTCCGCTGCTGCCACTGCGCGTAAGGCCAGCCGAGCAGCGAACTATTCAGCTCACATGGCTACGAACTCTGCTTCTCAGGCCAGTATCTCGGCAAACAATGCAGCCGGATCCGCTCGGCGGGCCCGACAGGCCGCGCTGGATGCCGGAAAGGACGCTGTCGCGGCCGGTCAGGCCGCACGCGACGCCTACGCCGTGGTCGCGGAGAAACGGCGTCAGGAACAGGCGGCGGAAGTGAAGGCGGCCCGGGAAGAAGCCCAGAAGAACGCCGAGAAAAACTACCGCCCCCAGGACGACGCAAAGAACGAGGACGTCGTATTCGAGATGCACAGCAATGCTGGGGTGCCGGATGGTGTGCGCAACGTGGTCGGATTCTTCAGTCTTCGCGGCGCCTTTGACAGTGTCGCACTGATTGCAATCGGCCGGCGCGACGAAGGGACGGAAGCCTTCAAAGGCTTCGTCGGTCCGTTCGTTACAGGACAAGCCGCTGGGTACGCCAGTGGTGCTGCAGGTGAGATGGGCTCGCTAGTGGGTGTCATCGGCCGAGGTGGTGCAAGGCTCTTCGGCTGGCCCGTGGCCTTTGCCGCTACGATCGCCGACTACCTCATACCTGAAGGAGGTCCGGTACGCTATCTCTAGCCTGATCCTTCCAGGATTCCTTCGCCCGAAAACCCCTATCACATGATGGTGCAGCCATGACGTACAACGGAAACCGGCAAGACTCGCAGAAAAGCGGGCGCTCCGCGAGTCGTTTGACTACCGAGCTCGGGAAGTTGTTTCTAGGCTGGCGATCACTGTTTCTCGGCTGCTGTGGCACGGTCGCCGGGTTCGTCGGCGCCATCACTAATAGCGGCATCGGGGTGAGGATTTCACTGCTCGCCATCGGCTGCGCATCCCTCGCGCTCGCAGTGGGAACGTTGAAATTCATGGAGTATCAGAAGAACAATCGCAGCGCCCCTCGCCGTTGATATAGCGCTCAGGGTTTCGAACAACTCACAGCCCGATATCAGGCATACCATAGCCCCATTCCAACGGTTTCCGGAACTTCACCCAGTTCTAATATGCGAATCGATGGGATGAGGTGCGATGCCGCATCGATCCGTTTGCCTCCCCGTCGAGGATGGCGTGCGCGATCGCACCGGCGGTGCATTCAGCCCGGAAGGCCTGCTGTGCGTAGTGACGCACAGCAGGCCTTTCGCGTGTTGCCAACCGTCTGCCCGGTCATGCCCCGAGTCGGTTTTAGACAAAAGCACCGCTGCTCGGCCACTCCCGCTCGACACAGGGCAGCAGACCGTCTGCGGTCGCTCGGCACAGGAGAAGACGCAGGGGGCATCGGTGACCCACAGGGCACCGGATTGTTCACGGCCACCGAGCGGGTCGGGCAGGTGCGAGTACTGCCGGCGTGGTGCTCCGGCTTCCGGTCAGCAAGCAGCGTTTGAGGGCCTGAGGTAGGCCGACGTTCGTGTCCAGGGCCGTGACCTGGATGTCGCCTGGGCCTTGAGGGAGTAGTGGGGAGGAAGTTGGGGCGTGTCTCCCAGATCTGGTTCCACTCTCGCTTGGAGGCCACCGCCTCGGTGTCCCCGTCCTGATCGGCGTCTGCGTCCCAGATGCGCGGGGTGGCGGTCAGATACAGGCGGCGGGCGGCTGGGACCTGGTCGTCGTGGTGGACGGCGGCCCATGCTTTGCCGAGGCGGCCTGCGGTGCGGTGGGCCTCGTCGATGACCACCATGTCCCAGGGAGGCATGTGGTGGTCGCGGTGGGCGGCGATCACCACGGGGAGAGAGGCGTAGGCGGCGTACGCGGTGACCGGGCCGGGGCTGGAAGGGGTAGTCAGGGCAGTCAGTTCGGCGGGGTCGGTGATGAGGGGACGTCTGCGCCGAGCGGATCGTGGTCGAGGGCCTGCCGCGCGGAGCACACGGCAATGGTGGTGCCTTTGCGTCCGGCAGCACGCCAGGAGCGGATGGCTTGGGAGAGCAGGTCCAGCGTCGGCAGGAGTACCAGGACGCGGCCGCGCGGGGCGATGCGGGCGGTGGTGCGAGCGGCGATGAGGGTTTTGCCGGTGCCGCATGCAGCGATCACGCTCGCGCGGGGCTGCTGACTGAGGGTGCGGGGGCCGCAGTGACGGCGTCCTTCTGGTGAGGGTGGAGTACGAGTTCAGGAGGCATGGGGATGCGTCGCTCCGGGGCTGATCGAGGCGAGGCCGCAAGGGGGCTGTGGTCATTGTTGACGTGCGGCGTGATCGACGGCCTGCTGTTGGTCCGGGCATAGCATGAGCCGGTCGGAGCGAGCTCAGTATGGCGTAGTGGCTGATGTTTCAGCCGCGGGCTCAGGACTAGAAGACATGGGATGGATCCTCGACTGGCGGCAGGGTAGCAGCCGACAGGATCCGTCCTGCCGCGCGTGAGCGAGCTACCACAGGAAGGGCTAAGAACTCCTATCGAAATGATCTTCAAGGTGGTTGGATCGCTCCGGGACTGATGAACCGGGGTGCTGGGAGTGGGTCGGGCGAAGCCACGGGAAGTCGACGACAAGCCGTGGGCAGTGCACGCTGCGCCGAGGGAACGACCGCACCACTGCTGTGAACTCTTGCGCCCCAAGCCGGACAGTGCCCTGAAAGGTCTGTACCGGCCCGCCCCGAACCTGTAATCGGAGCCAGTGGAAGGTAAATGCGTCGACAGCACCCCTCCGCGCCCGGCAGAGTGGCCGCCCGTGACGAGCAGTGAGCTGTGGACCCGTGCGACCGCCGACCGCTACGACGCCGAGGAGGCCGAGATGTCCTCGGCCACCGTTCTCGAACCGACTCTCACCTTCCTCGCCGAGCTTGCCGGAGACGGCCGGGCGCTGGAGTTCGCCATCGGAACCGGACGAGTGGGCGTCCCGCTCCGGGAACGCGGCGTGCCGGTAGCGGGCATCGAACTGTCCGAGCACATGGCAGCGGTCCTGCGGCGCAAGATCGACGAGGACACGCTCCCGGTAGCCATCGGGGACATGGCCACCACTGTCGTCCCCGGCGAGTTCACCCTGGTCTATCTCGTCTACAACACCATCACGAACCTGCTCTCGCAGGACGAGCAGGTCGAGTGCTTCCGCAACGCCGCACGTCACCTGGCACCCGGCGGCCGATTCGTCATCGAGCTCGGCGTGCCGCCGCTGCGGTACCTGCCGCCCGGCCAGGTCGCGGTGCCGTTCGACGTCTCCGACCGGCATCTCGGCTTCGACACCTTCGACCTGGTCGAGCAGATTCTCGTCTCGCACCACTTCACCCGCGATGGCGACGACGGCCGCTACCGCCGCGGAAACTCCCGGCACCGGTACGCCTGGCCGGCGGAACTCGACCTGATGGCCCGGATCGCTGGGCTGGAGCTGGATCGCCGCGTCGCGGACTGGGACGGGGCGCCGTTCACTCAGGACTCCGCGAAGCACATCTCCGTGTGGCGCAAGCCAGCCTGACGCAGGACGCTCCTCGCCCCGACCATCGGCCGGGCCGGGTTCGGCGGGGGTGGGCCGAAATCCGGTGTGCTTCCCTGAGTCGTCCACCCTTCGTCCATACCGAAGGAGAGCGCCTCCCATCTCGCAGACGTCGTTGGACCGGCTTTCACAGCCGCGTCCCCCTGCAGGCAGCTAGGCTCCAGATGTCGGGAGTGCCACGTCCTGCAGCAGGTCGGCCACCGGGCCTTCCACGCATGCCGTGCCTGTCTTGAAACACCTATCGGGAGTTCAGCGTCGCCAGCAGATCAGTGCGCATCCAAGGGCGAGGAAGGCTTCGTGGATGTCGTTGTGCATCTCCCAGTGGATCCGCAGGCGACGGAACCAGTGCAGATGGGCGAATGCTCGCTCCACGCCTCAGCGTTGGGTACCCAGGCCGAAGCCGTGCTCGGTGCCCCGGCGGCCGATCAGCGGCTTCACACCGAGATCCCAGGCCAGATGGCGATACTTGTCGTGGTCGTAGCTGCAGTCGACCAACACCACCTCCGGGCAGCGCCGGCGCCAGACTCGGTCCACTCGGCCAAGCGGCGCCAGCAAGTCATGCCCGAGCCGAAGCCGAATTCCTGCGGCAGAAGTTCCCAGACGATCCCGGTGTGCAAGACGGACAGGATGCCTTGGAATACCAGCCGGTCGAGATGCCGCTGGCGCCCGGGATGCCTGGCCCGACGCTCCCGCACCATGGGCGTGAAGCACGTGAAGCAGCTGGGCTTCGCCACCACTGTACGAACTCGGTCCCGCGCCCTGGCTGCTCATCGTGGAAAACACCGCCGCGTTCACCAGCCTGCGTGACATCCTCAGCGCCCGGCCCGACCGCACCCAGGTCGGCTGACTCGGCTTCGGCGCCGGCGACCAGCTGACCGCTTCCATCCCCACCGCTCTGACCTTCTACCGTGAACGCGACCACCCCGTCGAAGACCTGCTAATCTCCGCAGACCTCGGCATCGACGTAACTGCACTGCGCCCAGCAAACCAGCCACCGGGCACAAGCCGTCGGCCACGCTTCCGCCCGCCTGCCGACGAGGCACGCACCGCAGCGCCCTTGCTCCCGCCCCACCATCCGTCGCGGTTGAGGCGGGCCTCGAGATGGCGGGCGACATTACGGGGGGCAATGCCGCCAGCGAGTTCGTCGAGCGTGCGCGCAACGGCGTCGCTGCCTTTGATGCCCTGGGCATCGAACTCCCCGAAATCGAGATTATTCTCCGGCTTTACTCCTGCTCCTCCCCATGGCTACGCCAGTGTAGGCGTCCTTCCCGCTGGTGAGGGTAGGCCCACTCCCAGATGGCCCAGGCGAGGCAGAACTGCGACGGGCAGACCCCACAGAGGTGGATCACTCCGGAACCGTCAGAAGCCGGCTCTCTCGGAAGCCGTCGGTACGGTAGGTGCTCCCAAGCTCCATGTCGGGCGTGCCGGAAAGCAGGATCAGGTCGTGCCCCGGGCCTGCCGTAACCGCGGGCCAAGATGGTGACGCACCTCGGTGGCGCCCCCACGTCACAACAAGTGACGGGTCCGACAGGGACCGAAGCCTAAGGAAGCGGTCGGCGAACTCACCCGCGAGGTTGGGGCCGAACACCTGCGAGGGAATGACGGTGAAACCTAGACGACTCTTAAAATTGAACAACCCCGGTTGCACGATGTGCCCGAAGAGTGAAGGGTCGTTGCCCAGGGACGCGAAGGTCAGGCCGGCCTCGCGAGCGAACTGGAAAGCCTTGACGTAAGTTGCCCTCATCACTCTGCTTAAGCGGGCATTGGCGGAAGCAGCGGAGAAACGCAATTGCAGTAGCGACTCTTCATGCCGTATCCACCAGAGGGAACCGGCCACCATGGCCGCACCCGAGTACACGCCGACGCAGGCGTACTCCGAGGATGCCGCGAGCAGCCGGGCTCGCCACTCCCGCGCGATGTTCTTACCGCGTGGCATCCCCGCTACCTGCGCGTCGTACAGCACCAGGAATTCATCGATGAGCGGTTCGGTGATACCCACACGCACGTCGACGCGCAGCTTCTCTTCCTGGATGAACCGGCGACCGAGGCGGATGTTCCTCCTCTCAGTGCCCGACAAGGCAGACAGGTACTCCTCCTCCGAACTCTGCAAGGGAGCTACCCAGTTGACCCACTTGGGGCGTGTCACGAAGCCCATATGGGTCAGAGTGGCTTCGTCGAGGTTCTCGGACCCAGCGAGTCTGGCGACGTCCACAGGAGTATCACTTTCCTCCCAGGCGTTAGTTTCAGCCTCGTACGGGTCAACCAAGGCGATGACAAGACCGTCCTGCTCACTGATCTCCACTAGCAACTCCCATCCGTGTTCGGCGCTGCTCAATAGCGGGTGGCGTGCAATGCGAAGACCTGTTCCCCGTCCAGCCGGGCCATGTCCCGTACGTCTGCCCGCTTAATGGTCGTGTACAGCTCGCGGCGCGGCGAGCCCAGCAGCCCCATCAGGTACTCGTCACGCTCGAGGGCGTCCACTGCCTCCGAGAGGCTCTGTGGCAGCGGCCTCACGCCCCGACGCCGCAGCTCGGCCTCGGAAAGGCCGTTCGGATCCACCGTCAAGGGTTCGCCAGGATCGAGGCAGCGCTCCATACCGTCCAGCCCCGCGTGGATGATCCCCCCCAGCGCGAGATACGGATTGGCCGTCGCGTCGCAGGGCTTCACCTCGACGTTGGTGGTGACGCTCTCCGCATCGCGCAGCACTGACGGAACGCGGACCGCCGCATCACGGTTGTCCGGCCCGTAACAGCCGAACGCACCAGCCCAGTTGCCGCGTACGAGACGCTCGTAGCTGTTGACGCTCGCGCACAGCAGTGCCGCGAGCCCGGGAAGGTGTGCGAGCACCCCTGCGATGAAGTGGTGCGCTACGTTCGAAAGGCCCCCCGAGGGCCCGGCGAACGCGTTGCTGCCCTGCCGCCACAGTGAGATATGGACATGGTTTCCGTTGCCCCGCAGCCCCTGCCTCGGCACCGGGGCGAAGGTCGCGTGCAGTCCCCGCGCCCGAGCCACTCCCCGGGTGAATGCCCGCTGCCACACGTGGTTGTCGGCGGCTCGCAGAGCGGAGGCAGGCTGCACCGTCAATTCGTGCTGGCCTGGTGACGACTCCGGGTGGTACTGCTCGACGCTGATGCCCGGCGCCCGCAGTGCCCGTATCAGCGCGACGATGTAGTCGTTTGCGGCGTCGAATGCCTCAGTGTCCAGCATGAGGCCGTCGTCGTACAGCTCGCCGTTGCGCAGGAGCGTGAACTCCGGCTCGAACGCAGCCACGACGTCGTATCCCAGGCCGGCAGCTCGGTCGACAGCATCGCGCAGGAAGGTTCTGGGACAGGCGCCCCATGGTGTCCCGTCGCGGTTCACCAAGTCGCAGAGCACCGCCGCCGAGCCGGGCGCGTACGGCAGCAAGGTGAAGGTGCCGGGATCGGCCGTGACGCGGACCTCGTCCATGACTTGGAAGCCGGGCACGGGCTGCGCCAGATCGAGCAGGCTCGCCGACTGCCGGACTGTGGACAGCCCGACCCCGGAGCGCAGCCTGCCGACCAGCACGTCCCGTGCCACTGCCTTGCCCCGCAACAGCCCGTTGTGGTCCACCCATAGGAAGCGGACCAGCTCGACTTCGGCGCGCTCGACGGCGGACAGCAGGGCCTGCGTCTGCTCCCCCTGGCTGCCAGCGTACGGGCGGGCCCAGACCGGGTACGAACGCAGCGGCTCGCATTCAGCCTCGATGAGCGTCATGACGCGCTCCGGGTACGGAGTGGAAGCACTTCCCGGATCAGTTCGTAGGGCGGCGCGGGCACCAGGTAGAAGTGGTCGCCGTAGACGACGCATTCGCGCAGACCCCCGGTGGTCAGCTGGTTCCAGGGGCGGCAGTCGGCGTCTGGGTCGGCGTCACCCGTGATGGTCGTCACCGGGCACCTCAGTGGGGGGCCGGTGCGGAGTCCGTACGAGTGGAACATCAGGCCGTCGGCCCGTACGTACGGCAGGACAAGTTCTTGGAACTCAGGGTCCGCGGCCAGCTCGGGGTCCGTTCCGCCCAGGGTGAGGAGGCGCTCGACAACGGCCGCATCGTCCTGGTCGTCCGGATCCTGCCACTGCTCGGGGTTGGGATACGGAGCATTGCGGCAGCCCGAGGCGAACAGGTGCACGGGATCTGTGCCGCGGGTCTCCAGCGCCACCGCAGTTTCCAGCGCCACCGCTGCTCCCATGCTGTGGCCGAACAGCGCAAGGGGCCGGTCCGTCAGCTTTGCCAGCACGTCCGCCACGTCGGACGCAAGCTGAACCAGGTCCGTCGGTGGCGACTCGGCGATCCGCTCCGCACGGCCCGGATAGCGGACCGCGTGCACTTCCATGCCGGGCAGCCGGTGGCCCCAGTCGCGGAAGAAGGATGCCGAACCCCCGGCGTGCGGGAAGCAGATGAGTCGGACCTCGGGATCCGGGAGGGGTAGCGGGCACTGGAGCCACACGGCGGGATCGATGGTCATCTGCTAAACCCCCAGTTCGGTGTCGCACTGTTCCACGCCCCGGCTCGCGGCCCGACGGGCCCGTAGTCGGCGCGCCCGTACGGCTGCCTCCTGCCGTGCGCGCCGGTCACCATCGGCGGTGCCGTCGGCTTCGTCGCGCAGGAGGGCGACCTGCGTGGCGACGGTGGTGTGACGAAATAGGGCGACGACCGGCAGCAGCTTCCCGGTGTGCCGGTTCAGGGCCTCGCGAAGCCGGAACATCGCGAGTGAATGCCCGCCCAGGTCGAAGAAGTTGGCATCGGTGGGCACGTGCGGAACTTGGAGCACCTCGGCCCAGGCCGCGGCGACCTGCATCATGAGGTCGGCCCCTGCTGGGATGGCGGCAGGCTCGGGGCGGGTGGCCTCCTCGTCGACCCTCGCCTGTAGTGCGGCACGGTCAGTCTTGCCGTTGCCGGTTCGGGGGAATGCATCGAGTACCACGATCCGGGCGGGGACCATGGCGGCCGGCACTCGGGTGGCCAACTGCTCCCGGACTTCCTGAGGCGACAGCCGCGCCGGGGCGAGTACGAAGCCAGTGAGGGCGCCGCCGCTTGCGCATGGGATGACCGCAGCCTCCCGTACCCCGGGTAGTGCGCACAGGTGTGCTTCCACGGCTGGGAGTTCGATGCGGTGGCCGCGGATCTTCACCTGGTGGTCGCGGCGGCCGAGGAACTCCAGGGTGCCGTCCGTGTTCCAGCGGGCAAGGTCGCCCGTGCGGTACATGCGTGCGCCCGGCGTCTCGGCAAAGGGATCGTCCAGGAAGGCCAATGCGGTGGCCTCCGGCCGGTTGTGATAGCCGCGGGCGACGCCGGAGCCGCCGACGAACAGTTCGCCCACCTCACCTATCGGCACCTGGTGCAGGTTGGCATCGAGCACGTAGAGGTGGGCGCCTGGGACGGGCCGGCCGATGGAGACGGGGCCCGGGACGTCGAAGCAGTGGTAGCTAGCCCAGACGGTTGCCTCGGTGGGTCCGTACTCGTTCACGAGCGCGCAGTCGGTCGGCCCGTTGGCAAAGTGGCGAGTGATGAGCTCCGGCGGCAGCGACTCCCCAGCCACGATCGCTGTCCGAAGCGATCCTAGCCGGGCCACTCCTAGCCTGGCCGCGGCGTCGAGGACGACGCTGTACAGGGAAGGTACGCACAGCAGGTGCGTGACCTGGTGGGTCCCAATCAGTTCCACCAAGCGCTCGGGGTCGCGGACCTCGTCCGAACCGGCCACCACCAGGCAACCGCCTGAAGTGAGCGTCCCCCACAGTCCAGCCACGGAGGAGTCGAAGGCTAGGGGGGAGACCAGCAGGAAGACCGGAGTTCCGGGGTAGACCAAGCGGCGGGCCGTCGTCGAGGCGGCAAGTTGGCCATGTTCGACTACGACGCCCTTCGGTTCTCCCGTGCTGCCGGAGGTGTAGATGAGATACGCGGGGTCTGTGGGGGTTACCGGGGCGGCAACGGGTCGTGCGCCACGAAAGGGCGTGCCCGTGGGCTCGCCTGGTTCATCGTCGCCCGCGCATTCGGCGGACACGAGGGGCAGTTCGAGGCCCAGCAGGCGGCCGCGTGTGGTCTTGGTGACGACAGCAGCGGAAACCTGGGCGTCTTTGAGGATGCCGTTGATGCGCAGGTCGGGATGGGAGGGGTCCATTGGCACGTAAGCGGCTCCTATGCGCAGGACACCCAAAACGGCTGCGATCATGGCGGTGGAAGGTTCGGCGAGCACAGCAACCCTGCTTCCCCGGCCCACGCCCGCCTCGGCAAGCCGGGCGGCCAGTCTGCCGGCCCAGGCGTCGAGATCCGCGTAACCGATGCTCTCGGCACCGCTACGCACCGCCGTGCGCGCCGGGTTTACCCGGGCGAACTCCGCCACCAGGTCGTGCACGGGCCGCAAGGCAGCGGCCGACGGCAGGGGGGCACCGTGGTGGCCTGGGCAAGGTGGGGCGGGCGGGCCGCCCGGTGCATGGTTCGTCATCAGAGTTGCCATCAGGACTCCTCCGTTTTCGGCGAGAGCGTGGTTCGGGGACCGGCCACACAAGGGCGATATTGCCAGATCGGGCACATCAATGGCAATCTTTTGCCTCATCGATGGAAGGTGGATGCGCCATCCCGGAAATCCCTTGTGCGCTCCGGCAGTTGGGTGCACAGACAGGAAGGCGGAGTAAAGGTGAGGATTTCCCCGTTCGGTACTTGGGCCTCCCCCATCAGCGCCAAGACAGCGGCGGCGGGCGAAACGCGGGTGGAATGGGCTGCCTGTGTCGGGGACGAGGTGTGGTGGACCGAACTGCGCCCCCAAGAGTCCGGCCGCAGCGCGTTGGTCCGCCGAACGCCAGACGGCGTGGTCGCCGACGTACTGGCCCCTAGATGGAACGTACGCACTCGGGTCATCGAGTACGGCGGAAAGCCCTGGCTTCCGCTCGGCGGGCCGGAGACCGGGTTCGTGTTCACGCACTGGGACGACCAGCGGGTGTATCGCGTGGTCCCCGGTGGCTCCCCGGAGCCGATCAGCCCGGAGCCCGCGATGCCTGCGGGCGCGCGCTACTGCGACTTTGCTCTGGTCGGGGACGAGGTGTGGTGCCTGCGCGAGGAAACCATCGGGCACGCGACCGACGTACGCCGCGCACTCGTCGCGCTCCCGCTCGATGGCAGCGCGGCGGATGAGCCGGAAGCGGTCCGGGTGCTTGCCGCGAGCCACCACTTCATGACGGGACCAAAAGTCTCACCGGATGGCCGCCAGGTGTGCTGGCTCGGCTGGGACCATCCGGCCATGCCCTGGGAGGGTACGGAGGTAATCTGCGCACGCGTCGGTGTCGATGGCATGCCTGGCCCGGCCCGCGTGGTCGCGGGCGGGCCAGGCGAGGCGGTAGGGCAGGTCGAGTGGGCACCGGGACATGCAGGTGTGCTGTACGTGCTGAGCGACTCCGACGGCTGGTGGAACCTGTACGAGATCGACTCAGAGGGCAAGCGCCGGGCGCTGTGCCCCCGTTCCGAGGAGTTCGGCGAACCGCTGTGGCGGATCGGCGCCCAGTGGTTCCTACCGATGGATGGCGACCGGCTGGCCGTCGCCCACGGCACCGCCGGTCGGCAGCCGGCAGTCCTCGAACCGGACGGTTCGCTGTGGGACGTCAGCGGCGATGACCAGTACACCGAGTGGGCGGTACTGGCCACTGACGGCCGCCGGGTGGTGGCGACGGCGGCCGGTCCGCGGCAGCCGCGCGCCCTTCTGCTGTTGGACCCGGCCCCGGGAGTGCCAGCAGAAGTGCTGCGTGCCTCCGACACGACATACGCCGACTACCTGTCGCCGAGCCGCCACGAAGTCTTCCGCAACGACGCGGGCGAGGAGGTGCACGCGTACGTGTACCCGCCGTACAGCCCCGACTTCATCGCACCGGCGGGCGAACTGCCGCCGTACGTGGTGCACGTCCACGGCGGGCCCACCACTAGAAGCCAGTGGGCCGCCGACCTCACCACGGCCTTCTTCACCAGCCGCGGCATCGGCGTCGTCGATGTGCAGTATGGCGGCTCCACCGGGTTCGGACGCAGGTATCGCCAACGCCTCCAGGGGAAGTGGGGCGTAGTCGACGTACACGACTGCGCCGCCGCTATCCGCGGTCTCGTAGCCCGAGGCGTCGCAGATCCGGCACGCCTGGGCATCCGTGGTGGTAGCGCAGGCGGCTGGACCACGGCCGCCTCGCTGGCGAGCGAGCCGGACCTGTACCGGGTCGCCGGGATCTACTTTCCGCTTCTGGACCCAGAGGGGTGGAGCGAACGCGGCACCCACGACTTCGAGTCCCGTTACTTGGAAAGCCTGATCGGGCCGTGGCCACAAGCCCGGGACCGCTACGCGGAGGTGTCGCCGCTGCGCCGGGCCAACCGAGTACAGGCACCCTTCGTCCTGTTCCAGGGGCTGGAAGACGAAATCTGCCTTCCAGCGCAGGCGGAGCGATTCCTGCGGGAGCTAGGTGAGTCGGGACCGCCGCGCGCCTACCTCACCTTCGACGGTGAACAGCACGGCTTCCGCAAGGCCGAGACACTCATCGCCTGCCTCCAGGCCGAACTCTCGGCCTATGCCCAGTGTTTCGGATTCGAGGCACCCGAAGTGCCTCACACGGAGCTGACCGCACGTCACCGCTGAGGCGCCGCCCACGGGCGCATACGGCTGCCGCTCCGGGACCTGAGGTCCTGGAGCGGCAGCCGTATGCGTGGCCGTCTTCCTCCGTGCTGCCGCGCGCGATGCGGACGGACAGTCAGCCTGCCGCGGCAGCGGGCAAACCCTGCTCAAGAAGGCTTTGGACCAGGGTGGTCTGCGCACCGAGTGTCCGGCAGACCAGCAGGTCGCGGACCGGCACGCGGACTTTCAGTTCCTTGCGCAGGCGCTGGGCGAGGCGAGTGACGACCAGGGAGTCACCGCCCAAGTCGAAGAAGTCGGCGTCCTCAGCAAGGCCCTCGTGCCCCAACAACTCCGCCCATTGGCGGGCCACGAGCGCCGGTACGTCCGTACCCCCAGCGGCCTGATCATCTCCCTCATCAGGACGGCCGCCCCGGGCTGCGTCGGCCGTTTCGAAGGGCGCAGGGGCGGGGGGCCCAGCGGCGGGGCGGCCGCCGGCCGGACGGACAAGGGCTTCCGGCGCGATCCGGGAGGGCCCCGCGAACAGGTAGCCGGGCAGGTGGACCGGCTCGCCGGCCCTGCACAGGGCTCGGGTGTCGAGGGGCTGCCCCATAGCCCATAGGGTGCCGAGCGCCTCCAGGACAGCCACGCCGTTGTGTGCCGAGCGGCCAGGATCGAGCGGCACGGCGGTGAGGCCTGCGGCCTCCGCCATGGCCGACACGGCGCGCCCCGGCCCGGCCTCCACCACCACCGCTCCGGGGAACCGGGCGGCGAGTTCCTCCAGGGCCTGTGCAAAGCGCACCGTACGGCGCGCCTGTGTGGCGAAGAGCTCCGGTCCGATCTCCGCTCCTGGCAGCAGCAGTTGGCCACAGTTGGTGGCCCACGAAAGTGCGGGGGAACGCAGGGGGGTCCGGGACAGTTCCTCGGCCAGCGGCACGAGCGCAGGCTCGATAAGACGGGAGTGGAAGGCACGGCTGGCGGCCAGCCGCCAGGTCCGTACCCGGCCGTCCAGCCATGCGTCGAACGCTTCGACGGCCGCGGGAGTCCCGGCCACCACGGTGGCAACGGGAGAGTTGACGGCGGCGATCTCCAGTTCAGCCGCCGCCGCGGCCAGCAACCCGCGCGCCTCGTCCTCGGCGCAGGCAAGAAGGAGCATGGCCCCCTCAGGGCAGTCCTGCATGGCCTGGCTCCTGACGCACACAAAGCGGGCCGCGTCCCGGAGGCCGATCACGCCAGCGACGCAGGCGGCGGTGACCTCCCCGAGGCTGTGCCCGATCACTGCTGCAGGGAGGATGCCCAGACCCCGCAGCGCCGTGGCGGCGGCGTACTCGACCGCGAAGAGGGCGGGCTGCGCCAGGTCGGTTCGTGCCAGCTCCTGCTCGGGGAACGCCGGGTCGAACAGTGCGCGGCGGAGCGGGTTGGCCACGGCAGGCTCGAACACCTCAAGGCAGTCCTCGAGAGCGGTCGTGAAACCGGGCAGGACGTTCGCCAACGGCCCTGCCATGCCCGGGCGCTGGGAGCCCTGCCCCGGAAAAGCCAGGACGAGCGGCGCGGGTCCCTGCTCCAGGCGGCTGCCGCGGATCCCTCCGGTCCCGGACGTCAGGTGCCCTGCGATCTCGGCAGTGGTGCCCGCCACGACGGCGAGGCGCTCGGAGAGGGCGGCCCTGCCGGTCGCGAGCGTGCGGGCCACGTCGGCCGGTCGCGGGCCGTGGACGGCCAGATGGCGGCCCAGCCGATCGGCCGAGCGGTCGAGGGCTGCGGCGTCGGCGGCAGACAGCAGTACGAGGTGTCCGGAGTGCGCGGCGTCCTCCGCCGCAGGTACGGGCTGCGTGCCGGCCCCGGCAACGGGGTGAGGTGGCTGCTCTACGATCACGTGCACGTTGGTGCCACCCACGCCGAACGAGCTCACCCCTGCACGCCGGGGCTCGGGCCCCGTCCACATTCCGGATTCGGCAGGCACGAACAGAGGCGTGTCCTCCGTCTCCAGCAGGGGGTTGAGCCGGGAGAAGCCCGCCACAGGCGGAACCACGCCCTCGCCCACCACCAGCAGGGCCTTCATGAGACCCGCCAGTCCGGCCGCGTTGTCGAGGTGTCCGGTGTTGGCCTTGAGCGCGCCGACGGCCACCTGGCCCGGCCGGGCGCCGGCCGCGCGCAGGGCCGCCGAGGCCGCGGACCACTCGATGGGGTCACCAATGCTGGTTCCTGTGCCATGGGTCTCCAGGTATCCGATGCTCGTGCCGTCCACGCCCGCCGCCCCCAGAGCGGAGCGGATCACGTCCTCCTGGCCACCGACCGAGGGGGCGTAGTAACCAGCCTTCGCCGCACCATCGTTGTTGACCGCGGTACCGAGGATGACCCCGTGGGGGGTGGGCCCGTCCGTGAGGGAGTCGGACAGCCTGCGCAGCACGACACAGGCCACCCCCGAGCCCGCCACCACTCCGTCGGCCGCCGCGTCGAAGGGCCGGCAGTAGCCCGAGGCGGAGTGGATGCCGCCGGGTATCCGCAGATGCCCTGTCTGAGGGTAGGCCATTCCGGCGGCCACAATGAGTGCTTGGTCGCACTCACCGTTCAGCAGAGCCTGGACGGCGAGGTGGACGGCGACCAGGGAGGATGAGCAGGCGGTCTGAACGGCCAGCGCGGGCCCGGTCAGATTGAGCTTGTACGAGATGAGGCTCGCGAGGAAGTCCGGCTCGTTGCCATGAATGGCGTCTTCAAGCGTCAGCGGGTCCAGAGCGCCGCCGGCGATCATGCTGCGCAGGTAGCCGCTCCCACTGGCAGAGGCATAGACGCCGGTGACGAGTCCGGTGTCGAGCGGATTGGTCCCGGCGTCCTCCAGAGCCGCCCAGGCGCACTCCAGCATCAGCCGGTGCTGCGGATCCATGATCTCAGCCTCTCGCGGGCTCACCCGGAACAGCGCGTTCTCGAACCGGTCGGAATCCGTCAAGTGTCCGTGTACGGGCACGAAATCTGGGTCGTCCATCAGATCCGCGGGCACACCGGAGTCTGCCACCTCCTGCTGTGAGTACCGTCGGGTGAGGACGCGCCCCGTGATCAGCGAAGCCCACCAGTCCGCAAGGTCCGACGAGCCGGGGAACCGGCCAGCCATGCCGGTCACCGCAATGTCGAGTGAATGGTCGCGTGCCATGTATCCACCTTCAATCAGCACGGGGCGCCACCTCACAGCACGTCAGGCGAACCTGACTTCGTCTCTGCGGGCTCTTCCCTAGGGGTCGTCGACACGAGGTTGCCAGATTAGGCAACTTCATGGCAATGTCGTTGTCAAAGCTGGTGGGCGGCACGGGAAACCCGGGCTGCCGTGTGGAGCAAGGGGAGAAGGACAGCGTGCGACCAGACCCTGAGTGGACCGCCGGCCCCCCGAACATCGCACCCGGCGGGGGCCTGCACGAGGCGTTCTCCCGCCGGGCCCGCGAACGGCCCGGCGCAATCGCCCTCGTCGACGGGGACCGCGCCTTGACTTACGCGGAACTTGACGCCGTGGCCGACGCCTGGGCCGCCGGGCTCGCCGCCGCGGGCGTCTCCCACGGCGACCGAGTACCGATCCAGCTCCCCAGGAGCACCGAGTTAGTCGTCGCGCTGCTCGCCGTACTGAAGGCCGGTGCCGCGTACTGTCTGCTGCCCCCCGATTGGCCGGAAGAGCGGACCAGCGATGTACTGAGCGCCCTGAGGCCCCCGTTGCTCGTGGCCGCAGCCGACGGTGCATCTGCGGGGTACACCCTGCTCGTCTGGTCACCGCCGACGAGTCCGGCCGTCGCCCCGGTCGGGTTCCAGCCAGCCACGGTCGACGCCGCCGCCCCTTGCTGCGTGTTCTTCACTTCCGGGACGACAGGCCGGCCCAAGGGCGTGGTCAGTCCGCACAGGGCTACCGCCCGCCTCTTCCAGCCGGGCGGCTTCGCCAGGTTCACGGGCGGCACGGTGATGCCTCTCGCCGCCCCCACCCCGTGGGACGCCTTCTCCCTGGAGCTGTGGTCGGTCCTGCTCAACGGTGGCTGCGCGGTAATCGTCACCGACCCGTACCTCTCCCCCACCGCCCTGACGGAGGGCGTGTCACGACACGGCATGGACACCGTGTGGTGCACCGCCAGCCTCTTCAACTTGATCGTTGACGAGACCCCGGACGCGTTCAACGGACTACGCCAGGTCCTCATCGGCGGCGAGCGCCTGTCCGTCCCCCACGTCCGCCGGTTCCTGCGCCACCACCCGGACGTCGTCCTCATGAACGGTTACGGGCCCGTGGAGTGCACCGTCTTCGCTACCACCCACCGCATCACCGAAGCCGACTGCGACCTGCCCGGCGGCATCCCCCTTGGGCGCCCCGTCCCTGGCACCCAGGTGTACGTACTGGACAGCCAGCGGGAGTGTTTGGTGGGCGAGACGGGCGAAATCTGCCTCGGCGGCGACGGGCTGGCACTGGAGTACCTCGGCGACCCCGCCCTGACCGAGGAAAAGTTCCCCCATGTACGCGTCGACGGGCAGGACACCAGGGTCTACCGCACCGGCGATCTCGGCCGGTGGGGCGCGGACGGCCTGCTGCACCTGGAGGGCCGAGCCGACCGCCAACTCAAGATTCGCGGCCACCGCGTGGAGCCCGCCGAGGTCGAGAGACAAGTAGAGCGGCTGCTCCCCGCCGTGCGGCACTGCCGGGTGGTGCCCCGAGGTGACGCCGCCCGCGGTGAGCGCGAACTGTTGGCGTTCTGCATACCTGCCCGCCCTTCGGATCCGCTGAGCGGCGCACTGGCCACCCTGCACGGCGCCCTCGTCCCCTACCACCGCCTTGCCGCGGCGGTGAGCGTTGACGCCTTCCCACTGACACCGCAAGGCAAGCTGGACGAGCGAGCCTTGCTGGCCCTGGCGCCGGCTCAAGCGCCCAACATGCCTGCGTCGAGGGGCACACGCCCCGGCACGCTGCGGGATCCGCTACTGCGGGCCGTGGCAGAGGGGTTCGCCACACTGCTGGAGACCAACTCCGTCCCGCTGGACGTGCCCTTCGTGGAACTCGGCGGGACGTCGCTCAAGGCCGGACGGCTGTGTGCCCGGCTGTCGGCCCGGCTGGCCCGACCGGTTCCGGTCGCCTGGCTGTACGAGCATCCGTCCGTCGCGGGTTTCACCGCCCGGCTCGCCGCCGGTCAGCCCGGGCCAGATCTCGAGGAGTCCGCCGAGGCAGCTGTCTCCAGCGAAGTCCCACTCTCCCCAGTCCAGACGATGCAGCTGACCCGGCAGCTACTCGACCCGACGGACCGCACCGGGCACTGTCTGCTCACCTGGGTCGTCGAGGGCGAACTCGACCAGTCAGCCCTGGTGGCGGCCATCGCCGCAGTGCACGAGCGGCACGAGCCGCTGCGGGCCGCCTACCGGCTCGACCCTCGCCCGGGGGCCCATCCGACGGACATCCCGCCGCCGGTCCTAGAGGAGCTGCCTCCCGAGCCCTCCGTCGACGCAGCGCTGGCCTCGGCACGTTCTCTCCTGGGCGGCGAACTGCTGCCCGAGGAGGGCGAAGTTTGGCGCACCGTCCTGGTCCCCGTCAAGGCCGGGGCGCCCGGCGAGCCGGTCTCGATCCTCGGCTGCGTTGTCCATCACGTTGCCTTCGACGGATGGTCCGAGGGCGTGCTCGCCGACGACCTCGCCACCGCCTACGAAAGCGCGGCCAGCTCCTCCACCGGGTCCTCAGCGCTCAGCCCACAGCCCTCGATGACCGCACTGTCCCGCCGGGCGCAGGCCCGCAGGCGGCTAGCGGCATCAGAGCTCCACCTCTCCCGGCTGCGCGCCGAGCTGGCCGGCGTCCCGCCCATACGCTGGCCCGGAGCGCCTCTGCCAGGCGGGCCAGGAAGGATAGATGCGGCGCGGCCCGCACCGGGCCGTATCGAAGTGGTGCTGCCGCCTTCGACCCTCGCCGCCGTGGACGGCGCCGCGGCAGCAACTGGTGTGACCCGCTTCGTCGTCCTGCTGACACTGTGGGCGACGAGCCTGGCGGAGGTGACGGGCCAGTGGGACTTCGCCGTCGGCGTCCCCGTCGCCCAGCGCGACGACCCCGGGCTGGAAGACGCCATCGGCTGCCACATCACCATGCTCTGCCTGCGGTTGCGGGACGCGGCTCTGCAAGGTGACCGGGCTGCCATCGAGCACACCGCCCGGATCGTCAGACAAGCCCTGGCAGCCCAGGAGGTGCCGCTCTTCGACGTCCTTGACGTCGCGGCCGCCCCGGGGCCCGGCCAACCACCTCTCTACCAGACTCTCTTCGCCTATCAGGACAACGCCTTGCCACGCCTGGCCCTGCCTGGGGCCCGCACCACCTTCGTACGGCAGCCCTATCTCGACCTTCCCCTCGAACTGCACGCCGAGCTGTGGCCTGAAGCGGACGGACAGCTGCGCCTCGAAGTGGCCTTCCGGCCGGATGCTGTCGCGGAGGAGACCGCCCGGGACGCAGTCAAGCTCTTCACCGAACACGTGCACCACCAGGCCACAGGAGCCCTGTGATGACAACCGCCCCGACCATCGGACCTGCCACGCTGACCGATCCCGAGACACACGCCACCAGCGACCCACACGCCCTGTGGACGTGGATGCGCGCGCACGCCCCTGTGCACTGGCACCCCGCGACAGACCTGCCGGCCTTCTGGTCGCTCACCCGGCACGCGGACATCCGAGCCGTCTACCGGGACACAAGCACCTTCAGCTCGGCACGCGGCGTGCTGCTGCGCCCTGCGAAGGCCGGCGACGATCCCGGTGGCGGCCTCACTTTGGCCCTGACTGACGCTCCGCGCCACAAGCAGCTGCGCGTCCTCATCGCAGACTGGTTCAACACTCGTGCCGTACGCGCCCTGGAGGGCTACGTACGCTCGGCGACCCGCGCCGTACTCGACCGGACCACGGGAACGCCGGGCTGTGACTTCGCCACTGATGTCGCGGGCCGGCTGTCCCTCTCCGTGATCTCCCACATCCTCGGAGTCCCTGACGAGGACCATGAAGACCTGTACCGCTGGACCAACGAGGCGTTCGAGGCGCACAGCTCGCTCGTGGCTCACCCCGACATCGTCGGGTACTTCATGGAGCTGCTGTACCGGCGCATGGAGAAACCGGCCGGCGACCTGTTGAGCGCATTGGTCCACGGTACCGTGGACGGGGAGCTGCTGACCGAGGAGGAAGCGGTCCTCAACTGCGAGAACCTAATAGGGGCGACGGAAAACGGGCGGCTGGCCCTTATCGGCGGCATGAAGGCATTCCTCGACCATCCGGACCAGTGGCAGCGCCTGCGGGATGACCGAAGCCTGCTGCCGAGCGCGATCGAGGAGATCCTTCGCTGGACCTCTAGTGCCACGCACAGCATGCGGGTGGCCGTCCGCCCCTGCGAGATCCGCGGGCGGCGGATCGAGGCAGGCGACCGGGTCGTGCTGTGGCTGCCTTCGGCCAACCGCGACGAGGCCATGTTCATCGATCCGTACCGATTCGACGTCTCACGCAGTCCGAACCGGCACATCGCCCTGGCGGCCGGCGAGCACTTCTGCATCGGCAGCACGCTGGCCAGGGCTGAGATGCGCATCCTGTTCTCCGAACTCCTCGACTCGATGAACGCCATCGAACCTGTCGGTCCCGCCCGGGCTTTGCGGTCCATCGCCGTCAACGGCCCGGAGAGCCTGCCCGTGCGCATGACCGCCGGGTGACCTGCACGCATCGCGGACCTGCGGGCCGCCTTCACACCCGCCAGGCGCAGTCCTGGCCATGACACCCACTACCGGAGGACTGGATCATGCTCGACCGTCAGCTCAGCCATTTGCCGGACCCCGCCGGGGTCTTCCCGAGCTCGGGCTACACCCATGTGGTGTCCGGCCGGGGACGGCTCGCAGCAGTTTCCGGCCAGATGGCCTTCGATCCCGAGGGCGAACTGGTCGGCGCAGGCGACCCGGAGGCGCAGGCACGACAGGTATTCACCAACATGAGCCGCTGCCTCGCCGCGGCCGGCGGGAGCTTCGACAACGTCATCAAACTCACCTACTTCGTGACCGACGCCGCGTTCATCCCCCGTATCCTCGCCGTCCGCGACGAGTTCATCGACACCAAATGCCCGCCGGCCAGCACGGTGGTGCAAGTGGCCGCCCTGTACCAGCCCGACCTGCTGCTCGAAGTGGACGCACTCGCGCTCCTGGATGATGAGTGAGGGCGCTGTGACCGACACCGCCGCCCGCCCCGGCCAGCCGGGCACCACGACGCCGCCTCCGTTCGACACGGAACTGGCCGGTCCCCTGCACGACATCCTCGCCGGATTGCCGATGCCGCTGACACCCGCACTCATCCCCGACCGGCGCCGGCGCTCCCTGGCGGGTCGGCTGAGCGACGCTGAGATCCGCCGGGATGGGGCCTTCGTGATCGAGGAACGACAGGTGCCTGGTCCGCTAGGCGCAGCCGAGGTCACCCTGCTGATCTGCCGCCCCGCCGGCGCAAAGGGAGCAGTCCCAGCTATCTACCACACCCACGGCGGCGGCATGGTCGCCGGAAGCCACCGCAGTACGGAGCTGGCCGGAGAGTTGGACCGGGCGCAGGAACTCGGCCTCGCCGTGGTCGCCGTGGACTACCGGCTGGCCCCTGAACATCCCGGCCCCGCTCCGGTGGAGGACTGCTACGCCGGGCTGATGTGGCTCGCGGATCACGCCGACGGCCTTGGTCTCGACCCCAGCCGCATCGTCCTGAGCGGGAACAGCGCGGGCGGAGCACTCGCCGCGGGCCTCGCTCTGCTCGCCCGTGACCTCGACGGTCCCAAGCTCAGCGGACAGCTGCTGCAGTTCCCGATGCTCGATGACCGGTGCGACTCCGCCTCCGCACGGCAGATGGCACGTGTGGGTCTGTGGGACGGGCTCTCCAACCAGGCGGGGTGGACCGCTCTGCTGGGCGGGCGGCGCGGTACTGCGGACGTCCCCTGCTACACGGCGCCGGCCCGGGCCGAGGACCTGTCGAGGCTGCCTCCGGCGTTCATCGAGGTGGGCTCAGTGGAGGCATTGCGGGACGAGGGCATCGCGTACGCCAGCCGCATCTGGCAGGCTGGCGGAGAAGCTGAACTGCACGTGTGGTCCGGAGCCTTCCACAGCTTCGACGAGTGGGTGCCCAGCGCGGTGGTCTCGCGCACTGCGCACCAAGCGCGCGTCGGCTGGCTGCGGCGGGTGCTGAGCTGAAGGTCAGTGCGGCCCGCGTACTCGGCGGCCGTGCTGGTGCACGGCGTGCTGACGAAAGTCGGGCCGCCTCCGCCATTGCTCCGTCGAGGATGTGCCAGTCGGCATGCCTCGCGGCCGCCTTGGCGGAATCGGACCGTGGCCGCAGGTAGCGACCGAAATCTCTACGGACACCGGACCATGGCTGGCCTGCTCCCGTTCAAGGTCGCGACGGGCTTCCGCTGCAACATACTCCCTTGCGAGGGCCGAAGCGCACCTGTTGGAACAGCCGGTCGCCTTCGCCTCCCGGGCCTGACGCACAAGGGCGCAACGCGATCAACCTGAGTCAGCACGAGGCGGCACAACCGGATCAACGGCGGGGCTGGCCTTCGGTCGCATCGCGCTTCCCTCCGCGGCGGGACAGACGAGAAGGTACGGCCACCAGCGTTCCCGGGCCGGACCCGGGAGGCCACCCAGATCAGAAGAACGTCCGGAAAACTCGACGACGGCCTCGCCCTGGGGCGCGGGAATGAGTTGCGATTTTGCTGGACGCACGCACGGGTAGGCGAGCCCGAAGTCAGCTCGGGGGCGCCGAGGCATGGCGGACACGCCGAGCGTCATACGCACCGAGGCGCTGTGGCACGCAGGGTACTTGCAACTCTTTGCCACAGGTGGTGCGCATCGCTGCGAGGCAGAGCGTGCGCCCCAGGCTGTCCCTGCGCTACTCCTTGGTCACCGCGAAGGACGTGATGCGTATGGCGTCCTGGTCGGGGCACCCCAGCATACGCAGCCGCCCGCTAGGACGCTGTCCAGCCGTTCCGCCCAGTTCCGGGACGGCGAATGTCCTGGCGGGTCTTGTTCTCAGCTGGGCGAGGGACTCCTCCTCGGTGGAGAGAGGACCACGTGAATGTGCTCAGTGACGTCCAGCCAGGAGCGGGAAGACAGTTCGGCCTAGCTGCTACGGGCGATGGACACTGCGTGGCAGTAGATGAGCTGCTTCCGCTGTCATCGGTTCCCGGTGGGCTGGGTGGAGTCGTTGGTGCTCGTGTGGATGTGGAAGAGGTTGTCGATGTAGGTGATGCGCCGGGTGATCTGCGCTTCGTCGGTGGCGCGCATAAGGACGAATCCTGCGTAGATGGAGGAGTCGAGAGGGCCGGTGAGGGTGTCACCGATCTTGGTCTTGACTTCGGCGTGGATGACGCCTTCGGCCGCGAGGAGTTCCTCGGCCCGAGTGACGGAGGTGACGGTTCCCACCGGCCGGGGCAGCATGTACTGGATCATGTGATCGGTACGCGGCTCGCAGTCGGCCGCGACTGGTTCGCCCAGTTGCGCGGCGAGGAACGCATCCCACAGGTCCACGCCGTACTGGTGCCGGATCTGGGCGACAATCCCACCTCCACCGGGCCGGCAGGCAATCTCCCCAATTAGGTATCCGCTGCCGGTCTTGAAGACCTCCAGATGCGTCACGCCGTCCTGCAGGCCGAGGGTGGTCACAGCCTGTTCGTGCAGGGCAGCCACCGCCTGGGCGTCGGGGTGGGCTTCGGACAGCGTGGCAGAGCCGATCACTCCGCCGACGCTGTCCAGGACGGGCTTGAAGTAGCGGGAGACGGGAGCGAAGCGCACCTTGGCGTCCACGACGACGCCGTCGCAGTGGAACTCCGCGTCGATGTCGACCTTTTCCTCCGCCATCAGCGGGAAGGGGGCCACCCGCAAAGCCTCGGTGCTCTCAGCCATGCCCAGCGCGCGCAGATGCTCCGCGTCCCGCACCACCACCACGTAGCCGGAGCCGCCACCGCAGGCGCGTTTGACGACCAGGGGCCAGCCCAGTTCGGTGCTTGTTTCCGCAGCCTCCTCCAGGCGGCTCAGGCGGCGGAATGCGGCCACCGGCAGGCCCGCGGCGGCCAGTTTCTGCTTCATCACGAACTTGTTCGAGAACGCGTTTGCGACCTCGTATCCGGTCCCGGGAAGACCGAAGTACGAGCGGATGTACCCACCGGCTTGCACGCTCCACTCCGACGGCGAGACCACGTACTCGAAAGGATTGCGCTCCCGGATCCGCAACGCGGCCAGCCGCACCTGAGTCAGGTCGGCTACGGAGTCGACGATCTCCACATCCGTGCCGTCGTCGTAGAAGTGTCGGTACTTCTCAATGGTGACGGCGGTGAGCCTGACATCCGGCCGGTCCTGCAGCAATCGGGCAGCGATCCGGCAGTTGGAGTTGACGAGCAGAACGTTCCTTATGGTCATCGTACGACCCCTTCCGTAACCCCCGTAACGAAGCGGTTTTCAGGCTTACTCCGGCGACGTCCGCCCACAATCGTCCATATGAGGACGGCCAGTACGGCGGCAACGGTGACCGGGAAAAAGACGCGGAACGATCCGGTGAGACCCACGGTGAGCCCCAGCAGCAGCGACGAGACGGGGATGGCACCGGTGACAAACATCCGGATGACGGTGTTGACCCGTCCCGTGAACTCGGCGGGGATCTCCTGCTGGCGGTAGGCCATCGTCGTCGAGTTGACCCCACCCTCACCGAAGGACAGCACGCAGAAGCCGATCACGACCGCGAGCGGCGAATCGATCAGCAGTCCGAACGCCCCCAGGGCGGCCACACCAAGCCAGACGCCGACCCGGTGCCGCCGCCGATCGTCGCGAGACGGGGCCAACGGACTCACCCAGGCCCCTAGCGCCGCGGCCACGGCAGCGCAGGACACCGCCACGCCCATGGCCATCTTCGACCAGTGCCACTGCGCCGTGCCCACGGTCAGCAGGGTGGGCTCCAGCGCCCCCGCCCCCAGGTTGTATAGCGCCACCGCTGCTGTCAGCCATTGCAGATCGGGCCGGGAGCGGAAGTAGCCGATGCCTTCTCGCAGCAGTACGCCAACAGATCTGCGGCTCTTCTCGACCCGCTCCGCGGCCTTGGGGAGGGACAGCGCCGCGACGGCAGTGACCAGGAAGGTGGCTGCGTCGATCTCCAACGCCCAGGCCGGGCCCACTGCGGCGATAGTCAGCCCAGCGAGGGCAGGGCCGGCGAACCGGGCAGTGAGCTGCGCCGAGTTGAACCAGCTGGATGCCTGGTCCAGGCGTTCGCGGGGGACGAGCGCCGGTATCAGCCCGTAGTCCCCGGCCACGTCGGAGACAACCTTCGCCAGCCCCATCACGCACAGGGACACAAACACCAGCACCACCTGGCCCACGGCGAGCAGCAGAGGGATGATCGCCACGCTGACGCACTGGACCAACTCGCCCGCGACGAAGAGAGTTCTGTTGTCGTACCGATCGATGTACGCGCCGAGGAAGGGGGCGGCCAAGTACGGCGCCGTCTGCGCCGCCATGCTCAGAACCCCCAGCAGACTGGACCCTGTTGCCTCGACAAGAGCCCAGGGAATGGCCAGGTAAAGAAAGGTGTTGCCGGCCATGGATATTGCCGTGGCACCGGTCAGCAGCCAAAAGGATTTCATGAGACTCCCGATCGAAGTCGTCCGACATCTGCCGCCCACGCCACCGACCGCATGGGCAGGACATGGAGGGCGGACTTACAACTGGCGCCGAGCCATGGATCCGCCGGACGGCAGGGAGCAACCACCCCGATGTTGCCATCAATTGCCCCATCATGGCAACCTTCTTGACTTGATGACCTCTCTCACCACAGGGTCACGCCGAGCGTTTTCCACCGGTAGGTCCGACTACTCGACGTTCTTCAGCATCTCCACCAAAACCTTCCACGCCTCGGAGGTCAGGTAGAGATTTCGTCACGCAAAGAACTTCCTCACCCAGCGCCGCTTGAGTTGGGCACGCTACTGCCACTGATGCCCTTCCCTGACAAGCTGTTGAGAGCCTGCAGCCGAGCTCCCCGGCCCGATGGGTCAGCGACGTTTACCGAAGTCCGACACTCTGACACCGACAACTCCTGCTACTGGACAGGTGTTCCGGTGGACGAGAGCGTCGCCTCCTCGGGTACGTTCTTGCCCTGCCCGCTTCAGGGATCCGTGAGCCACCTCACCGCCCCTCGGCAAGAGCAGGCCTGTGTCGATTACCTCTGCATTCGACCGAACCGTCACAAGTGCACCAGCGCTGCGCATGCATCCGGGCCAGGATGGCCCTAGGGGCAGGCGCCACTCCTGCACGACCCGAACAACCGATGGACAGCAATCATTGGCAAATCTCCTTGCCATCGGCCTAATGACATCTCGGCGATACCTTCAAGACGCCGACCAACAATGAGATTGGGTGAGCATTCAACATATGGCGAAGATGCATACAGATGAAGCGGACATCGACGAAGACCTCGTCCAGCGGCTGCTCCGTGCCCAGTTCCCTCAGTGGGCGAACCTGCCGATCCGACGTCTGGTCTCCGGAGGAACGGTGAACGCGATCTACCGTGTCGGTACCGAGCTGACTGTCCGGCTGCCTCTCACCGCGAGCGGTGCCGAAGGGCTAGCCCAGGAGGCCCTGTGGCTGCCGAGACTGGCGCCGGTGGTGCGCGTCAGCATCCCAACAGTGGTTGGGACGGGCGAGCCCGGCGAGGGCTACCCATGGGCATGGTCCATCCACCAATGGATCGAGGGCGACGTATTGGTCGAGGGTCGAGTGGCTGAGTCTGAGCTTCTGGCCCGCGACCTCGCGGCTTTCGTCACCGACATTCGCAAAGCCGACCCCTACCACGCTCCCCCGGCATACCGAGGCGCACCGCTGGCTACCGCCGACGCGGGAACTCGGGCCGCGATCGAGGTACTTGGGCGCACAGATGAGCCCTTCGACGCCGACGCTGCCCTCGCTGCCTGGGAGGCGGCGCTCGCCGCACCGACCTGGTCAGGGGCACAGTACTGGACCCACTCCGATCTCATGCCTAGCAACTTGCTGGTCGCCGACGACCGTCTAGTCGCGGTGCTCGACTTCGAAACCGCGGGAATCGGCGATCCGGCCATCGATCTCATCCCGGCGTGGAACCTGCTACCGCCCTCTGCGCGGCGAACCTTCCGCGACCGCGTGGATGTCGACGACGACACCTGGGCCCGTGGCCGCGGGTGGGCGCTGTCCATGGCAGTCATTCAACTGCCGTACTACCGGAACACCAACCCGGTTATCTCCACCAACGCCCGCTACGTGATCAACCAGGTCCTCGCTGACTAACGAAGAGGCAAGAGGGGGCGGGCGTGACACGTGGTAACCGTCCCCTCATCGCCCCACCGCTACACGACAGGGCCGCTCGCCCCAGGCAGCCAGGCTACGGGCTGCTCACGGACCGCAAAGAAGCCCGTGCCGCGAACAGCCCCCGTGACCACTCCTGTGCACATACGCCAGTGATGACGGGCGGCGGGCGGGGCGACATACGCGCCACCCTTTCCTCTTTTGACGAGTGGGCGATCGACGTGATCTGTACGCGCCGCCCCCAACTCCGGGTCCACACCGATGGCCAGCAGCCCGGAGCCCCACACGCGGGTGGCACATCCTAGGCACTCTATTGCCAATAGCTTGACAACTTGTGCGCCGATCAACAATGCTCGTCGATCCATGCGGCATGCGCTGGCTACAGCAGTCACAAGCCAAACCGCTGGCCGGCCATGACAAATTTCGTGGCACGAGTTGCCAGGCTGGAGGGCAGATGCTCTATTCGGGGATCGGCTGGAGTGCCGACGGCTTCACGGTGGATGTCATCGACGAGAACGGGGAACGCCAGCAGCCCGTGAGGCTGTTCGGAGCCCGGGACACCCAGGAATTGGTCGGGTACCTGCAGGGTTTCGAGAATGCGCTCGTCGCTGTGGTGGACAGCACCAACGGGGTGCTCGACGGACGCATGATGGCCGGAGGGCTGACCGTGTACCGGGCGGATCCTCAGTTGCTGGGCGTTCGGCCGGACTTCGGGTCCGTGCCCGCGGTGGACGTCGCAGCCGCCGCGCGGCGAGGGCTCGGAGCTCTGTCCCGGTTGCAACGCGACCGGGGGACCCAGACCGGGCGGGAGGACGACCTCGCGGCGTTCGCTCGGACGAGTGAGCAGACGCTGGGCGAGTGGACCAGGCGGGGCACCTGCGCCAGCCGGGGCAGCGGTGAGCGCCGGGAGGTCTCGTTGACTTTCGACGACGGTCCGCAGCCGCCGTACACCGGGCAGGTGCTGGACATTCTGCGGCGCTACGGCGTCAAGGCCACCTTCTTCTGCACGGGGATGTACGCGAAGGCCTATCCCGAGTACCTGGCGCGGATGCGGGAGGAGGGCCACGGCGTCGCCAACCACACCTGGTCGCACCCCATCCTCTTCGAACTGACACGGCCCCAACTCGACGAGCAGCTGGAGCGCACCAACGAGGCGATCGCCGAGGCCACCGGCGGCCCCGCGCCCGCGCTTTTTCGACCGCCGTACGGGTCGCGCTCCCCCGAAGTGTTGGGCTGGCTCGCGGAATCGGGGCTGACCACTGTGCTGTGGGACGTGGCACCCGACGACTGGCAGATGCCCGGCGCGGACACCATCGCCACCCGGGCAGTCCAGGAGGCCAGGCCTGGTTCGATCGTGCTGCTGCACGACGCCGGCGGTGACCGCTCACAGACGGCGGCCGCCCTGGCTCCGACGATCGAGGGGCTGCTGGAGCGCAGTTTCACGTTCGTCCCGGTCGAACAACAGCTCGCTGCACCCGCGCTCACCGGATGGGTTGGGTGAGCACGATGATGCGGAAGCTGAGCAATTGGGCGGATAGCCTGACCTACGGCGCGCGCCAGGTGCACGAGCCGCACACGCTCGACGAACTGCGTTCGCTTGTTGCCGCAACCGACCGCATCCGCCCGCTGGGCAGCGGGCACTCGTTCAGCGGGGTCGCGGACACCACCGGCGATTTGGTGCGTCTGGACCGGCTGCCGCAGTCCGTGGTGATGGATACGCAGAACAGAACCGTGACGGTGGCGGCCAGCATGCGCTACGCCGAGCTGGCGCAGCATCTGCACGGGGCCGGCCACGCGCTCGGCAACATGGCCTCGCTGCCGCACACTTCGGTAGCTGGCTCCGTGGCCACCGGAACCCACGGGTCGGGTGACACCCAGCGCTGCCTCGCGGCGGCAGTACGCGGCTTGGAGCTCGTCGGGCCGGAGGGCGACCTGATCGAGCTGCGGCGCGACACCCACGGTGACGAGTTCGCTGGCGCGGTGGTGGCGCTGGGCGCACTGGGAGTTGTCACCCGGCTCACCTTGGACATCGAACCCGCCTACGAGGTGGCCCAATGGGTCCGGCTAGACGTGCCTCTGGACGAGGTCGCCGAGAATGTGGACGCGGTGTTCAGTGCCGCCTACAGCGTCAGCTTGTTCACCGACTGGCGCAGCGGGCAGGGGGCGGTGTGGCTCAAGCACCGCACCGACCGGCCCGGATCCGGCTGGACTGGAGGACGTCCAGCAACCCGATCAGTACACCCGGTGCCCGGGGTAGATCCCGAATCCAGCACCGAGCAGCTGGGCGTGCCCGGTCCCTGGTACCAGCGGCTGCCGCACTTCCGACCCGAGCTCATACCTGGCGCCGGCGCGGAATTGCAGTCGGAGTACTTCCTGCCCCGGGAGCGCGCGGCCACGGCGTTCGCCGCGATCCGGTCGGTGGCCAACCAGGTCGCCCCGATGCTGCACATTGCCGAGGTACGCACGGTCCGCGGCGACGACCTGTGGCTGAGCTCCGCCTACGGACGGGACACTGTCACCTTCCACTTCACCTGGCACAAGGACTTGCCCGCGGTGCGGCCAGTGATCGCCGCCGTCGAGGAGCTCCTGATGCCACTCGGTGCCCGGCCGCACTGGGCCAAGCTCACCGAGACCCCGGCCGTACGGATCATCGCTGGCTACCCGCGGGCGACGGACTTCGCTCGGCTCGCCGTGAAACACGATCCGGACGCAAAGTTCCGTTCCGCATTTATCGATCAATTATTCGTCAATTCGTAGAAGTCATGGGAAAATGCAATGACATCGAACGCCTCTTTGCTCGACCATGCGACTCCGGTTGCACTGCGCTCCAACCAGGTACAGCAGTTCCAGGAGCTTGGCTACCTGGTCCTGCCCGGCTTCCTGCCCCAAGACCTGGTCGACCAGATAAAGCCCGAGGTAGACCGGTGGGTGGACGACGGGCTACGGGCACGCTCCATCGACTCGGTACGCAACCCGGAGAAATTCGGCGTGCCGCCGGTCATGGAGCTCGAACTGCCCGTCCACGGCGAGCTGATCACCTGGTCACCGCTGCTGGGGATACTCGACCAGTTGATAGGCGCGCCGTACGTGTTCCACCACCTGCACAGCGACCGCCAGGCCCCGGACGTGCCGGGCAAGCCCTGGCACCACGACTACGAGCACAGCACGCAGGACGACCTCTCGGCGACCATGATCCATGCCCTGCACTACCTGGAGGGGCTGGATGCCGAAACCTCCTCGCTGGTCGTGCTGCCCAGATCGCACCGGGAGCGCGCAGACAAGGCGGCCCGCGCGCACCTAAACACCGACTCGCTGGCCGGAGAGGTTGTGTTAGAGGAGCTGCCGCCAGGCAGTACCGTCGTACTGCATTCGGCGCTGTTTCATGCCCGCCGGCCCCGTTCAGACGTGTCGGGCAAGCCGCGGTACTTCGTCGATGCCTCCTACTGCGAGGTCGGCCGGTTGTGGCCGCCCGTCAAGCCGTACTGGCGTTACATGCTCCGCCGGGCCCGGGAGTTGAATCTGGCGCCCGACCGTCCGGAGCTGTTCGCCGAGCGGAACTTCTCCGAGTACGTGAGGCCGGCATGACCGGGCAGCAGGTGCGGGTCGGGTTGCAGGTGCAGCCTGAGCACGCCGACTACGCGACGATCCGCCAGACCGCGGCCGAGGCCGAGGCGCTTGGCGCGGACGTGATCTTCGTATGGGACCACTTTTTCCCGCTCACCGGCGACCCGAACGGCAAGCACTTCGAGTGCTGGACGGTGCTCGCAGCGCTGGCCGAGTCCACCTCCACGGTGCAGCTCGGACCGCTGGTGAGCTGTGTCAGGTACCGCAATCCCGACCTGCTCGCGGACATGGCCCGCACGATCGACCACATCAGCGGCGGCCGAGCCCTGCTCGGGCTCGGCTCCGGCTGGTATGAGAAGGACTTCACCAGCTACGGCTACCCGTTCGGGACCGACAGTGAGCGGCTGCAGGAACTAGCCGCGGCGCTCCCACGGGTGAAGACCCGGCTGGCGCAGCTCAATCCGCCGCCAGCCGGGAAGCTGCCGCTCATGCTCGGAGGCTCCGGCGAAAAGCGCACCCTGCGGCTCGTTGCCGAAGACGCGGACATCTGGCACGCCTTCCACGACCCGGCCACCATCCGGCACAAGCTGTCCGTGCTGCACAAGCACTGCGCGGACGTGCGCCGCGATCCCGCAGAGATCGAGGTGGCCACCAGCGTGTCCGGGCTGGCCGCGCACGAGGGGACCCCGGGGGAATTGGGACCGGAACTGCACGACCTCGGGGTCTCGCTGTTCATCGTCGGCGCGGGCGGGCCGGAATTCGACCTCGGCCCGCTGCGGCAGTGGATCGCCTGGAGGGACAGGGCGAACGACTGAGAGAACGAGCCGGCTCCGGTGTCCAGAAGCCACTGGGCCGGGTCCTTCGCTATACAGAGGTTGCCAGGATCTGCCGGATAACGTACCGGGCGTTGGTCGGATTGGTCTTGCGGCAGTACGGCAGTTGGACGACCGCCGTGGACAGCGCTTAGCCGTGGCTGCGGGCCCAGGTCGCATCGTCCACATCCACCGCCTCGAGGTACGCCTGCAAGGCCGAGGCGGACGGGAGGTTCCAGGCAGGGATGAGATCGCTTGCTGGCTCCCATGCCCACGGTACCGAAGCCGATGACCGCCGAGAGGTGGTCGCCAGTGAGCAGGATGTTGCTTGGCATGAGGTCGGAGTGCGTCCAGCAGCGCGCGCCTGTCTACTGGGGTGCCGCAAGCGCTTCCTCCCAGGCTGCAGTAATCCGTCGGTCTCGAATGGTTCTCCGGCCTGTGTCCGGCAGAGAACCCGTAATGCACATCCCAAAACGGACTCCGGGCTCGCTCACAGCCAATATTTGGGCCGACAGAACAGTTTCCCGTTCACTTGGCCCGAACTTGCTTTGGATGCCCGAGGAACTCGCCACGGACGCGACTGCGGCCGTCGATGCCGGGTCTCCCGACGCGGAGACACCGAAAACACAAACGTATGGCAATGCATGGCAATGATCTAACTCGCCCCGGCTTTCCCAGTCTCCACAGGCGAGTCACAGAAACATTGACACCCCTCTTGTCAATGAGTTGCCAAGCATGGCAATGTAAGGAAAACGGGCCAGGGATCGCGCCACCTGGCGAAGCCGCACCAGCAGAAGGGAGCTGGGGTGACTGAGAGTTGGGGTCGCATCGCCCATGATGTCGGGCGCGACGGGGTCATCGTCGGAGCAAACCTGATCAAGGACTTGGTAGACGGCACGGCGGTCGTGGCAGTGCTGCGGAACCTACTGCCGGAGTCCGTGCTTGCGGCGAACCGGAAGCGGCTCGCGCCGGTCTGCGGCCGAGCCTCGCCCACGCAGCACACCAACAGCAGTCTCACCACAGGTTTCTTCTTCGGCTTCTACGATGACGAGCTCGCCAAGGCCGTGTCGTGGATCTGAACATTCAGGAGGAAAGGGACGTGATCGAGAACATCCTGGTCATCGGTTCCGGCGACCAGCACTTCCGTGAGTACGCCCTGCGCGGTCTGGCCAAGCGCTACCACGTCCTGCTAATCGCCCAGACCCCGACGTCCTGGCAGTCGCCTTACGCAGCCGACTACCGCGAGGTCGAGTTGGCGGACAAGGCACAAGTGTTAGCCGCTGCCCAGGACCTGGCCGCCCGCCACCAGGTAGCCGGTGTGATCACCTGGGACGAGATGCAGGTGGCGGTAGCCGCAGAAGTCGGGGTCGAGCTCGGCGTGCCGACTATGCCGGTGGACGCCGCACGGACCTGCCGGGACAAGGGCATCCAGCGGGAACGTTTCGCCGCGCACGATGTGCCGTCAGCGAGGTTCTGCCTCGCCGACACCCTCGACACGGCCCTCGTCGCAGCGCGGGACATTGGCTACCCGGTGGTGGTCAAGCCCCGGGGCCGGGCAGCCAGCATCGCCGTCCAGCTAGCCGGCTCCGACGAGGAACTGCGGAGGGCCTTCGAGTTCGCCCGCGGCTCGGAGAACTCCTCCATCAAAGACGGCCTGGTGCTGGTTGAGGAGTACCTCCAGGGGCCGGAAATCAGCGTCGATTGCTGGGTGCTCGACGGCAGGGTGGAACCGTACGTCCTCGCCCTCAAGCGCACCGACTACCCGCCATTCTTCGAAGAAGTCGCCCATGTCGTCGGCGATGTGCTCGACGAGCAGACCACTGCTGCGGTCCGTGATGTGACCGTCCGCGCCCACCGCGCGCTGGGCATCGACCGCACCGTCACACACACCGAGTTGATGCTCACCGCTGATGGCCCAAAGATCATCGAGGTCAACGGCCGCCTGGGCGGGGAGCTCATTCCATACCTCGCCGAGCTGTGCACCCCCGGCTTCTCAGTGGGCGAGATGGTCGGCGCGGTAGCAACGGGCCGGACACCGCAGACGGTGGCCGCGCCGAGCCGGCTGATGGGCATCCGGTTCCTCTACCCCACGCACAGCATGGTCTTCCACAACCTCGATCATCCAGCCGCGCTCGCCGACGAGCCGTGGGTGCAGGAGATCCGCCAGGTCACCGAGCCGGGTCTGCAACTGCACCTGCCGCCGAAGCAGTTCCTTGGCCGCGCCGGCTTTGTGATCGCGACCGCGGACACTGTGTCCGAGGTAGACGAGCGACTGCTGGCGCTGGCGGACAAGGTGTCGCTGGTCGGCACCCCTCTAGCCGACCAAGACCAATGACAACGTACGACGATTCCTTTGATGGGGGCAGGCGCATGTCGAAGGCGGTCATCTTTGGCGAGTACAAACTCGCCCGGATCCTTCCGGAGCTGCGGGCACGCGGCGTAACGGACGTGGTGGTCTATTCCGCGGTGGAATTCGACGGGTTCGACGTCGAGGTCAAACGTCTCGGACTCGCCTGGACCGCTGCGGACGTACTCGACGTCCTTGCGGCGGAGCAGGCGGACGTGGCGATCGCCAATCCGTACGCCCACGGTCAGGAACAGCTCCCCCTCGCCTACGGCGAGGCAGCCGCCAAGTGGGACGGTCACTTCCTCGCGCACTCGGCGGCGTTCGCCGAAGTCGCCTGCGACAAGGTGGCCCTGCACGAGACGGCAGTCACGCGCGGCTGGCCGGTGCCCGAGGGAGCCGTGTGCCACGACGTCGATCAGGTGCGCGCGGTGGTGGCCCGACTGGGGTTTCCCGTCGTGCTGAAAGAAGCTCGGTCTCAGGCGGGCGACGGCCGGTTCTACGTGGAGTCGGTGGCTGATCTGAACACCCTGCTGGCCGGTGAGCCCAGCCTGCCGTTGATCGTGCAGCGCTTCCAGCAGGGTTTTGAGTGCGGAGTCGAGCTGATCAGCTCCAGCGGCTCGCACGTGCGCTGGCCGGTCGCCTCATTGGGCAGCCTGGACACCGAGCTGGACCCCTCCTTCCGGGCTCGGACCATGCCCTTCGCGCTGCCCGAACGGGCCGCGGCCGACCTGGAGCGGCTGATCGACGACATCGAGCAGAACCTGGTCCCGAACGGACCCTGGCAGATCGACTTCGCGGTGGTCGACGACGAGCTCTGCCTGCTGGAGATCAACGCCCGGCTGGGCGGCCTGTCCGACCTGGGCTCCATCGCCACCGGGACCGACCCCCACGGGGTGTTCGTCACAGCCGCCCTAGGCGAGGAACTCCCACAGGTCGTACAGCGCACGGTCGCGATCGAGCTGCCGTCCACCGAGATGCCGGACACTCCACTGCCAGCGAGGCCCGAGGGCAGCAACCTCATGACGATCACAGCCCGAACGCCCACCAACCGATGCTTCATCAACACCGACCACATGCAGGTCATCGTCACCGTGGACGAGGCTAAGGCCACCAAGAAGTGGATCATCGAGCTGCACGAGGCGGGCCTGCTGCGCTGCTCGACGGAGAGCGCCTACGCCCAGCTGGACAAGGCGCTGGCAACCTTCGCGGAGAAGCAGCGGTGAGAGTACTGATCGCGGGACTGGGAGAGAACAAGGAGTTCGGGCTGCGCTCACTGCGCGACGCCGGGCATTTCGTCGGGGTCATCGACCTCGCGCACCGCATCCCAGTCAGCCTGGTGGACTGGTGGCGGGCCGGGGACCGGTTCTCCGCCGACTCGATGTTGGCCGCTGCCCGCTCCGCCGACTTCGACTGGGATGCGGTCGTCTGCTGGGAAGAGCTGTCTACCGATCTCGCCCGCAAAGTCGCCGAGAAGCTCAGCGTACCGGCCACGCGCATGCCGGCCGGCCACTTCCGGCACAAGGGCACGATGCATGCCCGTCTGCGGGAACTCGGCATTCCGACGCCACAACTCGGTGTCGCGCACACCCTGCCTGAGTGCCAGCGCCTGATCGACGGCCAGTTCCCGGCGGTCGTCAAGCCCACCGACTACGGCGGCAGCGGCGGTGTCCAGATCGTGCGCAGCCCGGACGAGCTGCCAGCGGCCTTCGCCTTCGCGATGGCCTCCGCGCGCAACGGCCAGGTAGCGGTCGACCGCTATGTCTCTGGCAAGGAGTACAGCGTCGAATCGGTCACCTGGGCTCTGGGCAAGACGGAGATCATCACGGTCACCGAGAAGCACCTGAGCAAGCCACCGTACTTCGCGGAGGTCGGCCACGTCTGCCCAGCCGTTCTGTCCACCGCCGACCGCGAGCAGCTTGAGCGCGCGACTGTGCAGGTGCTCGACGGCCTCGGCATGGCGGCCGGCGTGTCCCACGCCGAGTTCCGGATGGCCCCGGACGGACCAGTCCTGATGGAGGTCGCCGGACGGCCCGCGGGCGATCAGGTCCCCCGGCTGGTGGCCCTGGCCACCGGCTGGAACCTCTACCTCGCGGAACTCGGCGCGGTTGTGGGGACCGCAGTGTCCCCGGACACGCCCTCAGTCGAGAGCTCCGCCATCAGGTTCTTCAACAGTGACGGCAGGACGCCCTTCCGGCATCCGGTGACCTTAGACAATTCGATCACGTCTCCGTTCTCTGGGGTCCTGCAGGAACTGTGCTACTTCGAGCACGAGGGAAGGGTCACCGACGCCCCGCGCGGCATCGGGGGACGCAACGGGCACGCGGTGCTAGCCGGCTCGGCCAAGCAGGTCCGGGATGCCTTGCGCGTCCTGGACAACGGCGCACCGATCTACCAGGGCGACAAGTAGCCGAGCCTCCGAGCAGGGGAGAGAACAAGCACGTGCTAAACCTGGAAGCCACGCCGAGACCGGTTCTGTGGCGTAACTACGATTTCCTCAGGCTCTGGTCAGGCGAGACCGTCGCACAGATCGGAGCACAGATCACGCAACTGGCGCTGCCTTTGCTAGTCCTCGGCGTGTCGGGCGCCAGCGCGTCGGAAGTCGGCCTGGTGTCCGGCATGCAGCTGCTGCCCGCCCTGTGTGTAACGCCCCTAGCGGGTCTGCTAATCGACATGTGGGATCGCCGCTGGATCCTCTTAGGATCCAATCTCGGGCGCGCCCTCGCGCTGACCATGGTGCCGGTGCTGTACCTGACCGATGCCCTGTCCATACCAGCGCTGTGCGTCATCGCGTTCGTGGTGGGTTCCTGCACCGCGGTCTTCGAGGTCGCCTATATCGCGTACCTGCCCGTCCTCGTGCCACAGGACGACCTGGTCGAGGCCAACGGCAAGCTGCAGGCCTCGTACTCAGTGTCGCAGATTGGTGGCCCCGGCCTTGGTGGCCTGCTGACCAAAGCTCTCGGCGCCTGGTTCGCCATCCTGGCCAACGTCGTATCGTACCTGGCTGCTTTTGTGCTCCTGTTTCTCATCCGCCACCGTGCGCCGACCACCGGTGCGGAAAGCACGGCGGACCGGCCCAGACTGAGCGATATCTTCACCAGTTTCGGCCTGCTCTGGCGACACAGGATCCTGCGTGTCCTCACCTTCCAGGCCGGCTGGTTCAACTTCTGTGAGCAGGCGATCATGACCCTGTTCCTCGTATACGCGGTCAAGGAACTGCACATCGACGCCGGCGGGGTCGGCATCATCCTGGCACTGGGAGCCCTCGGCTCCCTCCTCGGCGCGATGGCTGCCAAACGGCTCGGCGAACACATGGGCTTCTCGTCCACACTGGTCACGGCGATGGGCGTGGCGTCCTGCGCCCCGCTGCTGCTGTCCCTGACCGGCGGATCAGGCTGGTACGACTATGTGCTCAGCGTGCTGGCCTTTGGCATCTACGGCTTCGGCCTGACGATCTATAACGTGCACGTCGTCGCGTTTCGGCAGTCGGTCATTCCGCTCACCGTGATCGGACGGGCGACCGCCGCCTACCGCATGCTCACCTACGGTCCCTTCCCTCTTGGCGCGTTCGTCGGGGGCGTCTTAGGCGAACGCCTCGGGCTGTGGAACTCGATCCTGGCCTCGGCGGTGTTCTCGGTCGTCGGCTGGCTGTTCTTCGCGCTTATCGGGAGCAGATTCATCCATGCGGCAGGGCAGACCGAACAAACAAGCTGACAAGACATTTTCCGACATCAATGAACGGAAAGGCTTCACATGACCGTCACCACTGAGCGCTACCCGCTGTGGGAGTCGCTCGTCCTGCCCAGCCGCTACGGGCGACCGGAGGTCCACGCGATCGGCTGCGAGGGCAACCGAGTTCACTTCGCCGACGGTACCTCCGCCCTGGACGTGATGAGCGGCCTGTGGAACGTCAACCTCGGCTACGGCAACAAGGCCGTCACCAAGGCCATTACCGAGTGCCTCACCACGGCGTCCTACTTGCCGCTGTTCCGCGGCGGCCACCGCCTCGCCGAGCAGGCGGCAACAGCCCTGCTCGGCGTCAGCGGACCTGACCACTTCGGCCGTGTCTTATTCTCCACCTCCGGTGGCGCCGCCAACGACGTGATGATGAAGCTGGTCCGCCACTACCAGGCCCTGCGCGGCGAGGAGCACCGCGATGTGGTCGTCGGCCTCAAGGGCAGCTGGCACGGCCTGACCTACGGTAGCTTCGCCCTCACCGGCCAGCCGCTGGGCCAGGATGTCTACCGCATCGACCGGAGCCGGGTCCGCCACGTCAGCCACGAGGATGCCAGCGAACTGGTCGATCTGCTGTCCAAGGAAGGCGACCGTATCGCCGCCGTCGTCCTGGAACCAGTCCTCGGCACCGGCGCCCACCCCGTAACCGACCAGCTGCTGGGCTCCATCGAGGAGCTCCGCGAGCAGTACGGGTTTCTTGTGATCGCCGACGAGGTTGCCACCGGCTTCGGCCGCGCCGGCAGCTACTTCGCCTCCCAGAACTGGCCGTTCAAGCCCGACGTGATGATCACTTCCAAGGGCCTGACCAACGGCACCTGCGCGGCCTCCGCCATCGTCGTCTCCCACGACGTCTGCGAGATGTTCGAACGCACCGACACCGTCCTCTTCCACGGCGAGACCCAAGCCGGCTCTCCCACCAGCTGTGCGGCCATCATCGCGACCATCGCAGAGATGGAACGCCTCGATGCGGTCGCCCGGGCCCAGAAGCTCTCCCTGAAGCTGGACGCCCTCCTCGCGGAGATCTCCGTCCACCCGCTGGTCGTGGAGACCCGGGGCCTCGGCTGCTTCCGCGGCATCCAGCTGTCCGTACCCTCCGACCCGCTCACCGCGGCGGCCCGCAGGCACGGCCTGATCGTCCAGCCGGGCACTGACTTCATTATGCTAGTGCCGTCGTTGACCTATACCGACGAGGAGTTCGAGGAACTCGCTGACGGCCTTCGCGCCGCCCTGGACGAGATCTGATCCTGCTCTCCCGACACCGCAGCGGCCGTTCCCTAGGCTTCAAGGGGAACAGCCGCTTTGGTGTTCTCGAACCTCATGCTGTCGGCTTCGGCTCTCGACGAGGTCAGCGGCCAGTGCTGTCCTCCCGGGGCTCGACCGCCTCCGCCAAATCTCGACGGCCAAGTCGAGGTTGGTAGCGCGACGGGCCTCCTCACAGCTGGTTGAGCTGGGCCGTCCTCTGCTCCCGTCTGACTGCTTTCTGTTGAACCACCAAAGCTCACACCGTATTGATAACAAGTAATGGAGTGCGTACGTAGCGAGTACAACCGCGACCTTTATGCCTGTCAGGCCTCTTCGCATCGCAGCAGAGTTACCAGTAATTTTCATTGAACGCGTCGGTGGCCGAGGGGCGACAGCCAAGCAAGTTATTCATAGTTCGGTGGGTACGGGCAAATCATCCACTGGAGGCCGAAGATGACGGCCCGTCGCCCGTGTCCGCCTGAGAAAGCCGGGGAAGGACTCCGCGCCAAGGATGTCTGCCAGGCGCTCGGCCCGGGCACGGAGCCGCGGCACACGGAAGGCATCCGTGCCAAGCTGAAACGCCTGGTCAACCTAGTACTCCAGCTGTAGATCGTGATCAGGTGTCGTGAGACGCTGCCTTCATGATCGCCAAGCTGCAGTGCGTGGTGTTGGACTGTGCCGATGTCGTTGGACTGTCCCGGTTTTACCAGTCGCTCCTCGGCGGCGTAGTGAACGAGCCGGATCCGCGGTGGTCGCTCGGGGAGAGCTGGGCGACACTCCACACCGACGGCGGGTTCGTGCTGGCCTTCCAGCGCGTGGACAACTATCAGCCGCCGCGGTGGCCGGACTCCGCTCACCCTCAGCAGTTCCACCTCGACCTGGAGGTCAAGGACCTGGAACAAGCTCAGGAAGACGTCCTCAAGCAGGGCGCCACACTGCTCGACGCGGGTGACGGACAACGGAGTTGGCGCATCTTCGCGGATCCGGCAGGACACCCGTTCTGTCTCGTCCGGCACTGAACGGGGGCACCGTAGGGGGCGGCCACCGTTGATCATCGTGAGTTGTGTGGACTGACGACGAGACGGTGGCCGCAGGCCACAGCATAGATCCCGCGCGTTGGCGGGAGGCGTTCGAGGTGGCCATGGGCCGGATAGCGGGCCGGTTCGCGCGGGTCGAATCACGGCTGCGGGCCGGGCGGCTGGTGCTGGGCCTGCTGTCGGACCTGCCTCGCAAGAACTGCTGGACGATCGCGGAGTGGGCCGGGGAGGTCACCCCGCACGGGATGCAGCACCTGCTGTCCCGGGCCGTCTGGGATGCCGACGCCGTCCGTGATGACGTGCGCGAATACGTCCTTGAGCACCTCCACGACGAGGCCGCGGTGCTGGTCGTCGACGAGACCGGCGATGTGAAGAAGGGCACCCACACCGTCGCCGTCCAGCGCCAGTACACCGGCACCGCGGGCAGGATCGAGAACTCCCAGGTTGCGGTCTTTCTCGTCTACGCGGGCGAGCGGGGACACGCGGCGGTGGACCGGGAGTTGTACATCCCGCGCTCCTGGACGGGCGCCCCGGACCGCTGCCGGGCAGCAGGGCTCGGCGAGAACACCGTCTTTGCGACCAAGCCGGAACTGGCCCGCACGATGATCGAACGGTTCCTGGACGTCGGGCACCACGTGGGCTGGGTCACCGGGGATGAGGTCTATGGCGGCAACCCGAAACTATGCACGACTCTGGAGGAACGCGGCATCGGGTACGTCTTCGCGGTGGCCTGTTCGACCGAAGTCTCCACCCAAGCAGGCAAGTTCAGGGCAGACCGCCTGGTCGAACGGCTGCCGAAGCGGGCCTGGCAGAAGCTGTCGGCCGGGCGCGGTGCGAAGGGGCACCGCTTCTACGACTGGGCCGTCATCGACCTGGCCGGCGCTCGCCCGGGCCACCACCAGCTGCTGATCCGTCGCAACCGCTCCACAGGCGAACTCGCCTACTTCCGCTGCTTCTTGCCCCAGCCGGTGCCGCTGGCCGAGCTGGTGCGGGTCGCCGGATCCAGATGGCGGGTGGAAGAGACCTTCCAGACCGAGAAGGGGCTGGCCGGACTCGATGAGCACCAGGTCCGCCGCTACCCCTCCTGGCCCCGCTGGGTCACCCTCGCCATGCTCGCTCACGCCTTCCTCGTCGTTGTCCGCGCCGACGAACACGCCAGCAACCCCGCCCCGGATGGGCTGATCCCGCTGTCCTGCAACGAGATCCAGCGCCTGTTCATCACCCTCGTCGTCCGGCCAGTCCACCACGCAGCCCACCGGCTCGGCTGGTCCGACTGGCGACGCCGCCACCAAGCCCGGTCCCGCACCAGCCATTACCGGCGACAAGCCGCAACCCAGACATGAAGATCACGATCTACAGCTGGAGTACTAGTGACCTGAGTCGGAGATTCGTCGTTGGTTGGGTATGAGTCGTCCGGGTCCGAAGATTCCGCCGTTATTGGTGACTGATGCTCAACGGACTGTGCTGGAGGGCTGGGTGCGCCGCCGTACGAC
>NZ_BAAARK010000044.1:0-50322 GCF_039532155.1 Streptomyces lunalinharesii
CGACGAACTCCGCCAACGCCACCCCACACTCCGCGATCCGCCCCGCGAACACCGGTGACTCGTCCAGCAGTTGGGACCCCATACCGACCCACTGCGACCCCTGACCGGGAAACACGAACACCGTGCGGCCGGCGACGTCCGCCACGCCCTCGACGAGGGTGTGCGCGGAGTGGCCGGCGGCCAGTGCCTGGGTTCCGGCGAGGAGTTCGGTGCGGTCGGGGGCGAGGACCACGGCCCGGCGTTCGAGGAGGGCGCGGGCGGAGAGCAGGGTGTGCCCGACGTCCTGGGGGCGGAGTGCGGGGTCGGTCGCGACCCGGGCGACCAGGGCCGTGGCCTGGTCGCGCAGGGCCCGTTCGGAGTGGCCGGAGACGATCCAGGGCAGCGCGGCGGCCGGCTCGTCCGGCGTGGTGTCCGGGGCGGGGGTGGGCTCGGGGGCCTGTTCCAGGAGGGCGTGCGCGTTGGTTCCGCTGATGCCGAACGAGGAGACCGCGGCCCGGCGCGGCCGGCCGGTCACCGGCCACTCCCGCGCCTGGGCCAGCAGCCGCACCCCGCCGGCGGACCAGTCCACGTGCGAGGTCGGCTCGTCGGCGTGCAGGGTCCGCGGGAGTCGCCCGTGCCGCAGCGCCATCACCATCTTGATGACGCCGGCGACGCCGGCGGCGGCCTGGGCGTGGCCGATGTTGGACTTCAGGGACCCCAACCACAGCGGCTGGTCGGCGGTGTGTGCCTGGCCGTAGGTGGCGAGCAGTGCCTGGGCCTCGATGGGGTCGCCGAGTCTGGTGCCGGTGCCGTGCGCCTCGACGGCGTCGATGTCCGCGGCGGTCAGGCCGGTGCGGGTGAGGGCCTGTTCGATGACGCGTTCCTGGGACGGGCCGTTGGGGGCGGACAGGCCGTTGGAGGCGCCGTCCTGGTTGACCGCCGAGCCGCGCAGCACGGCGAGGACCGGGTGGCCGTTGCGCTGGGCGTCGGAGAGCCGCTCGGCGACGAGGACGCCGACGCCCTCGGCCCAGCCGGTGCCGTCGGCGGCGTCGGAGAACGCCTTGCAGCGGCCGTTCGGGGCCAGGCCGCCCTGGGCGCTGAACTCGACGAAGAGGGAGGGTTCGGTGAGCAGCGTCACGCCGCCGATCAGGGCGAGGGCGGATTCGCCGGAGCGCAGTGACTGGGTCGCCAGGTGCAGGGCGACGAGGGAGGAGGAGCAGGCGGTGTCGACGGTGACGGCGGGGCCTTCGAGGCCGAGGGTGTAGGCGAGGCGGCCGGACAGCACGCTGGCGGCGGTGCCGGTCAGTGCGTGGCCGTGGAGTTCGGCGGCGGTGCCGGCCGAGGGGGCGCCCCAGTGGTAGGACCCGACGAACACGCCGGAGCGGCTGCCGCGCAGCGCGGTGGGGGCGATGCCGGCGCGTTCCAGTGCCTCCCAGGACACTTCGAGGAGGAGGCGCTGTTGGGGGTCCATGGCGGTCGCCTCGCGCGGCGAGATGCCGAAGAACGCGGCGTCGAATTCGGCGGCGTCGTAGAGGAATCCGCCTTCGTGCGTACTGCTGCTGCCGTCGCCGTTTCCGGTGAGGGTCGCCAGGTCCCAGCCGCGGTCGGTGGGGAATCCGGAAACGGCGTCAGTCCCGGCCCAGACCAGGTCCCAGAGGGATTCCGGTGAATTCACACCGCCGGGCAGCCGGCAACCCATTCCGACGATGGCAATGGGCTCGTTGTCCTTGGATTCCAGTTCTCCTATGCGGCGGCGGGCGCGTCGGAGGTCGGAGGTGACTCGCCGCAGATAGTCGACGATTTTCTCCTGCTGGTCCGGCTGGCCTTGCGGGGATTCCGACATCGGTCCGTCCTCATCATCGGGTCGCGAACGAAAGCAACAATTTCTCTATGTGGTTTCGAACTCTTCATCGATGATGTCGAGCAGTCTGTCGACCGACACCGTGTCGATGTCCTCGTCCGAGGAGGGCACCTCTGTGGGCGAGTTCTGGCGGAGTACGGCGGCGAGGGCGTCCAACCGGTCGGCGACGGCCCGGCGTTCGGGGTCGTCCGGCGGCAGGCTGGTGACGATCGCCTCGAACCTGGTCAGTTCCTCGCCGTGGGCGCCGGGCTGCCGGGGGACGGTCGCAGCGAGGAGTTCGGCCAGCCGGCGGGCCGCGCGTTCGGGGGTGGGGAAGTTGAAGACCAGGGTGGCCGGGAGTCGCAGTCCGGTGTGGCCGGCGAGCCGGTCGGCGAGTTCGACGCCGGCGAGCGAGTCGAAGCCGAGTTCCTTGAAGACGCTGCGGGCGCCGACCGCGCCCGGTCCGGGGTGGCCGAGGACGGCGGCGGCCTGGGTCCGTACCAGGTCCAGGAGCTGGCGGTCCCGGTCGGCCGGCGCGAGCGACGCGAGGCGGGTGGCGGCCGAGCGGGGCGCGCCGGGGTCCGCCGCCGACTCGGCGGCCGTTCCGGGGCGGGCCGCGGCGGGCCGGGGCGGGCGGGCGTCGGTGGGCCCGTCGTCGCGCGGGCGCCGCGGGGACCGGGGCGCGGCGCGCTCGTCGTCGCTCAAGGGGCGGACGGTGACGGCGTCGACGGTGACGACGGGGGCGCCGTGCGCGTCGGACGCGGTCAGCGACAGGGCGCCGGTCGTGGTGGGCGTCAGGTGGACGCGGAGCGCGGTGGCTCCGACGGCGTGCAGCCGGACGCCGTGCCAGGCGACGGGCAGCGCGCCGTCCGTCGCCATGGCGGCGTGCCGGGCGGCGTCGAGCAGGGCCGGGTGCAGTCCGAAGTCGGCGGCGTCGTCGGCGGCGCCGGGCGGGAGCGTCACGTCGGCGAAGACCTCCGTGCCGCGGCGCCAGGCGGCCCGCAGGCCGCGGAAGGCCGGACCGTAGTCGAAGCCGCGGTCGGCGAGGCGTTCGTAGTGGTCGGTGAGGTCGACGGGTTCGGCGTCGGCCGGCGGCCAGTTGGGGCCCGTGAGTGCGGTGGTGTCGGCGGGCGCGGGCGCGGGGCCGGTGGTGGTGCGGGGCGGGCCGCCGAGGACGCCGGTGGCGCACTGTTGCCAGGGGGCGGCCGGGCGGTCGGCGGGCCGGGCGTGGACGGTGACGGTGCGGAGCCCCGCGGGGTCGCCGGGGCCGATGCGGACCTGGACGTGCAGGCCGTCGCCGTCGGACGGGAACGGTGCGGCGGTGACGGCGAGTTCGTGCAGGACGTCGCAGCCCGCCTCGTCGCCGGCGCGGACGGCCAGTTCCACCAGTGCGGTGGTCGGCAGCAGCAGCCGCCCGGCCACCGCGTGGTCGGCGAGCCAGGGGTGGGTGTGCGGCGCGAGGGTTCCGGAGCAGACGGTGCCGTCGCCGTCGGCGAGTTCGACGGCGGAGTCGAGCAGCGGGTGGCCGAGCGCGCCGGCTCCGGGCGCGGCCGGGCGCGGCGGGGTGGGCCAGTGCCGGACGTGCTGGAAGGCGTAGGTGGGCAGGTCGACGCGGCGGGCGCCGGTGCCGGCGTAGTAGGCGGACCAGTCGACGGGGACGCCGAGGGTGTGCAGGCGGCCCAGCGCACCGGCGAACGCCGTCTCTTCCGGCCGGTTCTTGGCCAGGACCGGCACCACGTCGACGGGGCTGCCGGGCCCCAGGGTGTCGCGGGCGAGGGCGGACAGCACGCTGCCGGGGCCGAGTTCGACCAGGAGGTCGGTGCCGGCCCCGCCCAGGGTGGCGATGCCGTCGGCGAAGCGGACGGTGCCGCGGACGTGCCGCACCCAGTAGTCGGGGGTGGTGATCTCGCTGCCGGCGCATGCGCCGGTGAGGTTGGAGACGAGGGGGATCGACGGCTGGTGGAAGGCGAGGCGCTCGACGATGTCCCGGAAGGCGTCGAGCATGGGGTCCATCAGCGGCGAGTGGAAGGCGTGCGAGACGGCGAGCCGGCTGGTGCGGCGGCCCTCGCGGGCGAAGTGGGCGGCGAGGCGCAGTACGGCGTCCTCGGTGCCGGAGACGACGACCGCGGTGGGCCCGTTGACGGCGGCCAGGGCGGTGCGCTCGTCGAGCAACGGCGCCACCTCGTCCTCGGTGGCCTCCAGCGCGGCCATCGCGCCGCCGGCCGGCAGCGCCTGCATCAGCGTGGCGCGGGCGGCCACCAGGCGGCAGGCGTCCGTCAGCGTCAGCACGCCGGCGACGTGTGCCGCGGCGATCTCCCCGACGGAGTGCCCGCCGACGGTGTCGGGGCGCAGGCCGAGCGCCGTGACCAGCCGGTACAGGGCGACCTCGACGGCGAACAGGGCGGGTTGGGTCCAGCCGGTGCGGTCCAGGAGCGCCGGGTCGGTGCCCCACATCACCGTGTGCAGGGGGCGGTCCAGGTGCGGGTCCAGGGCGTGCGCGACGTCGTCCAGGGCGGCGGCGAACAGCGGGAATCGGACGGCGAGTTCGCGTCCCATGGCGAGGCGCTGGCTGCCCTGGCCGGAGAAGAGGACGGCGGTGCGGCGCGCGCGGGCCTCGCCGCGGGCGTGTTCGACGGCGCCCCCGTCGGTCGGCAGCAGGACCGCCCGGTGGCGCAGCGCTGCGCGTCCGGTGGCGAGCGAGTGGCCGACGTCCAGGGGGTCCGGGGCGGGCCGCGCGCGGAGGTGCTCGCGCAGGCGGGCGAGTTGGTCGTCGAGGGCTTCGGGGGTGGCGGCGGAGACCGGCCAGGGGCCGGTGGTGGGGCGGGCCTCGGGCCGGGGAGCGGGGGCCTCGGCGGGCGGGGCCTCCTCCAGGATCACGTGGGCGTTGGTGCCGCTGATGCCGAAGGAGGAGACGCCGGCGCGGCGCGGCTGCGCGCCCCGGGGCCAGGCGGCGGGCTCGGCGAGGGGGGCGACGGCGCCCCGGGTCCAGTCGACCTGTCGGGTGGGGGTGGTGAGGTGGCGGATGGCCGGCATCAGGTCGTGGTGCAGGGCCAGGACGGTGGCGATGACTCCCCCGACGCCGGCGGCGGCCTGGGCGTGGCCGAGGTGCGACTTCAGGGAGGCCAGGCGCACTGGCCGGTCCGCGGCGCGGTGCCGTCCGTAGGTGGCGAGCAGGGCTCGGGCCTCGATCGGGTCGCCGAGGCGGGTGCCGGTGCCGTGCGCCTCGACGAGGTCGATGTCGGCGGGGGTGAGTCGGGCGTCGGCGAGGGCGGCGTGGATGACGCGTTCCTGGGCGGGTCCGCTGGGGGCGGTCAGGCCGTCGGAGGCGCCGTCCTGGTTGACGGCCGAGCCGCGCAGCACGGCGAGGACGGGGTTGCCGGCGGCGCGGGCGGTGGACAGGTGCTCCAGGACGACGATGCCGACGCCCTCCGCCCAGGCGGTGCCGTCCGCGTCGTCGGAGAAGGGCTTGCAGCGGCCGTCGGTGGCGAGGCCGCCCTGGCGGGTGTGGCCGATGAAGGCGAGCGGGGTGGACATCACGCTGACGCCGCCGGCCAGGGCGGTGCTGCACTCCCCCGCGCGCAGGGCGCGCAGTGCCGCGTGCAGGGCGACCAGCGAGGAGGAGGATGTGGTGTCGAGGGTGACGGCCGGGCCTTCGAGCCCGAGGAGGTGGGCCAGCCGGCCGGAGACGACGCCGGGGGCCAGGCCGGTGAGGGCGTGGCCGGCCAGGTCGTCGGGTGAGGCGTGGGTGACGGCGGCGTAGTCCTGGCCGCTGGCGCCGACGAAGACGCCGGTGCGGCTGCCGCGCAGGGCGTGCGGGTCGATGCCGGCGCGTTCCAGGGCCTCCCAGGCGGTTTCCAGGACCAGGCGCTGCTGCGGGTCGGTGGAGACCGCCTCGCGGGGTGACATGCCGAAGAAGGCGGCGTCGAAGTCGGCGGCCCCGGTGAGGAATCCGCCGGTGCGCGTGGCGCTGCGGCCGGGGCCGTCGCCGGCCAGGGCGGCCAGGTCCCAGCCGCGGTCGTCCGGGAAGGCGGTGATCGCGTCGCGGTCGCCGCGGACCAGTTCCCACAGGTCGTCCGGGCCGCTCACGCCGCCCGGATAGCGGCAGGCCATTCCGACGACCACCACCGGGTCCTCGTCGGCTCCGATCGTCATGTGGTGCTCACCCCTACGAAGAAAGTTGGCCTCGGCTCACCTCTGCGTGCCGGATCGTACGGGCGCGAACGCTGTACTTTTCCCTAAGGAATGGCCGGCGGCCGTACGGGCATTGGCCGGCCGGGGCAGAAAGTGCCGCCGCGGCGCGAAGACTAGTGAATCCCCCGGTCCGTGGCATGAGACCAAGTAAGCGACCCGTTTTCTCCGCGGTGCGTTCCGGGGGCCGATCGCTGATCGTTTCCGTGAGCGTGCGCCCCGGGCGGCGGCGTCGGCGAATGCCGTCACTCGGCGACCGGGCCGTGGGGACGTGTGACGTGCGGGCCCGGGGCCCGTCACTTTTCCGAAGGGTGTGGTCATGGGCGCGAATCGGCGGCCGATCCTGTTCGTGAGTTATGCCGAAAGCGGTCTGCTGAATCCGCTGCTCGTGCTGGCCGGGGAATTGTCGCGGCGCGGGGTGGCGGACCTGTGGTTCGCGACGGACGAGAAGGCGCGGGACGAGGTGGCGTCCGTGGTGGACGGCAGCCCGGTGCGCTTCGCGTCGCTGGGTGACACCGTTTCGCAGATGTCGGCGGTCACGTGGGACGACGCGACCTATGCCGAGGTGACGCAGCGGTCGCGGTTCAAGGCGCACGCGGCGGTGATCCGGCATTCGTTCGCGCCGGAATCGCGGATCGCGAAGTACCGCCGTCTGGAGGAGGTCGTCGACGAGGTCCGGCCGGCGCTGATGGTGATCGAGAGCATGTGTCAGTTCGGGCATGAACTGGCGATCACCAAGGGCATTCCGTTCGTGCTCGGGGTGCCGTTCGTGCCGAGCAACGTGCTGACGTCGCACGTGCCGTTCGCCAAGTCCTACACCCCGTCGGGGTTCCCGGTGCCGCATTCGGGGCTGCCGGCGGAGATGACGTTCGCCCAGCGGATCGAGAACCAGTTGTTCCGGGTGCGCACGCTCGGGATGTTCCTGACGTCACAGGTCCGCAAGGTCGTCGAGGAGGACGACCGGATCCGCACCGAGCTGGGCATCGCGCCGCAGGCGCGGCAGATGATGGCGCGGATCGACCACGCGGAGCAGGTGTTGTGCTACTCCGTACCGGAGTTGGACTACCCGTTCCCGATGCATCCGAAGTTGCGGCTGGTGGGCACGATGGTGCCGCCGCTGCCCCAGGCACCGGACGACGACGGTCTCGGCGACTGGCTGTCGGCGCAGAAGTCCGTGGTCTACATGGGTTTCGGCACGATCACCCGGCTCACCCGCGCACAGGTGGCGTCGTTGGTCGAGGTCGCCCGGCGGCTGGACGGCGCCGGCCACCAGGTGTTGTGGAAACTCCCGCGCGCACAGCAGGAGTTGCTGCCGCCCGCCGAGCAGCTGCCGGACAACCTGCGGATCGAGGGGTGGGTGCCGTCGCAGCTGGACGTGTTGGCCCATCCGAACGTGAAGGTGTTCTTCACGCACGCCGGCGGCAACGGCTACCACGAGGGTCTGTACTTCGGGAAGCCGCTGGTGGTGCGGCCGTTGTGGGTGGACTGCGACGACCAGGCGATCCGGGGCCAGGACTTCGGGGTGAGCCTGACGCTGGACCGGCCGGAGACGGTGGACCCCGAAGACGTCCTGGACAAGATCACCCGCGTGCTCGATCAGCCGTCCTTCACCGAGCGCGCCGAGCACTTCGCCGGGCTGCTGCGGGCCGCCGGCGGCCGGGCCGCGGCGGCGGACCTGCTGCTCGCCCTCCCCGTCCTGGCAACCGACTGACCGAGGAGCACTTCACTCATGCCCTACACCCATCCGGTGTCCATGCCGTGGCTGCAAGGCCGCGAGCTCGACTACGTGACGGAGGCCGTCAGCGGCGGCTGGATCTCCTCACAAGGCCCCTTCGTGAAGCAGTTCGAGGCGGCGTTCGCCGCGTACAACGACGTGCCGTACGGGGTTGCCTGTTCCTCGGGCACCACGGCGCTGACGCTGGCGCTGCGGGCGCTCGGGGTCGGCCCCGGGGACGAGGTGATCGTCCCGGAGTTCACGATGATCGCGTCGGCGTGGGCGGTCACCTACACCGGGGCGACGCCGGTGTTCGTGGACTGCGGCGACGACCTGAACATCGACGTGTCCCGCATCGAGGAGAAGATCACCCCGCGCACCAAGGTGCTCATGCCGGTGCACATCTACGGCCGGCAGTGCGCCATGGACGCGGTGCTGGACCTGGCGCACGAGTACAACCTGCGCGTGGTGGAGGACTCCGCCGAGGCGCACGGGGTGCGACCACGGGGCGACATCGCGTGCTTCTCGCTCTTCGCCAACAAGATCATCTCGGCCGGTGAGGGCGGCGTGTGCCTGACCCGCGACCCGCACCTGGCCGAGCAGATGGCGCACCTGCGCGCCATGGCGTTCACCAAGGACCACAGCTTCCTGCACAAGAAACTGGCCTACAACTACCGCATGACCAACATGCAGGCCGCGGTGGCCCTCGCCCAGACCGAGCAGTTGGACGTGATCCTGGGCCTGCGCCGGGACATCGAGAAGCGCTACGACGAGGCGCTGCGCGACGTCCCCGGAATCACGCTGATGCCGCCGCGCGACGTGCTGTGGATGTACGACGTGCGGGCCGAGCGGTCCGAGGAGCTGCGTGCGCACCTGGCCGACGAGGGCATCGAGACCCGGGTGTTCTTCAAGCCGATGAGCCGCCAGCCCGGCTACTACTCCCCCGACTGGCCGGAGTTGAACGCGGCCCGGTTCAGCGCGGACGGCTTCTACCTGCCGACGCACACCGGGCTGAGCGCGCAGGACCAGGAGTTCATCACCGGCCGGATCCGCGCGTTCTACGGAGCGGCATGAGCACCGGAGCCCAGGCGCGGACGCCCGCGCCGCAGTGTCCGGTGGCCTTTCCCCTGCGGCAGCCTGGGCGGCCGTTCCCGCCGCCGGAGTACGCGCAGTACCGCGCCGGTCCGGGCCCGGTGCGGTCCGAACTCCCCAGCGGAACAGTGTGGTTGGTGACCCGGCACGAGGACGTCCGGGCGGTGCTGACCGATCCGCGGATCAGCGCCGACCCGTCGCGGCCCGGCTTCCCGAAGGCGTCCCGGACCGGCGGTGCGCCGTCGCAGTACGAGGTCCCGGGGTGGTTCGTGGCGATGGACCCGCCCGAGCACGGGCGGTTCCGCAAGACGCTGATCCCCGAGTTCACCGTCCGCAAGGTGCGGGAGCTGCGGCCGGCGATCCAGCAGATCGTCGACGAGCGGATCGACGCGATGCTGGCCGCGGGCACCTCCGCGGACCTCGTCGAGTCCTTCGCGCTGCCGGTGCCGTCCCTGGTGATCTCCAGTCTGCTCGGGGTGCCCAGGGCCGACCGTGACTTCTTCGAGGACCGGACCCGGGTCCTGGTCCGGCTCAGCTCGACCGACGAGGAGCGCGACAAGGCGACCCAGGCACTGCTGCGGTACCTGGGCCGGTTGATCCAGATCAAGCAGCGGCGGCCGGGCGACGACCTGATCAGCCGGCTGATCGCCACGGGCACGCTGTCCCGGCAGGAACTGTCCGGGGTGTCGATGCTGCTGCTGATCGCGGGGCACGAGACGACGGCCAACAACATCGGCCTGGGCGTCGTGCAGTTGCTCGCCAACCCGCAGTGGATCGGCGACGACCGGATCGTCGAGGAGCTGCTGCGCTACTACTCGGTGGCGGATCTGGTGGCGTTCCGGGTGGCCGTCGAGGACGTGCAGGTCGGCGGTCGGCTGATCCGCGCCGGTGAGGGCATCGTCCCGCTGCTCGCCGCGGCCAACCACGACGAGACGGTGTTCGCCGCGCCCCGGGAGTTCGACCCGGAACGCTCGGCGCGCTCGCACGTGGCGTTCGGCTACGGCGTCCACCAGTGCCTGGGCCAGAACCTGGTGCGCGTCGAGATGGAGATCGCCTACCGCACGCTGTTCGCGCGGCTGCCCTCCCTCGCGCTCGCCGTGCCCGTCGAGGAACTGTCGCTGAAGTACGACGGGGTGCTGTTCGGCCTGCACGAGCTGCCCGTCACCTGGAAGTGAGGGCGGCCGGGACGCCCGGCCGCCAGGACCCGATCCCCGGAGGAACCCCGTGCGCATCACCGTGGACACCGGCCGTTGCGTCGGCGCCGGCCAGTGCGTCCTGACCGCACCGGACCTGTTCGACCAGGACGACGACGGCCTGGTGACCGTCCTCGACCCGGCGTCGGACGCACCGGCCGGCGCCGCCCGCGAGGCGGCGGCGCTGTGCCCGTCCGGCGCGATCAGCGTCGCGGCGGACTGAGCCCGCTCCCCCTTGCGTGAGGGCCCCCGTCCGAGCGGGACGGGGGCCCTCACCGTGCGTCCGCCCGGAGCCGGGCTGACGGATCACCAGGTGACGGGCAGTTCCGCCAGGCCGGCGGACAACTGACCTCCGGAGAAGCCCAGTTCCTCGACCGGACGAACCAGCCGCAGGCCGGGCAGGCGGGTGAAGAGCAGGGTGTAGGCGGTGCGCAGTTGGACCCGGGCCAGCGGCGCACCGATGCAGTGCCACATGCCGTGGCCGAACGTCAGGTGCGGGTTGGGGGCCCGTCGGACGTCGAACAGCTCGGGCTCGTCGAAGACCGTGCGGTCGAAGTTCACCAGCGTGAAGTCCAACAGCACCAGGTCGCCGGTCTTGATGGTCGCGTCGCCCACCGGCACGTCGGCGGTGGCGTACCGCGGGAGCACCGAGCCGCCGGCCTTCGCGGACCGCAGGATCTCCTCGACGCCGCTGCGCATCAGCTGCTCGTCGGCGAGCGCCGCGGCGAGCTGGTCCGGGTACTGGGTGAACAGCACCGTGCCCAGGTCGATGTGACTGGCGACGCTGTCCAGGCCGGCGAAGAGCAGTCCGGCGACGATCGGTCCGATGCGGTCGTCGGACGGCACCTTCCGGCACAGTCGGGAGATGACGTCGTCCTCGGGTGCGGTGCGCTTGCGGCGGGCCAGTGCGGACAGCAGGCCGAACAGCTCGTCCTGGGCTTCCTGGACCCGGGTCGGGTCGTCGATCTCGCCGAGCTTGGCGAGCGCGCCGACCAACCGGCCCTGATCTGCGGCGGGGACGCCGATGAGGGCGCACAGCACCGACAGGGAGAACGGCAGGGAGAAGTCGTCGTGCAGGTCGGCGGGCGGGCCCTGGGCGGTGAGGTGCGCGAGCGCCTGTTCGGCGAGGGCCTCGACCTTCGGCACCAGGTCCAGGACCCGGCGGGCGGAGAACTGCGGGGTGAGCAGCGAGCGCATCTCCGCGTGCACGGCGCGCGCCCCGTCGATGTCGTCGGTGACGAGGAGGTCCAGGAGCGGGTTGCGTACGTAGCGCGGTGCGTTGGCCGGGTCGGCGTGGGCGCGGGCCAGCCGCTCGTCGTGCAGCAGCTGCTTGAGTTCGAAGTGCCGGGTGACGAGCCAGCCCTCGTCGCCGGCCGGGGTGCGGACCTTGCAGACGGGGGCCCTCGATTGCAGGTCGCGCAGCAGGGGGCTCAGGCGCAGGACGGTGCGCGCCTCCGCCGCGAGGGAGGGCGGCGCGGTGGGCGTGCTCATGGGGGCTCCTCGGGAGGGTGGTGCGGTGCGGGACGCCGGCATCCGGCTGTCTGTGCGGGGCGAGGTGCGGGGGGGGTGGCACCACCCCCGCACCTCGGTGGGACGGGTGCCGGCTTGGCCGGTCACGCGGCTCGGTCGTCGCTCACCCGGCGGACTCCTCCAGTCCCGCGAGCCATTCCTCGATGGCCCGCGCGGTCAGCGCCGAGTGCTCCTTGGCGAGGGACAGGTGGTCGGCGTCGATGTCGCGGACCGCGTCGGCGGGGACGGAGGAGGTGTCCAGCCGGAAGCCGGCGAGGTCCCGGGCGGCGCGGACGAGCAGGGTGGGTGCGGTGGGTGCGGGCGCTTCGATGGCGGTCATGGCCATGAACCAGTGCGCCATCGCCGACATCCGGGCGCTGTTCAGCGTCACCGAGGGCGAGTCGATGTCGGCCAGGTAGAACCGCGTGGTGCGGTCCAGGTCGTTGCCCTCGCCGGGGTCGTAGCGGATCGACGCGGTGTCGAGGAGGACCACCCCTTCAGGCCGTACGCCCCAGACGTCCTCCAGGACGCCGGCGGCGAGGTAGGCGAGCGAACCGCCGGTGGAGTGGCCGACCATGACGAACGGTTCGCCGTCGCTGGCCATCAGGACGCTCTCGGCGACGATGCGGGCCGCGGCCTCACTGGTGGCGGGGAGCAGCTCGCCGGGTGCGAAACCCATCAGGGGCAGCGCCAAGACGTGCCGCGTGCCGCGGAAGTGGGCGGCGATGCGGGCGTACTGGTGGACGCCGCCGGTGGCGCCCGGCGCGCTGACGAACAGGAGCCGGGGGCGGCCCGGGCCGTCGGCGAGCGTCACCGGTTCGGAGAGCGCCTCCAGTTCGGCGGGCGTGTCGAACATCGGTCGGGTGTTGGCGACGGCCTTGAGCATCCGCATCGCCTCGACCAGCTTGCCGCCGCGCACCGCCTGGTGGAAGAGGCCCTCCAGGGTGTCGTCGGAGCGCGGTGCCGGCCGGGTGTCCGCGGTGGCCGGGCCGGTGGTGCCCGGTTCGGGGGCGGCGCCGATCTCTTGGTGCAGCCAACGTGCCAGCTTCACCGGTGTCTTGGTGTCGAAGACGACCGAGGAGGGCAGCCGCAGGCCCAGGACCTCACCGAGCTGGTTGCGCAGGCCGACCGCGACCAGGGAGTCGAAGCCCAGCTCCAGGAAGCCGCGTTCGGCGTCGACGGCGGTGGGGTCGGGGTGGCCGAGCAGTCCGGCGGTGTGGCCGACGACCAGGTCGGTGAGCAGGTGTTGGCGGCCGGCCTCGTCGAGGTGGCGGAGGCGTTCGCGCACCGTGACCGGGGAGCGGTCGGCGGCGGCCGCGGTGCGGCGGGACCGCGGCACCAGGTCGCGCCAGAGCGCCGGCAGGGCCTGCTGCTCCCGCAGGCCGGCGACGTTGAGGCGGCTGGGCACCACGGTCGGCTCGGGGCGGGCCACGGCGGCGTCGAAAAGGGCCAGGCCGTCCTCGACGGTCAGCGGTGGCAGGCCGCCGCGCGCCATGCGTGCCAGGTCGGCGTCGCTGACCGAGGCGGTCATGCCGCTGCCCCGGCCCCACGGCCCCCAGGCGAGGGAGAGCGCGGGCAGTTGCTGGTCGGCGCGGTGCCGGGCGAGGGCGTCGAGGTAGGCGTTGGCGGCGGCGTAGTTGCCCTGGCCGGGGCTGCCGAGGACGCCGGAGACCGACGAGTACAGGACGAAGCCGGCCAGGTCGAGGTCGCGGGTGGCGTCGTGCAGGTGCCAGGCGGCATCGGCCTTGGGCCGCAGCACCGCGGCCAGTTGGTCGGGGGTGAGCGACCCGATCAGGGCGTCGTCCAGGATGCCGGCGGTGTGGACGACGGCGGTCAGCGGATGCGCCCCGGGCACGGAGGCGAGGAGCGCGTCGAGGGCGGGGCGGTCGCCGACGTCGCAGGCGGCGATCCGCACGTCGGCGCCGCGTTCGGTGAGCTCCGCCAGCAGTGCGCGGGCACCGGGCGCGTCGGGTCCGCGGCGGCCGGCGAGCAGCAGGTGGCGGACGCCGTGGACGCCGACCAGGTGGCGGGCGAGCGCGGCGCCCAGGCCGCCGGTGCCGCCGGTGAGCAGGACGGTGCCGTCCGGGTCCCAGGCGGGGGCGGGCGCGGTGCCGGCGGCCGGTTCCGGCAGTCGGGCCAGGCGGGCGGCGCGGACCGCGTGGTCGCGGACGACGAGTTGCTGCTCGTCGAGGGTGAGGACGTGCGGCAGCATCCCGACGGAGCGGAACGCGTCGTCGAGGTCGAGCAGCAGCAGGCTGCCGGGGTGCTCGGTCTGGGCGGAGCGCACCAGGCCCCAGGCGGCGGCGCCGGCCGGGTCGGTGACGGTCTCGCCGGCCACCGCGACGGCGCCGCGGGTGACGAAGACCAGCCGGGCCCCGGCGAGCCGCGGTTCGGCCAGCCACTCCTGGAGCAGTTCCAGCACCCGGGCGGTGACGGCGTGCACGGCGGCCGGGCCGGCGTCGGGGCCGCCGACGACCGGGACGAGGAAGACGTCGGGGGCCAGGCCGCCGTCGCCGACGGCTCCGCCGAGCGAGGCGGCGTAGGCGCTGACGGTCTCGTCGGCGCGGTGCAGGGCGTAACCGAGGTCCAGTTCGTCGTTGCCGACGACGGCCCAACGGGTGCCGGTGGCGCGGGCGCCCGGGTCGACCGACACCCACTCCAGGTGGAACAGGCCGCCCTGGCGGGTGTGGTCGGCGGGTGCGGGCTCCGGGTGGTCCTGTGGGGCGCCGAGGGTGATGCGGTCGGCGGTCAGCACCGCGCCGCCCGCGGCGTCCACGGCGGCGAGGGCCACGGTGTCGGGCCCGGTCGCGGTGAGCCGCAGGCGCAGCGCGGTGGCTCCGGTGGCGTGCAGGGCGAGCCCGCCGAAGCCGGTCGGTTCGCGCGGGCCGTCGGCCTGCGGCGACGCGGCGTCCAGCGCCCCGGCGGCGCGGACCGCGGCGGCCAGCAGCGCGGGGTGCAGGCCGAAGGCCCGGTCGGCGGCGGTGCCGGCGCGCAGTGCCGCCTCGGCGAAGACCTCGCCGTCGCGCCGCCAGAGCCCGGTCAGGGCCGCGGCGCCGTGGTCGGCGGCGGGTTCGAAGGCGGCGACGGGCACCGGGCGGGCGTCGCGCGGCGGCCACTCGGCGGTGTCCGGGCCGGCCGGATCGGCGGTGCCGTCGGGGGCGAGCACGCCGGTCGCGCAGGTGGTCCACGGCGCGTCGTCGGCCGCCGCCGGCCGGGCGTGGACCGCGACCGACCGGTGCCCGTCGGCGTCGGCGGCGCCGACCCGGACCTGGAGGGCGACGGCGTCGTCGGCGCCGAGGACGAGCGGCGCCGGCAGGTCGAGCCGTGCCACGTGCGGGGTGCCGGTCAGGTCCCCGGCGCGGACCGCGAGTTCGACGAAGGCGGTGCCGGGGACGGTGATCCGGCCGTCGGTGCGGTGGTCGCCGAGCCAGGGGTGGGTGGCGGGCGCGAGCCGGCCGGTCAGGACGGTCTCGTCGGCGTCGGCGAGGGCGACGGCCGCGCCCAGCAGCGGGTGGGCGGCGGCGGTCAGGCCCAGTGCGGCCGGGTCGCCGGTGCGGGCCCGGACGGTCGGCCAGTAGCGCTCGCGTTGGAAGGCGTACGTGGGCAGGGCGACGGGTTCGGCTCCGGGCGTGCGGGTGCCGGCGAACACCGCGTCCCAGTCGACGTCCGCGCCGTGCGCCCACAGGGTGCCCAGGGCGGCCAGCACGGTGGTCTCCTCCGGGCGGTCCTTGCGCAGTGCGGGCACCACGACGGGGCCCGGCTCGGGGAGGTTCTCCCGAACCAGGGCGGACAGCACGCCGTCCGGGCCGAGTTCGAGGAAGGTCCGTACGCCGCGGTCGGCCAGGGCGCGCACTCCGTCGCCGAAGCGGACGGCCTGCCGGACGTGGCGGACCCAGTAGTGCGGGGCGGCGAGTTCCTCGGCGGTGGCGGGCAGCCCGGTGAGGTTGGAGACGAGGGGGATCGTGGGCGGGGCGAAGGTCAGCGGGGCGACGGCCTCGTGGAAGGCGTCGAGCATGGGGTCCATCAGCGGCGAGTGGAAGGCGTGGCTGACCGGGAGGCGGGTGGTGCGGCGCCCCAGGTCGTCGAAGTGCCGGCGGACGGCGACGGCCGCGTCCTCGGCGCCGGAGACGACGACGGACCGGGGGGCGTTGACCGCGGCGATCGCCAGGTCGTCGGTGAGCAGGGCACGCACCTCGTCCTCGGTGGCCTCCAGTGCCACCATGGCGCCGCCCGGCGCCAGTGCGGACATGGCGGTGGCGCGGGCCGCCACCAGGGTGCAGGCGTCGGCGAGGGTGAGCACGCCGGCGACGTGCGCCGCGGTGACCTCCCCGATGGAGTGTCCGGTGACGTGGTCGGGGCGGACGCCCCAGGAGGCCAGCAGGCGGTACAGCGCGACCTCGACGGCGAACAGTGCCGGTTGGGTGTGCCGGGTGTCGTCCAGGCGGGTGCGGTCCGTGCCCCAGACGACGTCGCGCAGCGAGGTGCCGAGCCGGGCGTCGAGCAGTGCCACGGTCTCGTCGAAGGCGGCGGCGAACACCGGGTGGCGGGCGTGCAGTTCGCGCCCCATGCCCAGGCGCTGGGAGCCCTGGCCGGAGAACAGCACGGCCAGTTGGCCACGGCCGGCGGTGGGGACGGCCCCGCGGGCCACCTCGGTGACGGCGTCGTCCTCGTGGACGAGCAGGGCCCGGTGGGCGAACGCGGTGCGGGTGGTGGCGAGCGCGTGGCCGAGGTCGGCGGCGCTGCGGCCGGGTGCGGTGGTCAGGGCGCGCACTCGGGCCAGTTGGGCGTCGAGGGCGCCGACGGTGCGGGCCGCGACCGGCCACGGCACGGCGCGCGGGCCGGTGGCGGTCTTGGCGGATCGCTCGGCGGCGGGCTCTGGCGCCGCGCCGGCGCCCGCCTCGTCGGCCGACTCCTGTGGCCCGGGGGCCTGTTCGAGGATGACGTGGGCGTTGGTGCCGCTGATGCCGAACGACGAGACGCCGGCCCGCCGCACCCGCTCGCCCTCGGGCCAGGCGACGGGCTCGGTGAGCAGCCGCACGGCGCCGGTGTCCCAGTCGACGTGCGAGGACGGCGCGTCGACGTGCAGGGTCCGCGGGAGGACGCCGTGCCGCAGGGCCAGCACCATCTTGAGGACGCCGGCGACGCCGGCGGCCGCCTGGGTGTGGCCCAGGTTGGACTTCACGGAGCCGAGCCACAACGGGCGGTCGGCGGGCCGGTCCTGCCCGTAGGTGGCGAGCAGCGCGCCGGCTTCGATGGGGTCGCCGAGCCGGGTCCCGGTGCCGTGCGCCTCGACCGCGTCCACGTCGCCGGGGGCCAGGCCGGCGCCGGCCAGTGCCTGGCAGATCGCCCGCTGCTGGGCGGGGCCGTTGGGGGCGGACAGGCCGTTGGAGGCGCCGTCCTGGTTGACCGCCGAGCCCCGCAGCACGGCGAGGACCGGGTGGCCGTTGCGCTGGGCGTCGGAGAGCCGTTCGACGAGGAGCAGCCCGACGCCTTCGGACCAGCCGGTGCCGTCGGCCGCCTCGGCGAACGCCTTGCAGCGGCCGTCGGGCGCCAGGCCCCCCTGGAGGCTGAAGCCGGCGAAGCTCGACGAGGTGGCCATCACCGTCACGCCGCCGGCCAGGGCGAGGGCGCACTCGCCGGCACGCACCGCCTGCGCGGCGAGGTGCAGGGTCACCAGGGACGACGAGCAGGCGGTGTCGAGGGTGACGGCCGGGCCTTCGAGGCCGAGCGCGAAGGACAGGCGGCCGGAGAGGACGCTGGCGGCCAGGCCGTTGCCCGCGTAGCCGCCCATGTCGTCCTCGGCGGCGAGGACCAGGTGCGCGTAGTCCTGGCCGTTGGTGCCGACGAACACGCCGGTGCGGGTGCCCCGCAGCCCGGCCGGGTCGATGCCGGCGCGTTCGACGGCCTCCCAGGCGGTCTCCAGCAGGAGCCGCTGCTGCGGGTCCATGGCGAGCGCCTCGCGTGGGGAGACGTCGAAGAAGCCCGGGTCGAAGGCGGCCGCGTCGGGCAGGAACCCGCCGCGCTGGGTGGCGCTGCCGCCGGGCCCGTCGCCGGCCAGGGCGGTCAGGTCCCAGCCGCGGTCGGCGGGGAACGGTCCGATGCCGTCCCGGCCGGCGCTGAGCAGCTCCCACAGGTCTTCGGGGGAACGCACGCCGCCGGGGAACCGGCAGGCCATGCCGACGATCGCCACGGGTTCATGGCGTCCCGCCTCCGCCTCCTCAAGACGTTGGCGGGTCTGGTGGAGGTCCTTCGTGACCCACTTCAGATAGTCGACGAGCTTCTTTTCGTCCGGCATCGTCCGTGAAACCTTCCTCAGATGTGGTGCGCGCGAGCGGCGGGGGTCGAGCGGGTCAGGAGTCCGCCTGCCGGCCGAGTTCGTGGTCGATGAAGGCGAGGACCTCGTCGGCGCTCGCCGCTTCGAGGCGGGCGTCGACGGTCGGCCCGTCGTCGTCCCGCCGGCTGCCGTCCCATTGGGCCAGCAGGTGCCGTAGCCGTCCGACGACGCCTTGGCGGGTGGTGTCGTCCACGGCGTCCGGCGTCGACTCGGCCGTGATGCGGTCGAGTTCGGCCAGCGGGGACCGCTGGGGGCCGGTGGTGGCGGTCGGGGCGCCGGGCAGCGTCGAGTTCAGGTGCCGGGCGAGGGCGACCGGCGTCGGGTGGTCGAAGACGAGCGCGGCCGGCAGTCGGGTCCCGGTGGCCGCGGCCAGCCGGGTCCGCAGTTCGACCGCCATCAGCGAATCGAAGCCCAACCGGTTGAAGTCCCGTTCGGCCGGTACGGCGTCCGGCCCGGTGTGGCCGAGGACCGCGGCCGTCTCGGTGCGGACCAGGTCGAGCAGTGCCTGGTTGCGCTGGTCGGGGTCCAGGGCGGCCAGGCGTCGGGCCAGTCCCCCGCCGTTTCCGGCCGCGGCGGCCGTGCGGCGCCGGCCGCGCACCAGGGCCCGCAGCAGCGCGGGGACCTGGCCGTCGCCCGGTGCGGCGGGGCCCTGGGCGAGGCGTGCCGCCACGGTGAGCGCCGCGCTCCGGGCGCCGGCGGCGTCGAAGAGGGCGAGGCCCTGGGCGGGGGTGAGCGGCGGCATGCCGGAGCGCTCCAGGCGGGCCAGGTCGGCGGCGCCGAGGGTGCTGGTCATGCCGGCGTCCGGCCCCCACGGCCCCCACGCCAGCGAGAGGCCGGGCAGGCCCCGCGCTGCGCGGTGGGCGGCGAGCGCGTCGAGGAAGGCGTTGGCGGCGGCGTAGTTGCCCTGGCCGGGGCCGCCGGTGACGCCCGCGACCGAGGAGTACAGGACGAAGCCGGCCAGGTCGAGGTCGCGGGTCGCCTGGTGCAGGTGCCAGGCGGCGTCGGCCTTGGCGCGCAGCACGCCGTCCATCCGCTGGGGCGTCAGCGCGGCCACGGTGGCGTCGTCCAGCACACCGGCGGTGTGCACGACGGCGGTCAGCGGGTGCTCCGGCGGCAGCTGGGCGAGGAGCGCGTCCAGCGCGGTGCGGTCGGCGACGTCGCAGGCGGCGACGGTGACTTCGGCACCGAGTCCGGCCAGTTCGTCGCGCAGCGCGGTCGCTCCGGGCGCGTCCGGGCCGCGGCGGCCGGCGAGCAGCAGGTGCTTGACGCCGTGTCCGGTGACCAGGTGGCGGGCCAGGACGCCGGCCAGTCCGCCGGTGCCGCCGGTGAGCAGGACGGTGCCGTCCCGGTCCCAGGCCCGCACCGGGTGCGGGGCGGTGGCGTCCGGCCCGTCGACGGCGCGGACCAGTCGGGCGACACTCAGCGCACCGCCGCGCACCGCGGCCTGTGTCTCGCCCGCGTCGAGGAGGGCCGCCAGGGCGCCCGGTGCGGCGGCGCGGACGGCGCCCGCGGGGTCGGCGGGGTCGAGGTCGAGGAGGAGGAAACCGCCCGGGTGTTCGGACTGGGCCGAGCGGACCAGGCCCCAGACCGGGGCCACCGCCAGGTCGGCCACCTCCTCCGCGCCGGCTGCCACGGCGCCGCGGGTGACGACGACCAGGCGGGCGTCCGCGGTGCGGGCGTCGGCGGTCCAGCGTTGCAGAAGTTCCAGCACCGCCGTGGTGGTGGCGCGCATCGCGGCGGGCAGGTCGCCGTCCGCGGTCGGCGCGCCGAGCACCGGCACGAGGACGAGCGGGGGCAGTGGTGCAGCGCCGTCCAGCAGCGCGGCCAGTGACGAGAAGCGCTCGGACCCGTCGCCGGCTGCCCACAACTCCCCTACTGCATCGGTGAATTGGTCGCCGAGTACGGCGTGCCGGAGGGGGGCGCCGCCGGTGTGCGCGGCCTGCGGGGCGGGCACCCAGTCCAGGTCGAGCAGGGTCGCGCCGTCGTCGGCCGTCCCCGCCCCCGACCGGTCGGCGGGGGGCGTACCCAGGGTGAGCCCGGTGACGGAGACGACCGGAGCGCCCTGCGGGTCGGTGGCTTCCAGGGCCCAGGCGTCCGCGCCGTCCGGGGTGAGGCGGACCCGCAGGGCGGTGGCGGACGCGGCGTGCAGGGCGAGGCCCCGCCAGCCGAGGGCGTCCAGGGTCCGGTCGCCGCCCAGCAGGCCGCCGGCGCGGACCGCGGTGTCCAGGAGCGCCGGGTGCAGTGCGAACGCCCGCTCCGCCGGGCCGGGTTCGGGCAGTTCGATCTCGGCGCAGAGTGCGTCGCCCCACTGCCAGGCAGCCGCGATCGCGGCCGGGCCGGTGGCGGTGGGCGGGGCGTCGAGCGGCACGGCGCGCTCCGGCGGCCAGACGGGGTCCGGCGTCGGGGGCTGCGGGGTGTCGTGGGTGAGGACCGCGGTGGCGTGCAGCGTCCAGGGGCCGTCGGGGGCGTCGTCGGGTCGGGCGTGCACGGACAGCGCGCGCCGGCCGGTGACGTCGGGGGCGGCCACCCGGACCTGGAGGCGCTGGGCCCCGGCGCCGGTGAGGACGAGCGGTGCGGCGACGGTCAGTTCCGCCACCGTCGGGCAGTCGGCCTGGTCGCCGGCGCGGACGGCGAGTTCAGCGAGGACCGCGGCCGGCAGGACGGTGCGGCCGTCCTCCTCGTAGGCCGCGAGCCACGGTTGGGCGGCGGTCGACAGGCGGCCGGTGAGCAGGATCTCCGCGGATCCGGCGACCGTGGTCGCGGCCCCGAGCAGCGGGTGCCGGCCGGCTTCGAGGCCGAGCCCGCCGGCGTCGCCGGGCGCCTGGGCGGCGAGCGAGGGCCAGTACCGCTCGCGTTGGAAGGCGTAGGTGGGCAGGGCGGTGCGCCGCCCGCCGGTACCGGTCAGGACCGCGGTCCAGTCGACGTCCACGCCGGCGACGTGGAGTCGGGCGGCGGCGGTGAGGACGGTGTGCTCCTCGGGGCGGCCCTTGCGCAGGGCGGGCACCACGTCGACGTCCGGGTCGGACAGGCAGGCCGCGGCCAGGGCGGACAGTACGCCGTCCGGGCCGATCTCCAGGAACGCGGTGGCGCCGTGCCCGGCCAGGGTCCGGACGCCGTCGGCGAACCGCACGGTCGCCCGGACGTGCCGCACCCAGTAGTCGGCCGCGCACAGCTCCTCCGCCGCGGCCACCTCGCCCGTCACGTTGGACACCACGGGGATGCGCGGCGGGTGGTACTCCAGGCTCTCGGCGACGGCCCGGAAGTCGTCCAGCATCGGGTCCATCAGCGGCGAGTGGAAGGCGTGACTGACCGTCAGTCGACGGGTCCGCCGGCCTCGTTCCACCAACTGCTCCACGACCTGCCCCACGGGCGCCTCCGCACCGGAGACCACCACCGACACCGGCCCGTTGACCGCGGCGATCGCGGTCCCCTCGACGAGCAGCGGCGCCACCTCCGCCTCGGCCGCCTCCACCGCGACCATCACCCCGCCCGCCGGCAAGGCGTCCATCAGCCGGGCCCGCGCCACCACCAGGCGGCACGCGTCCACCAACGAGAACACCCCGGCCACGTGGGCCGCCGCGATCTCGCCGATCGAATGCCCGGCCACGTACTCCGGCCGGACCCCCCACGAGGACACCAACCGGAACAGCGCCACCTCCACCGCGAACAACGCCGGCTGAGTGCAGCGCGTCCGGTCCAACAGCTGCGTCGCCTCGCCCCACATCACCTCCCGCAGGGACGCCCGCTCGCCGTCGGCGGCGCCCAGCTCCGCGTCCAGCAGGGCCACGACCTCGTCGAAGGCCGCCGCGAACACCGGGAAGGTGGCGTGCAGTTCCCGCCCCATCCCCGGCCGCTGAGCGCCCTGCCCCGAGAAGAGGAAGGCGGTGCTGCGTTCCCGGGCCTCGGCGCGGGCGACCTCGGCGAAGCCGTCGGGCCCGGCCAGCAGGACCGCCCGGTGCTCGAAGGTGGCGCGGCCGGTGACGAGCGAGTGGGCGACGTCGGCGGGCGGCAGGCCCGGGCGCTCGGCGGCGAACGCCCGCAGCCGTGCGAGCTGCGCGTCGAGCGCGGTCGCCGAGCGGGCCGAGACGACCCACGGGAGGACGGCGGGCGTCCGGGTGGGGTGGTCGGCGGGGGCCGCGGGGGCGGGTTCGGCCGGCGGCTGTTCCAGGATGACGTGGGCGTTGGTGCCGCTGATGCCGAACGAGGAGACCCCGGCCCGGCGCACCCGCTCGCCCTCGGGCCAGGCGACGGGCTCGGTGAGCAGCCGCACCGCGCCCGCCGACCAGTCGACCCGGGTCGAGGGCTCGGTGACGTGCAGGGTGCGTGGCAGCGTGCCGTGTCGGAGGGCCAGCACCATCTTCATCAGGCCGGCGGCGCCGGCGGCGGCCTGGGTGTGGCCGAGGTTGGACTTCACCGAGCCGAGGAACAGTGGGCGGTCGTGGTCGCGGTCCTGGCCGTAGGTGGCCAGGAGTGCCTGGGCCTCGATCGGGTCGCCGAGGGTGGTCCCGGTGCCGTGCGCCTCGACGGCGTCCACGTCGGACGGGGACAGGCCGGCGCCGGCCAGTGCCTGGCGGATGACCCGTTGCTGGGACGGACCGTTGGGCGCCGTCAGACCGTTCGACGCACCGTCCTGGTTGACCGCCGAGCCGCGCACCACCGCCAGGATCTCGTGACCGTTGCGGAGCGCGTCCGAGCGGCGTTCGACGACGAGGACGCCCACGCCCTCGGACCAGCCGGTGCCGTCGGCCGTGTCGGCGAACGCCTTGCAGTGGCCGTCGGGTGCCAGACCGCCCTGGCGGGTGAAGCCGGCGAAGCCGGTGGCGGTCGTCATGACGGTGACGCCGCCGGCCAGGGCCATGGTGCACTCGCCGGCGTGCAGTGCCTGGACGGCCCAGTGCAGGGCGACGAGCGACGAGGAACAGGCGGTGTCGACGGTGACCGCGGGGCCCTCGAAGCCGAAGGCGTAGGCGAGCCGGCCGGACAGGACGCTGGCCGCCAGTCCGGTCCCGGCGTGCCCCTCGACGTCCTCCTGGGCGCGCAGCACGAGGCCGGCGTAGTCCTGGCCGTTGGTGCCGACGAAGACGCCGGTGCGGGTGCCGCGCAGTCGGGCCGGGTCGGTACCGGTGCGTTCGACGGCCTCCCAGGCGGTTTCCAACAGGAGCCGCTGTTGGGGGTCCATCGCGAGGGCTTCGCGCGGGGAGATGTCGAAGAAGCCGGCGTCGAAGTCCGCGGCGTCGTGGAGGAATCCGCCCACCCGGGTGGCGCTGTGGCCGTGGCCGTCGCCGGCGAGCACGTCGAGGTCCCAGCCGCGGTCGGTGGGGAACGCGTCGATGCCGTCGCGGCCCTCGATGAGCAGCTGCCAGAGGTCCTCGGGCGAGGTGACGCCGCCGGGGAAGCGGCACGCCATGCCGACGACGACGATCGGGTCGTCGTGCGGCGCGGTGGCCGGGGCCGGCGGTGTCGCGGCGGCCGCTTCGGGCCGGGCGCCGGTGAGTTCGGCCAGGAGGTGGTCGGTGAGCGCCCGCGGTGTGGGGTGGTCGAAGACGAGGCTGGGCGGGAGGGCCAGACCGGTGGTCGCCGCCAGGGTGCTGCTCAGCTCCACCGCGGTCAGCGAGTCGAAGCCGAGGTCGCGGAAGGGCTTGTCGGCCCGGATGGCGTCGGCGCCGGTGTGGCCGAGGACCGCGGCGGCCGTGCTGCGGACGACGCGCAGGAGGGCGGCCGGGCGGTCGGCGGCGGCCGTGCCGGCCAGTTGGTCGCGCAGGTCGGCCGCGGCACCGGTGTGTCGGCGGTGCGCCTCCTGGACGGCGCGGGCCGCGGTGCGGGCTGCCGGCAGCCGGCTCAGGAGCGGGCTGGGGCGCCGGGCCAGCAGCGATTCCCACAGGCGGGGTTGGTCCAGGTCGGCGAGGACGAGGGTGGGCTGCGGTTCGGTCACCGCACGGGCCAGGGCCGGGACGGCGACGTCCGGGTCGAGCAGGCCGACCGGGTCGGCGCCGGGGCGGGTGTGCCGGGCGGCCATGCCGTCGCCGGCCCAGGCGCCCCAGGCGAGCGAGGTGGCGGGCCGGCCCTGGGCGCGGCGGCGTTCGGCGAGTGCGTCGAGGACCGCGTTGGCGGCGGCGTAGCTGGCCTGGCCGGGGTTGCCGACCGTACCGGCGACGGACGAGAACAGGGCGAAGACCGCCAGGTCGGTGTCCCGGGTCAGCTCGTCGAGGAGGACGGCGGAGGCGACCTTGGCGCGGAAGACGGGGGCGAAGCGGTCCGGGGTGAGGCCGGTCAGCACGCCGTCGTCGAGGACGCCGGCGGCGTGCACCACGGCGGTCAGCGGGCAGTCCTGCGGGATGTCCGCGAGGACCCGGGTCAGTTGTTGCCGGTCGGCGGCGTCGCAGGCCACGAGGGTGACGCGGGCGCCGAGGGCGGTGAGTTCGGCGGTCAGCTCGGCGGCGCCGGGTGCGTCGGGGCCTCGGCGGCCGAGCAGCAGCAGGTGGTCGGCGCCGCGGGCGGCGAGCCAGCGGGCCACGTGCCGGCCGAGCGCCCCGGTGCCGCCGGTGATCAGGACGGTGCCGGTCGGCTGCCAGGCGGCGTCGGGCGCGCCCTCGGGGGCGGGCGCCGGGGTGAGGCGACGGCCGTGGGCGCCGGTGGCGCGCAGCGCGATCTGGTCCTCGTCGCCTGCGCCGGCCAAGGCGGCGGGCAGGCGCCGTGCGGTGCGCTCGTCGAGTTCCGCGGGCAGGTCGATCAACCCGCCCCAGTGGTCCGGGAGTTCGAGGGCGGCGACCCGGCCCAGGCCCCAGACGGCGGCCTGGGCGGGGACGGTCGGCAGGTCGGCCGGGAGCACCGCGACGGCACCGCGGGTGACGACCCACAGCGGGGCCGGGCAGTCGGTGTCGGCGACGGCCTGCACCAGTGCGGCGGTGGCGGTCGTGCCGGCCGGCAACGCGTCGTCGCCGGCCGTCTCGTCGAGCGCGAGGAGCGAGACCACCGCGGTCGGGGCGGCGTCCTGCGCCGCCGCGGTGAGGAGGGCGCCGAGCCCGGCCCGGTCGGTGCCGTCGGTCGGCACGTCCACCCGGTGGGTGTCCGGGCCGAGGGCGGCGACGACCGCGGTGCTCCACGGGTCGTCGGCCAGGGCCGCGGGCACCAGCACCAGGGTGCCGCCGGGGTGCCGCGGGCCGTTGAGGGCCAGCGGCTCCCAACCGGCGCGGTATCGCAGGGCGTTGGCGGCAGCGTCGGCGCGGTGCCGGGTGCGCCAGGCGGACAGTGCGGGCAGGACGGTGCGGAGCTGCTCGTCGTCGACGGCCAGGCGGGCGGCCAGCTCGGACACGTCCGCGCGTTCCACCGCGGCCCAGAACCGCGTGTCGGCGGCGTCCGCGGTGCCGGGCTCGGCGGCCAGCTCCGGCCAGAACCGCTCGCGCTGGAACGGGTAGGTCGGCAGGTCGGTGGGGTGCGCCCCGGTGCCGGCCAGCGCGGCGCTCCAGTCGACGTCGACGCCGGCCACGTGCAGCCGGGCGAGGCCGGCGAGCAGGGCGGTCGGCTCGTCCCGGCCCTTGCGCAGGACGGGTACCACCACGGCGTCCCCGTCCGGCAACGCAGCCGCGGTCAGTGCGGACAGCACCCCGTCCGGGCCGACCTCCAAGAACGCCGTGACACCCCGTTCGGCGAGGGTCCGCACGCCGTCGTGGAACCGGACGCCGGCCCGCACGTGCCGCACCCAGTACTCGGCCTGCGACAACTCGCCCGGCGCGGCCACCGCACCGGTCACGTTGGACACCACGGGAATCCGCGGCTCCGCGAAGTCGAGGCCCGCCACCGCGGACCGGAAGGCGTCCAGCATCGGATCCATCAACGGCGAGTGGAACGCGTGGCTGACCGGCAGGCGGCGGGCCCGATGGCCACGCTCCACCAGCCGATCGACCACTCCCGCGACAGTCGCCTGGGCGCCGGAAACCACCACCGACGCCGGCCCGTTGACCGCGGCGATCGCCACGCCGTCCACCAGCAACGGCACCACGTCCGGCTCGGCGGCGTCCACCGCCACCATCACCCCGCCCGCCGGCAACGCGGCCATCAGTCGGGCCCGCGCCACCACCAGCCGACAGGCATCCGCCAACGACAGCACGCCGGCCACCTGCGCGGCGGCGACCTCGCCCACCGAATGGCCCGCCACGTACTCCGGCCGGATCCCCCACGACGACACCAACCCGAAGAGCGCCACCTCCACCGCGAACAACGCCGGCTGGGTGAAGAGCGTCCGGTCCAAGGCCCCGTCGTCATCGCCCCACATCACCGCGCGCAGGGACCCGTCGGCGCCCGGCCCCGCGGCCAGCTCCGCGTCCAGCAACGCGACGACCTCGTCGAACGCCGACGCGAACGCCGGGAACGCGGCGTGCAGTTCCCGTCCCATGCCGAGCCGCTGGGCCCCCTGGCCCGAGAACAGGAACGCGGTGCGGTGCGGGGTCGCGGTGCCCCGGGCGACCTCGGTCAGGTCGGCGCCGTCGGTCGTCGGTGCGGCGCCGGGGGCGAGCAGGACGGCGCGGTGTTCGAAGCGGGTGCGGCCGGTGGCCAGGGCGTGCGCGACGTCCAGGGGCGGGAGGGTGGTGGCGGCCGTGCGCAGCCGGTCCACCTGCGCTTCGAGGGCGGCGGGGGTCCGCGCGGAGACGGGCCAGGCCACCACGGCCGGTGCCGAGCGCTCCGCCGGGGCGGGCTCGGCCGGTGGCTGTTCCAGGACGACGTGGGCGTTGGTGCCGCTGATGCCGAACGAGGAGACCCCGGCCCGGCGGGGCCGGTCGGTCTGCGGCCACGGGGTCGCTTCGGTGAGCAGCCGCACCGTGCCGTCCGACCAGTCCACGTGCGAGGACGGTGCGGTGACGTGCAGGGTCTGCGGCAGCGTGCCGTGCCGCATGGCCATGACCATCTTGACCAGGCCGGCCGCGCCGGCGGCGGACTGGGTGTGGCCGATGTTGGACTTCACCGACCCCAGCAGCAGCGGCAGTTCGGGGTCGCGGTCGGTGCCGTAGGTGGCGATCAGTGCCTGGGCCTCGATGGGGTCGCCGAGCGGGGTGCCGGTGCCGTGCGCCTCGACGGCGTCCACGTCGGTCGGGGACAGGCCGGCGTTGGCGAGTGCCTGGCGGATGACCCGCTGTTGGGCCGGGCCGTTGGGCGCGGTCAGGCCGTTGGAGGCGCCGTCCTGGTTGACGGCGGAACCGCGGACCACGGCGAGGACGCGGTGGCCGGCGCGCCGGGCGTCGGAGAGGCGTTCCAGGACGAGTACCGCGGCGCCTTCGGACCAGCCGGTGCCGTCGGCGGAGTCGGAGAACGCCTTGCAGCGGCCGTCCTGGGCGAGGCCGCCCATCCGGGAGAAGCCGGTGAAGTTGGCGGCCGTGGTCATGACGGTGACGCCGCCGGCCAGGGCCATGGTGCACTCGCCGGCGCGCAGTGCCTGGGCGGCCAGGTGCAGGGAGACCAGGGAGGAGGAGCAGGCGGTGTCCACGGAGAGGGCCGGGCCCTCCAGGCCGAGGGCGTAGGCGAGGCGGCCGGAGACGACGCTGACGGCGAGGCCGGTGGTGGCGTGGCCGGCGATGTCGTCGCGGGAGCGCATGACCAGGCCGGCGTAGTCCTGGCCGCTGACGCCCATGAAGACGCCGGTGTGGCTGCCGCGCAGGGTCTGCGGGTCGATGCCGGCGCGTTCGGCGGCCTCCCAGGCGACCTCCAGGAGGATGCGCTGTTGCGGGTCCATGGCGAGGGCCTCGCGCGGCGAGATGCCGAAGAACGCGGCGTCGAAGTCGGCGACGTCGCGGAGGAAGCCGCCCCGGCCGGCCAGCGCGCCCGCGGCCTGGCCGAGCGGCGGGTGGCGGTCCCACTCGCGGTCGGCGGGGAAGCCGGTGATCGCGTCGGTGCCGGCGGCCACCAGGTCCCACAGGTCTTCCGGCGAGCCGACGCCGCCGGGGAAGCGGCAGCTCATGCCGACGATGACGATCGGGTCGCGGTCGCTCGCGTCGGCCGGTGCGGTGGCGGTGACGGGCACCGGGGCGTCCGCGCCGAGGAGGGCCTCGTGGAGGTGGTCGACGAGCCGTTCGGGGGTCGGGTAGTCGAAGATCAGCGTGGCCGGCAGGGTGAGGCCGGTGGCCTTGCCGAGGCGGTTGCGCAGTTCGATGGCGGTCAGCGAGTCGAAGCCGAGCTGCCGGAACTCCCGGCGGGCGTCGACCGCTTCGGCGGAGCCGTGGCCGAGGACGGTGGCGGCTTCGGCGCGCACCAGGTCCACGAGGAACGGGCGGCGGGCGTCCTCCCCGAGGGTGGCCAGGCGTTCGGCCAGGCCGGCGCGGAGCACGCCGGCGGAGCCGGCCCGGGCGCGGCGGCCGCCGGTACGGACCAGGCCGCGCAGCACCGCGGGGACGGCGGCTCCGGCGGGCGGTGTGCCGCCGGTCGGGCCGAGGGGGACGATCAGCGGTGCGTCGGCGGCGGTGGCGGCGTCGTACAGGGCGAGGCCGCGGGCCGCGGAGAGCAGCGGCTGGCCGCCGGCGTCGCTGACCCGGTGCAGGTCCTGGTCGCCGAGTCGGCCGGTCATGCCGGCGCCCTGCTCCCAGGCGCCCCAGGCGAGCGAGGTGGCGGGCAGGCCGCGTGCGTGGCGGTGGGCGGCGAGCGCGTCGAGGTAGGCGTTGCCGGCGGCGTAGTTGGCCTGGCCCGGGCCGCCGAAGACGCCGGCGGTGGAGGAGTACAGCACGAACGCGGTCAGGTCGTGCTCGCGGGTGAGGTCGTGCAGGTGCCAGGCGGCGTCGACCTTGGGCCGCAGGACGGAGCTGAGGCGGTCGGGCGTGAGGGAGGTCAGGATGCCGTCGTCGAGGACGCCGGCGGTGTGCACGACGGCGGTCAGCGGGTGCGCGTCGGGGACGGTGGCCAGCAGCGCGGCGAGGGCGGGGCGGTCGGCGACGTCGCAGGCGGCGACGGTGACGTCGGCGCCGAGCGCGGTGAGTTCGGCGTGGAGTGCGGTGGCGCCGGGCGCGTCGGGTCCGCGGCGGCCGGCGAGCAGCAGGTGGCGGGCGCCGTGCTCGGTGACCAGGTGGCGGGCGAGCAGGCCGGCCAGGCCGCCGGTGCCGCCGGTGATCAGGACGGTGCCGTCGGGGTCGGGCGGGCGGGGCACGGTGAGCACGAGCTTGCCGACGTGCTGGGCCAGGCTCATGTGGCGGAACGCCTCGCCGGCGCGACGCACGTCCCAACTGCGCACCGGCAGCGGGGTGAGGGCGCGGCACTCGAAGAGGTCGACGAGGTCGCGCAGCATCTCCTGGATGCGGGCGGGGTCGACCGTGCCGACGTCGAAGGACTGGTAGGAGAGGCCGTCCGGGAGGGTGTCGGCTTCGCGGATGTCGGTCTTGCCCATCTCCAGGAAGCGGCCGCCGGGACCGAGCAGCCCCATCGAGGCGTCGACGAACTCGCCCGACAGCGCGTTCAGCACGAGGTCGAGGCCGCCGTCCCCGGCGGTCCGGGCGAAGGTGGTCGCGAAGTCCAGGGTCCGGGACGAGGCGAGGTGGTCCTCGGCCACGCCGAGTTCCCGCAACACCCCCCACTTGCCTTCGCTCGCCGTCGCGAACACCTCGGCACCGAAATGACGGGCGATCTGGATCGCCGCCATGCCCACACCACCGGCACCGGCATGCACCAGCACCTTCTCCCCCGCCCGCAACCCGCCCAACTCCACCAGCGCGTGATAGGCCGTCAGGAACACCAGCGGCACGGAGGCAGCGGTCTCCCAGGACCAGCCGTCGGGAACGGGGGTGAGCAGGCGTGCGTCGGTGATGCCGAGCGGCCCGAAGCCGCCGAAGAGCATGCCCATGACGCGGTCGCCTGGGGCGAGGCCGGTGACGTCCGGCCCGACCTCGACGACCACACCGGCCGCCTCCGACCCGAACAGCCCCGCATCACCGGGGTACATGCCGAGCGCGTTGAGCACGTCCCGGAAGTTCAGGCCGGCCGCGCGGACGCCGACGCGCACCTCATGGCCGGTGAGGGGGCGCCGGGCCTCGGGGTGGGGTTGCAGCGCCAGGCCGTCGAGGCTGCCCTTGGCGCGGCTGCCCAGGCGCCACGGCGTGCCGGCCGGCGGGACGAGGCCGCGGCCCGACTCCAGGCGGGCCAGCCGGCCGACGCGGACCGTGCCGGCGCGGACCACGGCCTGGGGTTCGTCGGTGTCGAAGAGGGCCGGCAGGAGCGGGAGCCGGGCGGCGGACTCCGGGGCGTCGTCGAGGTCGACGAGCAGCAGCCGGCCGGGATGCTCGGACTGGGCTGCGCGCACCAGGCCCCAGAGCGGGGCGGCGGCCAGGTCGTCCGGGCCGCTCTCGCCGTCCGCAACGGCGCCGCGGGTGACGAGCAGCAGCCGGGACCCGGCGAACCGGTCCTCGGCGAGCCATTCCTGGAGCAGGGCCAGGACCGTGCGGGCCAGGTCGTGGGCGGCTCCCGGTCCGCGGTCGGTGGCGCCGCGCAGCGCCACCGCGACGACGTCGGGCACCGGCCGGTCGTCGGCGGCGGTGAGCGCGGTGAGGGTGGTGACCGGCGCGCGGAGGTCCGCGACGGTGTCGGGGCCGGCGGCGGTGAGGGCCGCGGTCAGGCCGAGCGGGTCGGCGCCGAGGACGGCCCAGGTGGCGGGGGTGGCGGGGGCGTGGACGGTGCGGGGCGTCCAGTCCATGCGGAAGAGGGAGTTGACGTCGGACCGGTCCTCGGTGCCGGCGTCGGGGCCGGCGGCGCGCAGCGTGAGGGATTCGACGGAGATGACCGGGCGGCCCTGCGGGTCGACGGCGGTGATCTCCACGGCGTCGGTGCCGCAGGCGGTGATCCGCACGCGCAGGGCGCTCGCGCCGGAGGCGTGCAGGCAGGCGCCGTTCCAGGCGAATGGCAGCAGGCTGCGGTCGTCGCCGTCGGCGGAGGCGAAGAGGGTGCCGTGCAGGACGGCGTCGAAGAGGGCCGGGTGCAGGCCGAACGCGTCGGCGTCGGTGACGCCGTCCGGCAGTGCCACCTCGGCGTAGATGTCGGTGTCCCGGCGCCACACGGCGCGCAGGCCGCGGAAGACGGGGCCGTAGGCGAGTCCGTTGGCGCGGTAGCGGTCGTAGAGGCCGTCGAGGTCGAGGGCCTGCGCGTCGCGGGGCGGCCAGATGGTGGTGTCGAAGGGCAGGACGTGGGCGCCCTCGGCGATCCGGCCGGTGGCGTGCTGGGTCCAGGCGGCGTCCGGGTCGTCCCCGGGCCGGGTGAAGAACCGCAGGTCGCGGCTGCCGTCGTCCGGGTCGGCGGTGCCCACCGCGATCTGCATCTGGACGGAGCCGGTGGCGGGCAGGACCAGCGGGGCGGCGAGCATGAGTTCCTCGACGCGGTCGCAACCGACCTGGTCGGCGGCACGGACGGCCAGTTCGAGGAAGCCGGTGCCGGGGAAGAGGACCATGCCGCCGACGGCGTGGTCGGCGAGCCAGGGGTGGGTGGCGAGTGACAGGGTGCCGGTCAGCAGGAGTTCGTCGGAGCCGGCGACGGACATGGCGGCGCCGAGCAGCGGGTGGTCGGCGGCGGTCAGTCCGAGGCCGGTGGCGTCGGCCGGCCGGTAGGTGGTCTTGGGCCAGTAGCGCTCGTACTGGAAGGCGTAGGTGGGCAGGTCGGTGCGGCGGGCGCCGGTGCCGGCGTAGAACGCCGTCCAGTCGACCGGTGCGCCGGCGGTGTGGAGCCGGGCCAGCGCGGTGACCGCGGACCGCTCCTCGTCGCGGTCCTTGCGCAGCAGGGGCACGGTGACGGCGTTGGGGGCGGACTGTTGGGCGAGTGCGGCGAGCGTGCCGTCCGGGCCGAGTTCGAGGAGGAGGCCGACGCCGGCGGCGGTGAGGGCGCGGACGCCGTCGGCGAACCGGACGGGCTCGCGGACGTGCCGGACCCAGTAGTCGGCGGTTTCGAGCTGGCCAGCGGCGGCGAGCGTGCCGGTGAGGTGGGAGACCACCGGGATCTGCGGCTCGTGGTAGGTCAGGCCCTCGGCGACGGTGCGGAACGCGGCCAGCATCGGGTCCATCAGCGGCGAGTGGAAGGCGTGGCTGACGCGGAGCCGGGTGGTGCGGCGGCCCGATTCGGCCAGGCGGGCGGCGACGGCGAGGGTGGCGGCCTCGTCGCCGGAGACCACCAGCGCGGTCGGGCCGTTGACCGTGGCGATCGCGACGCCGTCGGTGAGCAGCGGCGTCACCTCGTCCTCGGTGGCCTCGACGGCGATCATCGCGCCGCCGCGGGGCAGCGCCTGCATGAGGCCGGCGCGGGCGGCCACCAGGGTGCAGGCGTCGGCCAGGGAGAGCACCCCGGCGACGTGTGCGGCGGCGATCTCGCCGATGGAGTGGCCGGCGACGAAGTCCGGGGTGAGGCCCCAGGATTCGAGCAGGCGGTACAGCGCGACCTCGACGGCGAACAGCGCCGGCTGGGCGAAGCCGGTCTCGTTCAGGGCGGCGTCGTCGGTGCTCCAGATGACCGTGCGCAGGTCGCCGCCCAGTTCGGCGTCGAGGAGGTCCACGGTGGCGTCGAGGGCCTGCGCGAACACCGGGAAGCGTGCGGACAACTCGCGCCCCATGCCCGGGCGTTGGGATCCCTGGCCGGAGAAGAGGAAGGCCCGGCGGGTGCGTCCGGCGACGTGTCCCTCGTGACTGTCGGCGGCCGTGTCGTGCGCCAGCCAGGCGGTGAGGGCGGCGCGGCCGGCCGCGCCGTCCGGGCCGGTGACGACGGCGAGCCGGTGCTCCAGGGCGGCGCGGGTGGTGGCGAGGGAGAAGGCGGTGTCCAGCGCGCTGGGCGCGCGGTCGGCGTCGAGGTGGTCGAGGAGGGCGGCGGCCTGGTCGCGCAGGGCGGGCCCGGTGCGGGCGGAGAGCAGCCACGGCAGGGCCCGCGCGGTGCGGGCGGGGGCGTCGGGGGCGGCCGGGGCATCGGCGTCGGGGGCCTGTTCGAGGACGACGTGGGCGTTGGTGCCGCTGACGCCGAAGGAGGAGACGCCGGTGCGGCGGGGGCGGCCGGTGGTGGGCCAGGGGCGGGCGTCGGTGAGGAGTTCGACGTTGCCGGCGGTCCAGTCGACGTGCGTGGAGGGCCGGTCGACGTGCAGGGTCTCCGGGAGGACCCCGTGCCGCATCGCCATGATCATTTTGATCACGCCGGCGACGCCGGACGCGGCCTGGGTGTGGCCCAGGTTCGACTTGATCGAGCCGAGCAGCAGGGGGTGCGTGCGGTCCTGGCCGTAGGTGGCCAGGATGCTCTGCGCCTCGATGGGGTCGCCGAGCGGGGTGCCGGTGCCGTGCGCCTCGACGGCGTCCACGTCGGACGGGGCCAGGCCGGCGTTGCCGAGCGCCTGGCGGATAACCCGTTGCTGCGAGGGGCCGTTGGGCGCGGTGAAGCCGTTGGAGGCGCCGTCCTGGTTGACGGCGGAGCCGCGGACGACGGCGAGCACCGGGTGGCCGTTGCGCTGCGCGTCGGAGAGCCGTTCCAGCAGCAGCACGCCGGCGCCCTCGGACCAGCCGGTGCCGTCGGCGGCGTCGGCGAACGCCTTGCAGCGGCCGTCCCTGGCCAGTCCGCCCTGGCGGCTGAACTCGACGAGCGAGCCCGGGGTGGCCATCACGTTGACGCCACCGGCCAGGGCCATGGTGCACTCGCCGCCGCGCAGCGCCTGCACGGCGAGGTGCAGCGCGACCAGCGACGAGGAGCAGGCGGTGTCGACGGTCAGCGCGGGGCCTTCGAGACCGAGGGTGTAGGAGAGGCGTCCGGAGGCGGCACTGGCGGCGATGCCGGTGCCGACGTCGCCGGTGGCGTCGTCCAGGGAGCGGACGAGCAGGTAGGCGTAGTCCTGCCCGTTGGTGCCGATGAACGCGCCGGTGCGGGTGGCGCGCAGGGTGGTGGCGTCGAGGCCGGCCCGCTCGACGGCTTCCCAGGCGGTGGTCAGCAGCAGCCGCTGCTGGGGGTCCATGGTGACCGCTTCGCGCGGGGAGATCCCGAAGAACCCGGGATCGAAGTCGGCGACGCAGTCCAGGAACCCGCCGCGCTGACTGACCTCGGTGTCGCGGGCGTCGGTGCTGCTGTTGCGCAGGGCCGCCAGGTCCCAGCCGCGGTCCTCGGGGAAGCCGGAGATCACGTCGGTGCCGGCGGCGACCGTCTCCCAGAGCGCTTCGGGGGAGTTGACGGCGCCGGGGAAGCGGCAGGCCATGCCGATCACGGCGATCGGTTCCTTGGCCGCCGCGACCAGCATCCGGTTCTGCCGCCGGAGCCGGTCGGTCTCCTTGACCGCGGCGCGCAGGGCGGTGACTACGTTGTTGTCTGGGGTGTCGGGCGCGTTCATCGTCTGCTCCACCAATCGCGCTACAGGTCGGACTGGCCGTTGAGCGCGGCCCGCACGAGGTCTGCCACTGTCATCGAGTCGACGGATTCGCCGTCGTCGTCCGCGGGCCGGCCGTCGCGCCCGGCGAGTTGGAGCAGGGGCTCCAGGACCCCGATCTCCCGCAGTTGGTCCAGGGGGACGGCGGCCAGCAGGGCTCGGATCTCCGTCTCGTCGTCGGTTCCGGCCGGCTCGTCCGGGAAGAGCCCGGCGAGCAGGTGCTCCCCCAGGGCCAGGGGGGTCGGGTGGTCGAAGACCAGCGTCGCCGGCAGGTTCAGGCCGGTCGCCGCGCCCAGTTGGTTGCGCAGTTCGACGGCGCCGAGGGAGTCGACGCCGAGGTCGCGGAAGGACCGTTCGGCGGCGACGGCGTCGACGTCGGGGTAGCCGAGCACCTGCGCGGTGCGGGTGCGCACCAGGTCGACGACGGTGTCCGGGCGGCGGGCGGGCGGCAGCGCGGCGAGCCGGGCGGCCAGGCCGCCGGCGTCCGCGGTCTCCGCCTCCGCCTGCGCGGCGACCGCCTCGCGGTAGCCGGGGAACTCCCGCAGCAGCGCGCTGGGTCGGGTCCCCGCGAAGGCCCCGGCGAACCGGTCGAGGGCCACGTCGGCGACGACCGCGGTGGGCTCCTTCTCGGTGACCAGGCGCAGCAGGGCCTCGACGGCGAGGTCCGGGTCCATCGCACCGACGCCGGCCCGCCGGGCGGCCTCATCGGCGCCGCCGGCGCCGGCCATGCCGCCGCCTCCCCAGGCGCCCCACGAGACCGAGGTGGCCGGCAGGCGGAGCGTCCGGCGCCGTTCGGCGAGGGCGTCCAGGACGGCGTTGGCCGCGGCGTAGTTGGCCTGGCCGGGGTTGCCGACCGCGGAGGAGGCGGAGGAGAACAGGACGAACGCGGCCAGGTCGTTCCCGCGGGTCAGCTCGTCCAGCAGCAGGGCCGAGGTGACCTTGGCGCGGAACACCTCCTGGAACCGTTCGGGGGTGAGCCGGTCCAGGATTCCGTCGTCGAGGACGCCGGCGGCGTGCACCACCCCGGTCAGCGGCCGGTCGGCGGGGACGGCGGCGAGGACGGCGGCGAGCTGGTCGCGGTCGGCGACGTCGCAGGCGGTGACGGTGACGTCGGTACCCAACCCGTCGAGTTCCGCGCGCAGTTCGGCGGCGCCGGGGGCGTCGGGGCCGCGTCGGCTGAGCAGGACGAGGTGCGGGACGCCGTCCTTGGCCAGGCGGCGGGCGACGTGCGCGCCGAGGGCGCCGGTGCCGCCGGTGACCAGGACGGTGCCGGTCGGGTGCCAGGGCTCGGCGGACGTGCGGCCGGGCGCGGGGACCAGGCGGCGGGCGAGCACCGCGGTGCCGCGGACGGCCACCTGGTCCTCGCCGTCCAGTCCGGCCAGGACGGCGGCGAGGCCGGCCGCGGACCGTGCGTCGGGGTCCTCGGGCAGGTCCACCAGGCCGCCCCAGCGCTGCGGGTGCTCCAGGGCGGCGACCCGGCCCAGGCCCCAGACGGCGGCCTGCAGCGGTCGGTGCGGCCGGTCGCTGCGGCCGGCGGAGACGGCGCTGCGGGTGACGCACCACAGCGGTGCGTCGATGCCGGCGTCGCCGAGGGCCTGGAGGAGCGCGGTGGTCAGGGCGGTGCCTTCGGGTACCGCTCCGGCGGGTGCGTCGCGCAGGGCCAGCAGGGAGACCACGCCGCCGAAGCGGGTGCCGTCGGCGGTGTGCGTGCGCAGGACGTCGGCCAGCGCGGTCCGGTCGGCGGTGGCGACCTCGACGTGCACGAGGTGGGTGCCGAGGCCGTCGAGGGCGGTGGTCACCCAGGGGTCGTCGGCGAGGCCCTCGGGGACCACGGCGAGCCAGCTGCCGCTGAGCGCCCTGCGGTGCGCCAGGGCGGCGCCGGTGAGCCGCTGCCAGACGATCCGGTGCCGCCAGCGGGCCAGTTGGGACTCGTCGGCCTGGCGGCTGCGCCAGTCCATGAGGGCCGGCAGCACCTTGGAGAGCGCGTCGCTCTCGACGTCGAGTACGGATTCCAGTGCGGTGAAGTCCTCCTGCGCGACGGCGTCCCAGAAGGCCGTGTCGGTGGCACTCGACCCGCCGGCCGCCGGGGCGGGCGCTGCCGTCCCGGGGAGGGCCTCCGGCCAGAAGCGGCCGCGTTGGAAGGGGTACGTCGGCAGGTCCAGCCACTGGGCGGCGCGGTCGGCGAAGACGGCGTCCCAGTGCGGGCCCGCGCCGTGGACGTGCAGCTGCGCCAGGGCGTTGACCAGCGTCTCGTCCTCGCCGCGGGTGCGGCGCAGGGTCGGCACGACCACCGCGTCCGGTGCGCACCGGCCGGCCATCGCGGACAGCACGGCGTCCGGGCCGACTTCGAGGAAGAGGCGGACGCCGCGGTCGGCCAGGGTGCGCACGCCGTCGGCGAACCGTACGGTGCCGCGGACGTGACGCACCCAGTAGTCGGCGGTGCACAGCTCCGCGGCGTCGGCCACGTCGCCGGTGAGGTTGGACACCACCGGGAGGTGCGGCGGGTGGTACTCCAGGGCCTCGGCGACGGTCCGGAAGCGGTCCAGCATCGGGTCCATGAGGGAGGAGTGGAAGGCGTGGCTGACCCGCAGCCGGGTGGTGCGCCGGCCCCGTGCCGCCAGGTCGGCGGCGAGGGCGGCCACCGCGTCGTCGGTGCCGGAGAGGACGACGGAGGTGGGGCCGTTGACCGCGGCGAGGCTGACGCCGTCGGTGAGCAGCCCGGTGACCTCGTCCTCGGCGGCCTCGACGGCGATCATGGCGCCGCCGGTCGGCAGTTCCTGCATCAGCGTGGCGCGGGCGGCGACCAGGCGGCAGGCGTCGTCCAGTGAGAGGACCCCGGCGACGTGGGCCGCGGCGATCTCCCCGACGGAGTGGCCGGCGACGAAGTCCGGGGTGACGCCCCAGGATTCGAGCAGGCGGTACAGCGCGACCTCGACGGCGAACAGGGCGGGCTGGGCGTGGCCGGTGGCGTGCAGCGCCGCCTCGTCGGTGCCCCAGACGACGTCCCGCAGGGGGGCGTCGAGCAGGCCGTCCAGTCGGGCCAGGACCGCGTCGAAGGCCGCGGCGAACGCCGGGTGCCGCTCGTGGAGTTCGCGGCCCATGCCGAGCCGTTGGGAGCCCTGGCCGGAGAAGAGCACGGCGCGCTTGCCGGTGCGTTGGAGGTGGTGCACGGCGGTGTGTGCGGCGCCGGGGTGCCGGGCGGTGGCGGTGCTGCCCTCCGCGACGGCTGTGAGGGCGGTGCGCAGGGCGTCGTGGTCGGTGGCGGTGACGGCGGCGCGGTGTTCGAAGGCGGCCCGGGTGGTCGCCAGCGAGTAGGCCAGGTCGGTGGGGCGGGCGTCGGGGTGCGCGGCGAGGTGGGCCAGGAGGTGGCGGGCCTGGTCGCGCAGGGCGTTCTGGGAGCGGGCGGAGAGCAGGAACGGCAGCGGCGCGCCGTCGTCCGCGGGGCGGGCGGGGGCCTCGTCGTGCGGGGGCTGTTCCAGGATCGCGTGGGCGTTGGTGCCGCTGGCGCCGAAGGAGGAGACCGCGGCGCGGCGCGGCCGGTCGGTGTCGGGCCAGGCGGTGTGGTCGGTGAGCAGGCGGGCGGTGCCGGCGGTCCAGTCGACGTGCGACGAGGGGTTCTCGGCGTACAGGGAGCGCGGCAGTTGGCCGTGCTGCATGGCGAGGACCATCTTGATGACCCCGCCGACGCCGGAGGCGGCCTGGGTGTGGCCGATGTTGGCCTTCAGCGAGCCGAGGAGTACGGGTGTGGCGCGGTCCTGTCCGTAGGTGGCGAGCAGGGCCTGGGCCTCGATGGGGTCGCCGAGCGTGGTGCCGGTGCCGTGTGCCTCGACGGCGTCGACGTCCGCGGACCGCAGGCCGGCGTTGGCGAGGGCTTGGCGGATGACGCGCTGCTGGGCGGGGCCGCTGGGGGCGGTCAGGCCGTTGGAGGCGCCGTCCTGGTTGATGGCGGAGCCGCGGAGGACGGCGAGGACGCGGTGGCCGTTGCGGCGGGCGTCGGAGAGCCGTTCGACGACGAGCATGCCCACGCCCTCGGACCAGCCGGTGCCGTTGGCGTCGTCGGAGAAGGCGCGGCAGCGGCCGTCGGGCGACAGGGCGCCCTGGGCGCTGAACTCGACGAAGCCCACCGGGGTGGCCATCACGGTGACGCCGCCGGCCAGCGCGATCGTGCATTCGCCGGCGCGCAGGGCCTGGGCGGCCAGGTGCAGGGCGACCAGCGACGACGAGCAGGCGGTGTCGACGGACACCGTGGGGCCCTGGATGCCGAAGGTGTAGGCGAGGCGGCCGGAGAGCAGGCTGGCGGACTGCGCGGTCTGCCACTGCCCGGCCTCCTCCGGTGGCCGGTAGTCGCCCGAGCCGCCGCCGACGAAGACGCCGGTGGTGCCGCTGCCGCGCAGCGTCGTCGGGTCGATGCCGGAGCGCTCCAGGGCTTCCCAGGACGTTTCGAGCAGGATCCGCTGCTGCGGGTCCATCACCAGGGCCTCGCGCGGCGAGATGCCGAACAGGCCGGGGTCGAAGTCGGTGGCGTCGTGGAGGAATCCGCCCTGGAGGGTGGCGCTGCGGCCGGGCCCGTCGCCGGCGAGGGCGGTGAGGTCCCAGCCGCGGTCGGTGGGGAAGTCGCCGACCGCGTCGACGCCGTCGCTCATCAGCTGCCACAGGTCCTCGGGCGAGGTGACGCCGCCGGGGTAGCGGCAGGCCATGCCGACGATGACGATCGGGTCGTCGCCGGTGACGGCCGGGGCGGCCACCGGCGCGGCGGCGTCGACGGCGTCGGCGCCGAGGAGCCGGGTGCGCAGGTGGGCGGCGAGGGCGGTGGGGTTGGGGTGGTCGAAGACGAGGGTGGCGGGCAGGGTCAGGCCGGTGGCCGTGGCGAGTTGGTTGCGCAGGTCCACCGCGGTCAGCGAGTCGAAGCCCAGGTCCCGGAAGGGCAGGTCGGGTTCGAGCAGGTCGGGGTCGGCGTGGCCGAGGACGGTGGCGGCCTTGTCGGTGACGAGGTCCAGCAGGATGCGGCCGTGGTCCGCGGCGGGCCGGGCGGCGAGCCAGCGGCCGTAGTCGCCGGCCGCGGCCCGTCGGTCGGCGTGGTCCCGGGCGGCCTCGGCGAGCGCGGTGCGGGCCTCGGGCAGCGCGTCGAACAGGGCGGTGGGGCGGGCCTCGTGGTGGCGGGGCGCGAAGGTCTCCCAGCGGACGTCGACGACGGCCTCGGCGGTGGTGCCGTCGGCGACGGCCCGGCCGAGGGCGGCCAGGGCGGTGTCCGCGTCCAGCACTGGCAGGCCGTTCACGCGCAGGTGGGCGGCGAGGGAGGGGTCGGCCAGTTCGGACCAGGCGCCCCAGGCGACGGCCAGGGCCGGAGTGCCGCGGTGGCGGCAGGCGCGGGCGAGGGCGTCGAGGTAGGCGCCGGCCGCGGCTTCGGCGGCCCGGCCGCGCACCCCCCAGACTCCGGCGAGGGAGCCGAAGAGGACGAAGGCGTCCAGGGGGCGTCCGGTGAGGGCGGCAGCAAGAGCGGTGACGGGGGCGAGCGTGGCGGCGAGGTCGGCCGCGGCGTCGGGGGCGGTGTCGGCCTCCGGTGCGTGGACGACCGCGGTGAGCGGGGTGTCGGTGGTGAGCCCGTCGAGGAGGGCGGCGTAGCCGTCGGTGTCGGTGTCGGTGGGGTCGTGGGCCAGGACGGTGAGTTGGGCGCCGAGCGCGGCCAGTTCGGCCGCCAGGGCCTCGGTGGCGGCGGGGTGCGGGGTGGGGTCGGGGGTGGTGAGGACGAGGTGGCGGGCGCCTTCGCGGGCCAGCCAGCGGGCGGCCAGGCCGCCCATGGTGCCGGTGCCGCCGACGACCAGGACGGTGCCGGTGGGCCGCCAGGCGGCGGCGTCGGGCGCGGCCGGGGTGCGGACCAGCCGGCGGCCGTGGACGCCGGTGGCGCGGACCGCGACCTCGCGTTCGGCGCCCGGCGCGGCGAGGTGCGCGGCGAGCCGGGCGGCGGTGCCGTCGTCGGGGTCGGCCGGCAGGTCGGCCAGGCCCCCGAAACGGTCCGGGTGTTCCAGTGCGGCGACCCGGCCCAGGCCCCACAGGGCGGCCTGGCCGACGGCGGTCGGGGTCTCCCCCGCGACCTGGACCGCGTCGCGGGTGACGCACCACAGGGGCGCGTCGATGCCGGCCGCGTCCAACGTGGCGAGGAGGGTGGCGGGGTGCGCCGCCTCGTCGGGCAGGGCGTCGCAGGCGGCGGCGAGGAGGGAGACGACGGTGCGCCAGCCGCCGCTGCCGGGCCGCGTCAACTGCTCTTCCAGGGCGGCGGGTTCGACCGCGACCGCGTCGGCACCGAGGGCGTCGACGACGGCCCGCACCCAGGCGGCGCCGGTGTGTCCGGTCGGGACGAGGACCAGCGCGCGGCCGGCGGGAGCCGCCGGCTCCGGCGTCGGCAGCGCGGACCAGGTCTCGTGGTAGCGCCACTGGGCGGCGGCGGAGGCGGCGCCGTGGCGACGGCGCCAGGCGGACAGCGCCGGCACCATCGCGGTGACGGTGCCGTCGTCCAGGTCGAGGGAGGCGGCCAGGCCCGCCAGGTCGGCGCGTTCGACGGCGGTCCAGAAGGCGGCGTCGGCCGGGTCCCGCGGGGTGTCCGCGGGGGCGCCAGGTTCGGGCCAGAACCGCTCCCGTTGGAAGGCGTAGGTGGGCAGGGCGGTGCGGTGGCCGCCGGCGGTCTCGAAGTAGGCGGCCCAGGACGGGCCGGCGCCGTGGGCGTGCAGGGTGGCCAGGCCCTCCAGGAGGGCCAGGTCCCCGGCGCGGTCGCGGCGTTGGAGCGGCACGACCACGGCCGGCGCGGTGGCCCCGAGGGTGTCGAGGGTCTGCTCGGCCAGGGCGGACAGCACGCCGTCGGGGCCGATCTCCACGTAGGTGGTGGCGCCGGCGTCGTGCAGGGCGCGCACGCCGTCGGCGAACCGGACGGTCTCGCGGACGTGCCGCACCCAGTGTTCCGGAGTGCCCGGTCCGGTGTCGGCCGGGGCGCCGCGGAGGCAGGAGACGAACGGGATGCGCGGCGCGTGGTAGGTGAGGGACTCGGCGACCCGGGCGAACTCCGTCAGCATCGGGTCCATCAGCGGCGAGTGGAAGGCGTGGCTGACCGTGAGGCGCCGGGTGCGGCGGCCGTCGGCGGCGAGCCGGTCGACGACGGCGCGGACGGCGTCGTCGGCGCCCGCGACGACCACGGACCGGGGCCCGTTGACCGCGGCGATCGCGACGCCGTCGGCGAGCAGCGGCACCACCTCGTCCTCGGTGGCCTCGACGGCCACCATGGCGCCGCCGGGCGGCAGTTGCTGCATGAGCGCGGCGCGGGCGGCGACCAGGCGGCAGGCGTCCTCCAGGGACAGCACCCCGGCGACGTGCGCGGCGGCGATCTCGCCGATCGAGTGGCCGGCGACGTGGTCGGGGGTCAGGTGCCAGGACTCGACGAGCCGGTAGAGGGCGACCTCGACGGCGAACAGTGCGGGTTGGGTGTGGCCGGTCTCGTCCAGCAGCGCGGCCCCTGCGGAGCCCGGTTCGGCGAACAGCGCCTCGCGCAGCGGGACGTCCAGCACGGTGTCGAACTGGGCGAGGACGGCGTCCAGCGCCTCGGCGTAGGCCGGGAAGTGCCGGTACAGGTCGTGGCCCATCAGGGCGTGCTGGGCGCCCTGTCCGGAGAACAGGAACGCGGTGCGGCCGGGGCTGCGGGGTGCGGTGGCGCGGGCGGTCTCGCGCACGCCGTCGGGGCCGGCGAGCAGCACCGCGCGGTGCGCGAAGAGCGTGCGGTCGGTGGCGAGCGAGCGGCCGAGGTCCAGCGGGGTGGGGTCGGGGTGGGCGGCGCGGTGGGCGGTGAGCCGGTCGAGCTGTGCCTGGAGCGCCTCGCGGCTGCGGCCGGAGAGGATCCACGGCACGACGGCGGGGGCCGGCTGCGGCACGGGGTCGGTGGTCGGGGCGTCGGCGGCGGGGGCCTGTTCGACGACGACGTGGGCGTTGGTGCCGCTGACGCCGAAGGCGGAGACGCCGGCGCGCCGGGGTCGTCCGGTCGCCGGCCAGGGCCGGGCGTCGTCGAGGAGCGCGACGGTGCCGCCGCTCCAGTCGACGTGGCTGGACGGGGTGCCCACGTGCAGGGACTTCGGCAGGGTGCCGTGTCCCATCGCCAACAGCATCTTGATGATGCCGGCGGCACCGGCGGCGGCCTGGGTGTGCCCGAGGTTGGACTTGACGGTGCCGAGCAGCAGCGGCCGTGCGGCGTCCCGGTTGCGGCCGTAGGCGGCGATCAGGGCCCGGGCCTCGATCGGATCGCCCAGGGTGGTGCCGGTGCCGTGCGCCTCGACCGCGTCGACGTCGGCGGGGGTGAGCCGGGCGTCGGCCAGGGCCTGGGCGATGACGCGCTGTTGGGACAGGCCGTTGGGGGCGGTCAGGCCGTTGGAGGCGCCGTCCTGGTTGACGGCGGTGCCGCGGATCAGGCCGAGGACCGGGTGGCCGTTGCGGCGGGCGTCCGAGAGGCGTTCCAGGACGAGGATGCCGACGCCCTCGGACCAGGCGGTGCCGTCGGCGGCGTCGGAGAACGCCTTGCAGCGGCCGTCGGGCGCCAACCCGCCCTGGGTGGAGAACTCCACGAACGAGTCGGGGCCGGCCATCACCGAGACGCCGCCGGCGACGACGAGGTCGCACTCGCCGGTGCGCAGCGCCCGGCCGGCCCAGTGCAGGGCGACGAGCGAGGAGGAGCAGGCGGTGTCGACGGTGACGGCCGGGCCTTCGAGGCCGAGCGCGTAGGAGAGCCGGCCGGACATCACGCTGGCGGTGTTGCCGGTGGCGACGTAACCGGCCACGTCCGAGGTGGAGCGGCGCAGCAGCGTCGGGTAGTCCTGGCCGTTGGTGCCGACGAAGACGCCTGTGGTGGAGCCACGCAGCGCGGTCGGGTCGATGCCGGCCCGCTCCAGTGCCTCCCAGGTGGTTTCCAGCAGCAGGCGCTGCTGGGGGTCCATGGCCAGCGCCTCGCGGGGCGAGATGCCGAAGAACCGGGCGTCGAAGTCGGCGACGCCGGAGAGGAATCCGCCGTCCAGGGTGGCGGAGGCGCCGGCGCCGAGGGCGGCGAGGTCCCAGCCGCGGTCGTCGGGGAAGCGGCTGATGCCGTCCCTGCCCTCGTCGAGGAGCTGCCAGAGTTCCTCGGGGGTGGTGACGCCGCCGGGGAAGCGGCAGCCGACGCCGATGACGGCGACCGGGTCGTCGTCGGTGGCGGCGGTGGGGACGGCGGTGGTGATGTCCGCGGGCAGGGTGCCGAGGAGTTCGGCGAGCAGGAAGTCCGCCATCTCGCGCGGTGTGGGCAGGTCGTAGACCAGGGTGGCGGGCAGGCTCAGGCCGGTGGCGGCGTCGAGGGCGTTGCGCAGCTCCAGGATGGTCAGCGAGTCGAAGCCCAGGTCGCGGAAGGCCCGGTCGTCGTCGACGGTGCGCGGGTCGGCGTGGCCGAGGACGGCGGCGACCTGGGCGCGGAGCAGGTCCAGAAGGGCTGCCGGCCGTTCGGGTTCGGGCAGTTCGGCCAGCCGTTGCCGCAGGTCGCCGGCGGTTTTGGTGGTGGCCGCCGGGAGGGCCAGGGCGGCCTGGGGGAGGTCGGCGACGAACGGCAGCGGGCGGAGCGCGGCGAACGCGCGCAGGTACCGCTCCCAGTCGAGGTCGACGACGGTGACGGTGGTGTCGTCGTGGGCGACGGCGCGCAGGAGGGCGTGCACGGCGCGTTCGGGGGCGAGCGGTTCGAAGCCGCCGCGCCGCACCCGGTCGGTCAGTTCGGGGTCGTCGGCGACCATGCCGGAACCGGCCCACGGGCCCCAGGCCACGGACAGCGCGGTCCGGCCGCGGGCGCGGCGGTCCGCGGCGAGCGCGTCCAAGTGGGCGTTGGCCGCGGCGTAGTTGCCCTGGCCGGCGGCGCCGAGCACGCCGGCGGTCGAGGAGAACAGCACGAACGCGGTGAGGTCCAGGTCGGCGGTGAGCGCGTCCAGGTGCTGGGCGGCGACGGTCTTGGCGCGCAGCACGGCCGCGAAGTGCTCCGGGGTGAGCGCGTCCACCACGTGGTCCTCGACGACGCCGGCGGTGTGGAACACCGCGCACAGCGGGGCGTCGGCGGGCACCTCGGCAAGGAGGGCGGCCAGCGCGTCGCGGTCGGCGGCGTCGCAGGCGGCGAGGGTGACGCGGGCGCCCAGTGCCTCCAGTTCGGCGCGGAGTTCCGTCGCGCCGGGCGCGTCGGGCCCGCGGCGGCTGGTGAGCAGCAGGTGGGCGGCGCCGTCGCGGGCCAGTCGGCGGGCGAGGTGGCCGCCGATGCCGCCGGTGCCGCCGGTGATCAGGACGGTGCCGGCCGCCGGGTCGAAGGCGCTGCGGGGCGCTTCGGGGCCGGCGGGGGCGTGCGCGAGGCGGCGCAGGAAGACGCCGGACGGGCGGACGGCCACCGCGTCCTCGCCGTCGTGCGCCGCGAGCACCGTGCGCAGCCGGCGGGCGGCCGTTGCGTCCACGGTGGCGGGCAGGTCGACGGTGCCGCCGAACCGGGCGGGCAGTTCCAGGGCGACGGTGCGCCCGAGGCCCCAGACGGCGGCCTGTTCGGGGGCGGTGAGCCGCTCGGTGCGGCCGACGGCGACGGCGCCGCGGGTGACGTTCCACAGCGGCGCGTCGATCCCCGCGTCGCCGAGGGCCTGTACGGCGGTGGTGGTGAGGGTGAGGGCGGCGGGCGCGCCGGGGTGGCCGGCGTCGCCGGGGGCGAGGGGCAGCAGGGACAGCACGCCGCCGAAGGGGCCCTCGTCGTCGGCGGCTGCGGTGATCCGGGCGGCCAGCGCGGCCCGGTCGGCGGTGGCGACGGCGAGCCGGACGGTGGCGGTGCCGAGGGCGTCCTCGACGTCGGCGGCCCAGGCGGCGGTGGCTTCGTCCTGGTGGTCGTGCGGGACGAGGACGAGCCAGCGGCCGGTGGGGGCGGCGGGTGCGGTGGCGCCGCGCGGCTTCCAGGTGACGCGGTAGCGCCAGGAGTCCAGTGCGGTCTGCTCGCCGCGGCGGCGGCGCCAGGCGGTGAGCGCGGGCACCATGGCGGTGACGGTCGCGTCGTCGAGGTCCAGGGAGGCGGTGAGGGCGGCGACGTCGTCGCGCTCCACGGCGGCCCAGAACTCGGCGTCGAGGGCGGAACCGGCCGAGCCGGCCGGTGTGGCGGCGGTGGTGTCGGGCCAGTAGCGCTCGCGTTGGAACGCGTAGGTCGGCAGGGCCAGGCGGCGCGCGCCGTGTGCGGCGAAGTGGCCGGTCCAGTCGACGGCGGTGCCGTGGGCGTGGGCCGCGGCGACGGCGGTGAGCAGGGTGCGCTGCTCGGGCCGGTCGGCGCGCAGGGTCGGCAGCAGTACCGTGCGGGACGGGTCGGTGAGGCTCTCCCGGGCCATCGCGGTGAGGACGCCGTCCGGGCCGAGTTCCAGGAAGGTGCGGACGTCGCCCTGGGTGGCCAGCCAGTCGATGCCGTCGGCGAAGCGGACGGCGGCGCGGACGTGCCGGACCCAGTAGTCGGGCGTGCCGATCTGGTCGGCGGTGGCCGGGCCGCCGCTGACGTTCGACACCAGGGGGATGGTCGGCGGGTGGTAGGTGAGTCCGCGGGCGACGGCGGCGAAGTCGTCGAGCATGGCGTCCATCAGCGGCGAGTGGAAGGCGTGGCTCACCCGCAGCCGCTTGGTGCGCCGTCCGTCGGCGGCGAAGGCGGCGGCGAGGGCGAGCACGTCCTCCTCGTTCCCGGCGACGACCACCGACCGGGGCCCGTTGACGGCGGCCACCGACACCCGGTCGGCGCGGTCCGCGAGGTGCGGGAGGACCTCGTCCTCGGCCGCCTCCAGGGCGACCATGGCGCCGCCCTCGGGCAGTGCCTGCATGAGGCGGCCGCGGGCGGCGACCAGGGTGCAGGCGTCGTCCAGCGACAGCACGCCGGCGACGTGCGCGGCGGCGAGTTCGCCGACGGAGTGGCCGGCCAGGTAGTCGGGGGTGACGCCCCAGGACTCCAGGAGGCGGAACAGGGCGACCTCGACGGCGAACAGGGCGGGTTGGGCGTAGCCGGTCAGGTCCAGCAGCGCGGCCTCGGCGGAGCCCGGTTCGGCGAACAGCACCTCGCGCAGCGGCCGCTCCAGGACGCCGTCGAGCCGGGCCAGGACGGCGTCCAGCGCATCGGCGAACACCGGGTGGCGGGCGTGCAGTTCGCGTCCGGTGCCGGCCCGCTGGCTGCCCTGGCCGGTGAAGAGGAAGGCGGTCCGGCCACGCCCTGCGATGCCCTGGACGAGGCCGGGGTCGGGCAGTCCGTCGCGCAGTGCGTGCAGCCCGCGGACCAGTTCGGCGCGGTCGGTGGCGAGGACCGCGGCCCGGTGCTCCAACGCGGCGCGCGAGGTGGCGAGGGCGTGTGCGAGGTCGGTGAGGTGGGCGTCCGGGCGCTGCTCGACGAAGGCGAGCAGGCGGGCGGCCTGGGCGCGCAGCGCGGCCTCGCCGCGGCCGGAGACGAGCACCGGCACCAGGCCGTCGTGCGGCGGGTCGGCGGGCGCGGCCCCGTCGTCGGCAGGGGCCTGTTCGAGGATGGTGTGGACGTTGGTGCCGCTGATGCCGAAGGAGGAGACGGCGGCGCGGCGCGGTCGGCCGGTGTCGGGCCACGGCGTGCGGGCGGTGAGCAGTCCGATGGCGCCGGAGGACCAGTCGACGTGGGTGGAGGGCCGGTCGATGTGCAGGGACTTGGGCGCCACCCCTTCCTGGAGGGCGCGGACGAGCTTGATGACGCTGGCGACGCCGGACGCCATCTGGGTGTGGCCGATGTTGGACTTCACCGAGCCGAGCAGCAGCGGCCGTTCGGGGTCCCGGTCGGGGCCGTAGGTGGCCAGCAGCGCCTGGGCCTCGATGGGGTCGCCGAGGGCGGTGCCGGTGCCGTGGCCCTCCAGGACGTCGATGTCGCCGGGCTCGACACCGGAGTTGGCCAGCGCCTGGCGGATGACGCGTTGTTGGGACGGGCCGTTGGGCGCGGTCAGGCCGTTGGAGGCGCCGTCCTGGTTGACGGCGGAGCCGCGGATGACGGCGAGCACCTGGTGTCCGTTGGCGCGGGCGACGGACAGCCGCTCCAGCAGGACCAGGCCGACGCCCTCGGCGAGGGTCATGCCGTCGGCGCCGTCCGCGTACGCCTTGCAGCGGCCGTCCTCGGCGAGGGCGCGCTGCCGGCTGAAGCCGACGAACGACATCGGCGTGGACATGATGCTGACGCCGCCGGCCAGGGCGAGGGAGCTCTCCCCGTTGCGCAGCGACTGGCAGGCCAGGTGCAGGGCGACCAGGGAGGAGGAGCAGGCGGTGTCGAGCGTGACGGCGGGGCCCTCGAACCCGAAGAGGTAGGAGACCCGGCCGGACAGCACGCTGGAGAGCGTGCCGGTGATCATGTGGCCTTCGGAGCCCTCGCCGCTGGGCACGCCGGAGGCGTAGTCCTGGTAGCTGGCGCCGACGAAGGTGCCGGTGCGGCTGCCGCGCTGGGCGACCGGGTCGAGGCCGGCGTGCTCGAACGCCTCCCAGGCGGTTTCCAGCAGCAGGCGCTGCTGCGGGTCCATGGCGAGCGCCTCGCGCGGCGAGATCCCGAAGAAGCCCGGGTCGAACTCGGCGACGTCGCGCAGGAACCCGCCCTGCACGGAATAGGTGCGGCCGGCCCGGTCGGGGTCGGGGTCGTAGAGCCCGTCGGCGTCCCAGCCGCGGTCGGCGGGGAAGCCGGAGATCGCGTCGACCTCGTCCAGGGCGATCCGCCACAGGTCCTCGGCGGAGCTGACGCCGCCGGGGTAGCGGCAGCTCATGCCGATGACGGCGATCGGGTCGTCGGCGGCGGGCGGGCCCGTCGGGACGGCTTCGGCGCCGGCGGACCGGGCGCCGGCCAGTTCGCCGTGCAGGAAGGCGGCCAGCGCGGCCGGGTTGGGGTGGTCGAAGACCATCGTCGACGGCAGTGTCAGGCCGGTGACGGACGCCAGCCGGTTGCGCAGCGCCACCGCGGTCAGCGAGTCGAAGCCGACGTCGCGGAAGGCCCGCTGGTCGGTGAGGTCCTCGGCGGAGGACAGGCCGAGGACGGCCGCGGCCTCGGTGCGGACGGTCTCCAGGAGCTTGCGCCGCCGCTCGGCGTCGGACAGGGCGTGCAGGGCGGCGGCGAACTCGCCCTCGACACCGGCCCCGGCGTCCCGCTCGGCGGCCGCGGTGAGCCGCTGGACGTCCGGCACCTCGTCGAAGAGCGGGGTGGGGCGGCCCGAGGTGTAGACGGGGTGGTAGGTCTCCCAGTCCACGTCGGCGACGGCGAGGACCCGCTCGTCGTCGTCCAGCGCCCGCTTCAGGCCGCTCAGGGCGAGCTGCGGGTCCATGAACTCCAGGCCGCTGCGGCGGATCGTCTGCGGGTCGACCCGGCCCAGTTCGAGGTCGTCGGCCCAGATGCCCCAGGACAGTGCCAGGGCGGGCAGTCCGCGGGCCCGCCGGTGCTCGGCGAGCGCCGCGAGGTGGGCGTTGCCGGCGACGTAGGCGGCGTGCGCGCCGCTGCCCCACATGCCGGCGGTGGAGGAGTACAGGACGAAGTCGTCGAGCGTGTCGTCGTCGAGGAGTTCCGCGAGGACCTGGGCGCCGGTGACCTTGGCGTGCAGCACCCGGTCGAAGTCGGCCAGCGTGGTGGCGTCCAGAGTGTGCAGCTCGATGGTGGCGGCGGTGTGGACGACGGTGCGCACGGTGCGGCCGTCGGCCTTGAGGTCGGCGAGGAGTGCTGCGACCGCGTCCCGGTCGGTGACGTCGCAGGCGGCCAGGGTCGTTTCGGTGCCCGACTCCGCGAGTTCCGCGGCGAGTTCGGTGGCGCCGGGGGCTTCCGCGCCGCGCCGGCTGACCAACACGACGTGTTCCGCGCCGCGTGCGGCGAGCCACCGGGCGAGGTGCGGGGCGAGGGTGCCGGACCCGCCGGTGATCAGGGTCGTGCCGCGCGGCGTCCAGGTCCGGGCGGAGCGTCCGGGGGCGGGCTCGGCGCGGACGATGCGGCGGGTGAAGATGCCCGTGGGCCGGACGGCGAGTTGGTCTTCGGTGCCGAGGGCGCCGGAGAGTGCGGCGGCGAGTCGGCGGGCGGTCCGGTCGTCGAGGGCGGCGGGCAGGTCGACGGTGCCGCCCCAGCGCTGCGGGTGCTCCAGCGCCGCGGTCCAGCCGACGCCGAGGACCTGTGCCTGGACCGGTGCGGTCAGTGCGTCGGCCCGGCCGGTGGAGACCGCGCCGCGGGTCAACGCCCAGAGCGGGGCGTCGATTTCGGCGTCGCCGAGGGCCTGGATCAGGGTCACGGTCAGGGCCGTGCCGAGCGCCAGGGAGGTGCCCGGGACGGCGCCGGTCCGCTCGGCCGCGGCGAGGACGGAGACGATGCCGGTGCAGCCGCCGGCCGCCGCCACCGCACCGGCCAGCCGCTCCCGCAGGACGGCCCGGTCGGTGCACTCCTCGTCCAGGACCAGCCGGCACACCTGCGCACCGTGCGACGCCAACGCCCCGGCGACGTCGGCGTCGTCGACACCGTCGACGCTCACCAGCAGCCAGCTGCCGGTCAGGGCCGGGGGCCGCAGCGTGCCGGTGAGCGGCTGCCAGGCGACGCGGTAGCGCCAGGCGTCCACGGTGGAGCGGTCGCGGCGCGCCCGGCGCCAGGAGGACAGGGCCGGCAGGACGGCGGCGACGGAGCCCTCGTCGGTGCCGAGGGTGGTGGTCAGTGCGGTGACGTCACCGTCCTCGACGGCGGTCCAGAAGGCCGCGTCGTCCGGGTCCGCGGCGGCGTCGCCTGCCGGGACGGGCGGTACGGCCCAGAGGTGTTCGCGCTGGAAGGCGTAGGTGGGCAGGTCGACCCGGGCCGCCCCGGTCCCCTCGAACAGTCCTGCCCAGTCGACGTCCACACCGCGTACGAAGACCTCGGCGGCCGACAGCAGGAAGCGGTCCGTGCCGCCCTGGTCCCGGCGCAGCGTGCCGGCGGCCACGGCCGGCACGCCGGCCTCGTCGATCGCTTCCTGCACCGCCATCGACAGCACCGGGTGCGAGCTGACCTCGACGAACGCCCGGTGCTCCGCCGCCAGCAGCGTCCGCACCGCGTCCGCGAACCGGACCCGTCCGCGCAGGTTGCGGAACCAGTAGCCGGCGTCCAGCTCCGTG